>NZ_JBNDIC010000001.1:0-312109 GCF_056755475.1 Rhizobium sp. KNZ2-6A | reverse complement strand
AGCTAAGCTTGCGCCGCTAGGTGTCGGTGGCGCCGGAAGATGACAAGGGTTGCAGGAAGGCCACGATACATTGCGGCGAACCGTCGAAGGATGATGCCCGCCCGCTACCGTTGGCAATATCATATTGATCTTGCGCATCTTTACGATCGCTTTAAAGCGCGTCGCGATCTCTGAGATTCGCTCCCAGCACTTTAGACTTTTGATTTTTCGCATGTCGTTATCGCAAAACCGCTGCACACTTTTGCGCGACATGCTCTAGGATTCCGGCGACCCGGCCGAAGGAGAATCAGTTGCACCTGCTGTCAGCCACTTTGTTTGCCTGCGGCTGCGTCAGCCTCGTCGACGGCCCCCTGTGGCCGCCGGCGCAAACCTATGTCGACAAGACGGTGCAATGCAGCCAGAGCAGCAATCCCGCCCGTTGCGAACAGACGCGCAATAGCTGGAAGACCGATTACGAGGAGGCCATCGCCGGCGGCTATCGCGCGCAGAAACATGTCGCCCTATGCCTCAGCACCGGCTGCGACGAAGCGATCCAATCTGATAAGATGCTCGGCTGTGCCTGGCGCATGGTCATTGCCGACGCGAAACACACCCAGTCGGACGGCTTGGATGCCGCGAACCTCACCCGCTTCTGCGGAACGGACTATATCGACGAGAAGGGAAAGCTCGCGGCCGCCTCGCAAGCAAAGGCGATGCTGCGCCTGATCGGCCAATAACAGGCCACGGGGCAAGGGTTTTCTGCCGCGTGGCTTAGTCATTTTTCTAGCTTAGGCGTAGGGCACAACGAATTTGCCGATGGCCTCGATCTCGTTGGGGCGAATATCGTGGCCGCCCGGATGCCATTCGAGCGTGACCTTGGCATCCTGCCGCGCGAAATAATCGGCCAGCGCCTGGGTCACCGGCGCAGGCGAGATCGGATCCCGCTCGCCCGCGGTGATCAGCACGCGCCTGCCCGCCAGCCTTGAATTGTCCTTCGGCTGGAAGGGGATGAGCGGATGCATCAGCACGGCCGCATCGAAGAGGTCGCCATGCTCGATCAAAACATTGGCGAGGATGTTCGCGCCGTTGGAAAAGCCGAGACCGAGGATCTGCGATGCGCCGTGTTGAGCCGCCAGCTCCGAGACATAGGCCGCCACCTTTTCCGTCGCGCGGGCAAGATCGGCCATGTCATAGACGCCCTCGCCCGTGCGGCGAAAGAAACGCGCCGCGCCGTATTCCGAGACATCGCCGCGCGGCGATATGATGGTGGCATCCGGCAGCAGGCGGGCAGCGAAATCGAAGAACTGGTTCTCATCGCCGCCGGTGCCATGGAAGGTGAAGAAAATAGGCTTTCCGGGCGCACCGGCCTTCAGCCGGTGCACATAGGTCGTATCCGTCATGATTTTTCTCCTGGATCAGCCTTCCAGCGGCTCAAGATGCTGCTCGATCAGGCCGCGCAGATGCGCGTGCTGTTCAGGCAGTTTCAGTGCTTCGCCGAGATGGGCCGTATCCTCGTCTCGGTTGAAGCCGGGTTCGTTGGTGGCGACTTCGAACAGCACGCCGCCCGGCGTACGGAAGTAGATCGCCCAGAAATAATCACGGTCGATGACCGGAGTCACCTGATAGCCCGTATCCATCAGCGCCTTGCGCACCTCCAACTGCTTTGCACGGTTCTCAACGGCAAAGGCGACATGGTGGACGGAGCCGGCGCCCGGCAGCGCGCGATTGATGTTGGGCATGGTTTCGAGATCGACATAATCGGCGCCGTTGCCGCCAGGAATGGCAAGCCGCTTGACGCCTTCATGCGTATCGACAACGTCGTAACCCATGTACTTCAACAACTCGGCGGTGGCGCCTTCATCCCTGAGCCGCATGGCAACGGAATGGAAGCCCCTGATGGCATGCTCGGCATCGACCCCGTTATGCGTCCAGGGCTGACGCTTGTCATCCTTGACCTCGACGAGCGCGAAGCCATCGCCATCCGGGCCGGCAAAATGCAGGCGCTTCTGGCCGAAGGATTCATCGGCCTTCAGGCCCTCGACGCCATGCTGGCCGAGCCGCTCGGTCCAGTAGCCAAGTGCACCTTCCGGAACGGAGTAGACCGTATTGCCGACTTCGCCGGTCCCCGGACGACCGCGCGCCATCTTCGGGAACGGGAAGTAGGTCATGATCGTGCCGGGAGTGCCGACCTCGTCACCATAGTAGAGGTGATAGACATCGGGAGCGTCGAAATTCACCGTCTTCTTGACGCGGCGCAGGCCGAGCGTATCCGTGAAGAACTTGTTGTTGGTCCGGGCGTCTTCCGCCATCGAGGTAACGTGGTGAAGACCTTTGATCTGGTTGAGCATCTCTAACCCCTTTTTTTCGCCTGCACCGGCAGGCGTTTCTCATGGGCAGAAGATGGTCTTGTGGGCCGTGTTTCGATAGCCCCGAATAGCCAAACGGATTGTCTTCAATGAGTGAACGATAAATTCAGATCGTTCACCGAGAAGCAGTACTGCTCTCATTTGTTGATTCCCAACGGGAGCGGCTTTAGATTAAGCTAGACAGTCTAGCTAGTGAGGGTTTCGATGAGTTGGCCATTGCAGGATGCTAAGAACCAGTTTTCAAAGGTCGTGCAGAAAGCGCGCAGCGAGGGACCGCAAATTGTCACCTTGCGCGGAGAACGTGCGGCCGTCGTCCTGTCTGCCGAAGACTATGATGCTCTCCTGGCCGGCAAACCGAGCCTTGCCGATGACTTGCTATCCGGGCCGGCCTGGGATGACGAAATGATTGACGCCGTATCGGAGCGCAGCAAAACGCCTAGCCGGGATGTCCTCTTCTGATGTATCTGGTCGACACCAACGTCATCTCGGAAATCCGGCGCGGTAATTCCCAAGCGATTGACTGGCTGCGCTCAATCGACCCCTCCACTATCTATCTGAGTGTCATCACACTTGGAGAGATCATGCGCGGGATTGCGCTCAAGCGAAAATCGGACCCGCGCACCGCAGCACATCTGGAAGAATGGCTGCGCAAGATCCGGCATGATCATGGCAATCGCATTCTTCCGATTACCGATCAGATTGCGGTCGAATGGGGGCGCATCGCGGCACAGCGTCTGCGCGGCGATGCCGATGGATTGATCGCGGCAACGGCGATCGTTCATGATCTTATCGTCGTCACCCGCAACATCGGTGATTTCGACGACACCGGCGCTTCGATCAGCAACCCGTGGGACCAGATACCTTACTGAGCCTCAGGATTGCTCGGCAGAGCCCAATCGATCGGATCCCGGCCATGCTCGGCTAGATAGGCATTGGCCTTGGAGAAATGCCGGCAGCCGAGGAAGCCGTTATGGGCCGACAGCGGCGAAGGGTGCGCCGCCTTCAGCACCAGATGGCGCTCGGTATCGACAAAGGCCGCCTTCTTCTGCGCATAGGAGCCCCAGAGCATGAAGACGACGCCGTCGCATTCGTCGTTGACTTGGCGGATGACGGCGTCGGTGAAGCGCTCCCAGCCCTTGCCCTGATGCGATGCGGCCTGCGATTCCTCGACCGTCAGCACACTGTTGAGCAGCAAGACGCCTTGCTCCGCCCAGCTTTCCAGAAAGCCGTGCCGCGCCGGCGGAATGCCGAGATCGGTTTCCAGCTCCTTATAGATATTGACCAGCGACGGCGGAATGCGCACGCCGGGACGGACGCTGAAGCAGAGCCCATGCGCCTGCCCGAAACCATGATAGGGATCCTGCCCGAGAATGACGACCTGCACCTCGTCAAGCGGGGTCAGATCCAGAGCCCGGAAATACTCGCTGCCACGGGGAAAGATCACCTTGCCGCGCTGCTTCTCCTCGACGAGAAAGGCCTTGAGCTGCTGCATGTAGGGGCTTTCGAACTCCGGAGATAGCGCCTCTTTCCAGCTCTCCTCCAGCTTGATGCTCGCTTCCGCCATCGTCTTTCGCCTCCGTCAATTGTCAGCATGTCGATTGAGGATGAAAGCGCTGGCGTGTCAAGGAAAGGGCTGGGGCTGCGGCAGGGAGATCACAGTTTTCGTCAGGTGGCATGGCTTGCTTCCGCGTTTCACGTAAATGTCGCAATGACGGAAGTACGGCACGCAGGCGTTGACAACGTCCTTCGCTTCGGCCATTGGAAGCCATCCCAATTTTCCGACCGGTGCCCCATGCTAACCTTGCATTCCCTTGGCGAGCGCATCGTCGTGCTCGGCCCCTCCAATGCCGGCAAGTCAACGCTGGCTGTGGCCCTTTCCAAAAAGCTCGGCTTTCCGACAGTCCATCTCGATCAGCTTCACCACCTTCCCCACACGGATTGGAAGCAGCGCCCGGAAGCAGAGTTCGCCGCGCTGCACGATGCGGCGATTCTTGGCGAGCAATGGATCATGGAAGGCAATTATACGCGCCTGATTCCGCAACGTTTGGCCCGCGCTACTGGCGCCATCCTCATCACCTCCAATCATTGGCTGCGCTTTTCCCGCTATCTCAAGCGGACCCTGATCAACCGCTCAGATCGAGCAGGGCATCTCGAAGGCGCCAAGGACAGCATCAAATGGGAGATGATTCGCTGGATACTCGTGAAGACCCGCAACAGCGGCACCAAATACGCAAATATCCTGCGGGAAGCCGAATTGCCGATGGTGGAATGCCACACAGCCGAGGCTCTCAATAACCTTTATCGGGCATGGGATCTGCCAAGCAGACGATAGGCTTCATACCGAAATGCTCGCGTTGAGTTAACGCACGCGGCCCCCAATCACCCCTTGATCCGCGCCATCCGCGCATCATAAAGCGGCTTCAACGACACCTGGCACGGCACGCGGCTTTGCGCGACATCGAGTTCGTAGCGACTGGACAGCACGAAATCCTCAGTCACGCCGTCGGGATTGCGGACATAGCCGTAGCCGATGGCCTTGCCGATCGTATAGCCGTAGCCGCCGCTCGACAGCCAGCCGACGCGCTGGCCATCGCGATAGATCGTCTCGCGGCCGAGAAGCACGACTTCGGGATCGTCGGGCACGAAGCAGGCGAGCATCTTTTTCACGCCAGAGGCCAGTTGCCGCTCGATCGCCTCCCTGCCGCGGAATGCGACGTCCTTCTTCGTCTTCACCGCCCAGGCAAGCCCGGCTTCAACAGGCGTATGATCCGGCCCGATATCCGAGCCCCAGGCGCGATAGCCCTTTTCCAGCCGGCAGCTTTCGATGGCACGATAGCCGGCATTGACGAGGCCGTGCTCGCGCCCGGCGGCCATCAGCACGTCATAAACGCTAGTGGCATATTCCACAGGCACATGCAGCTCATAGCCGAGTTCGCCGACATAGGTGATGCGCAGCGCCCTGACGGGACAGCCCGCGATACCGACTGTTTTCACTTTACCGAAGGGGAATGCGGCGTTCGAAACGTCGGCCGAGGTCACGGCCTGCAATATCTCGCGCGATTTCGGCCCCATCAGCGACAGCACGGAATAGGCGGAGGTGACATCCACCAGCTCCGCATGCATTTCGGACGGAATATTCCGGGCGATCCAGTCGAAGTCATGCGTAGCAAAGCCGGTGCCCGTCGTTATGTAGAATTCGTTCTCGGCGATGCGGCCGACGGTGACGTCGCATTCGATGCCGCCGCGGTCGTTGAGCATCTGGGTATAGGTCAGGGCGCCAACTGGCTTGGCGACGTCGTTGGAAGCGATCCATGAGATCGCCGCCTCGGCATCCCTGCCCTTCAGCACGAATTTGGCGAAGGAGGTCTGGTCGAAAATAACGGCCGCCTCGCGCACCGCCTTATGTTCGCGGCCGACAGCATCGAACCAGTTCTGACGGCCGTAAGTATAGACGTCCTTCGGCTCCTCGCCGGCGAATAGATCGGCAAACCAGTTCGGCCGCTCCCACCCGAGCTTTTCGCCGAAGCATGCGCCCTGCGCCTTGAGCCGATCATAGAGTGGCGACTTACGGCACGGCCGGCCGCTGGAATGCTCCTCGAAGGGCCAGGCCATGGTGTAATGCTTGCCATAGGCCTCCAGCGTGCGGGTGCGCACCCAGTCGGTGTCGAAATGCGGGCGGCCGAAACGCCTGATATCGACCGGCCACAGATCGTAGGGCGGTTCGCCCTTGGCGACCCATTCGGCAAGCGCCATGCCAGCTCCGCCGGCGGAGGCTATGCCGAAGGCGTTGAAGCCGGCGCCGACGAAGAAATTCCTCAACTCCGGCGCCTCGCCGAGAATGAAATTGCCGTCGGGCGTGAAGCTCTCCGGGCCGCACAGCAGCTGCTTGACGCCGGCCGTCTGCAGCGCCGGCACACGCACCAGCGCCTGTTCCATGATCTGCTCGAAATGATCGAAATTGCTGTCGAGCAGCGTGTAGTGGAAATCTTTCGGAATACCATCGAGCGCCCAGGGGATCGGGTTCGGCTCATAGCCGCCCATGACAAGCCCGCCGACCTCTTCCTTGTAATAGGTCAGCCGGTCCGGATCGCGCAGCGTCGGAAGGTTGGACGGCACGCCGAAGGATTCGGTGATGAGATATTGATGCTCGACGGAGACAAGCGGCACGTTGACACCGAAGCGGCCGGCAAAGGTCCGTGTCCACTGCCCGGCGCAGACGACGACGCGCTCGCATTCGATGCGGCCCCTCTCGGTGATGACGGCGTGGATGCGGCCCTTGTCGATCTCCAGATCGAGAACTTCGGTATCCTCGAAGATCGACACGCCGCCCACGCGGGCGCCCTTCGCCAACGCCTGGGTGATATCGGAAGGATTGGCCTGCCCATCGGTCGGCAGGAAGGCGGCACCGACGAGGTCGTCGACATCCATCAGCGGCCAGAGATCGCGCGCCTCCTGCGGCGTCAGGAGATGCATCTGCAGGCCGAAGGACTGCGCCGTTGTCGCCTGCCGCTTCACCTCCGTCCAGCGCTCCTCGTTGCAGGCAAGACGCAAGCCGCCATTCATCTTCCAGCCGGTGGCAAGCCCGGTCTCCGCCTCGAGCGTCTTGTAGAGATCGACCGAATAGCCGAGCATCTGCGTGATGTTTGCGCTGGTGCGCAATTGACCGACGAGGCCGGCGGCATGAAACGTCGTGCCCGAGGTCAGCTTCTTGCGTTCCAGCAGCACTGTGTCGGTAAAGCCGAGCTTTCCGAGATGGTAGGCGGTCGAGCAGCCGATGATGCCGCCGCCGATGACGACGGTCTTTGCTGTAGCCGGCAGTTCCTTCATCGTGTCACCTCAAGAATTGCGAAAACCCTGCCAGGCGCTCTCGAAGCGCCGTAGATTTTCAGCTGTATAGGAAGAATAATCGAAATCGATGTCGGAATGGATTTCCGAAACCATGCTCCACATCGTCTCGCGTAGGAGGGAAGCACATTTCATCGCCTGATAGCGCCGGCGCAGGTCGTCGCTGATGGAAGCTTCGAAATAGGCCTCCAGCATCGCCTCTTCCTGCGCCTCGGAGAATTCATTGTTGGAGGCAAGGCCGCCGAGATCGAAAAACGGCGTGTTGAAGCCAGCATAATCCCAATCGATCAGCCAGAGCCGCTTGCCGTCGTCGAGGAAATTCGCCGCCAGCAGATCGTTGTGACCGAAGGCAATCTCGAAAGGACCGGCTTCACGCTCGAGCCGCTCGGCAATTTCCAGGAAGGAAATCAGCCGCGACTTGTGCCGGCTACCACCGGCCTCGAGAACGGCCGCATAATCCCTGATCACATGGAAGACCCAGAAGATGGCTGCCGGTCCGCGAAAATGCCTGGCGACGTCCCGATGACAGGACCGGACGAGCGGCACGACGCGGGCCATCATGGCCGGGTCACCTATATCAGCGGCCGACAGCGGCTTTGCGTCGATATAGTCAAGCACCAGTATGCCGGGCTCGTGATGGATGACGGCGGGCGAGAGGCCGGCAGCATGGGCGGCCCTGCTTGCCGCCAGCTCATTGGCACGGCTAATATGGTGAACGGGAATGTCCTCACCCAGCCGAACAACGAAGCGCCGGCCCGCATTGCCGACCAGATAGTTGCGATTGGTGATGCCGCCGACAAGCGGGGCGATCTCGATCGGCCCGTGCCAGATGCCGAGAGAATAGATCTTGTCTTCCGGCGTCGCAGTCATTCCCCTCTGGCCCCTCCGGTACCACTGCCGAGCATCCTTCGGATGAGAAAGGTTCCTTACAACAGCGAAGCTGTCAAGGGCACCCCACAAAATGAAACGAAGATTTGGCTTTTTGTTGGTTTCGAGAGGCTGTTCGAATTGGATGAGCTATGGATATCGCGAAGAGAGCGCTTCACCGTAGGTGAGATTTGCCTTAAAAACTCAAGCGCGAGGCAAATGTATCAAGCTCGTGCGCGTTGACGCCTCTGGCGGCGACGGAGTTGGCCATTTCGGGATCAATACCCTCAATAGGATCAGCAACCATGTCGGGCATATCCCAGCCACCGCTTCATTCCAATCATCGCGAGCGCGAAATTCTGGAGGAACTGCGCTTGGCCGGCGGCGCGAGCCGCATCCAGTTCCTGGCCGAACGGCTCGGCGTTTCCGAGGAAACCATCCGCCGCAACATCCGCAGCCTCGAGGCCAACGGGCTCGTGACCAAGGTGCATGGCGGGGTCCACATCAAGGATTCGATGATCGAGCCTCCGCTGCATCTGCGCATGAACGAGAATGCGGAAGCCAAGCGGATGATCGCCGCCTCCGTCGCATCCATGATCGAGGATGGAGACGCACTCTTCCTCGATGTCGGCTCGACCACGGCCTTCATTGCCGTTGCGCTGCAGAAGCACCAGAACCTCTTCGTCGTCACCAATGCCGTCGCGGTCGCTCACGCGCTCGCAACCCGCAACGGCAACCGCGTCTTCTTCGCGGGCGGCGAACTGCGCGGGCACGACGGCGGCGCCTTCGGCATGGAGGCCGCCAATTTCCTGCGCCGCTTCAACATACGCCATGCCATCCTGTCGGTCGGCGCCATCAACGCCACCTCCGGCTTCATGCTGCACGATCTCGAAGAAGCGGAATATTCCCGGGAAGCGGCCGGCCGCGCCGAAAACTGCATCATCGTCGCCGACAGCGCCAAGTTCGGACGCAGTGCACCCATCGTCCTCAGCGAACCCACAGCGTTCGACAAACTGGTCACCGACGAAATACCGCCATCAGACATTCGCGCCATGCTGGAGCGCAATAACATCGAACTCGTCGTCGCCAACCGGCAGCGGGGTGAGCGGCGATAGATTGAAGGCTGGCACTATCAGCTATTGCCGGTATCGGATTCCGGGAACGTGCTGAATCGACTCAATCCTTGCACATCGCCTCCAGCGTCTGGGCGGCCTTGCTGGCATGGCGCTCCTTGTGGCGCAGCAGCCGGAAGCTGCGGACAGGCAGGTCGAACCTTGCCTGAACCAGCAGTCCTTGCCCAAGATAGGCTCTCGCCGCGGCACTCGAAACAGCCGCGGCACTTTGCCCGGCAGAAACCGCCGACAGCACCGCTTCATTCGACGGCAAGACAAGTGCCATGCCGAGATCGCGCGGTGACGCACCCAGCCTGGCGACCGCATTTTCGAATTCCGAACGCGTGCCCGACCCCTCCTCCCGCATCACCCAGGAGGTGCCGGTGGCAAGGTCGGCGACGGTCAGCTGACGTCCATCCGCCCAGGGATGATCCGGCGGTACGACGATGACGAGTGCATCCTGCGCGACGATCTTCATCGAGAGCGCCGGCGCGTCCACTTCACCCTCGATGAAACCTAGTTCGGCAGCACCATCGATGACGGCTTCCGTGACGGTTCGCGTGTTACCGATCGTCAGATCCAGCTCGATACCAGGGTAATCGCGATGAAACCGCATCAGCAGAGGCGGCAGCCAGTAGCTGGCGATGGTCTGGCTCGCATAGAGGCTGAGCCGGCCGCGCTGCAACCCACCCAATTCGGATAGCATGAGTTCCGCCGAACGTACCCGGGCGAGCGTCGCCTTGGCTTCACCCAGGAAGGACCGCCCTGTCTCCGTCAGCTCGATCCGTCGGCCGACGCGGTGAAACAGCTCCACACCGTAATAGGCCTCGAGATTCTTGATCGCCGAGCTGACGGCCGAAGGCGTCAGGTGGATGGCTTCAGCGGCGTTGGTCAGATGTTCTCGTTCGGCGACGGCGACGAAAATTGCGAGCTGCTCGAAGGTCATGGGAAATCATTCTAATTTATCGAATGAAACATAGGATAATATTCGATGGATGTCGACATCGACAGGTGAGACTTTCCGCCTCACCGAAGCATAGCAAACGAACGACGGCACGATATGTCACTTGCTCAACGCGTCAACACGATCCTTCCCGGCCTCGCGCTCACCTGCGCCGTCGCCCTTCTCGCATACGCCGGCGAGCATGTCGAAATCGGCCTGTTCGGAGACCGATGGATCGAAAGCCTGGTGCTTGCCATTGCGCTCGGCATCACCGTCTGCACGCTCAAGCCGCTGAACCCCGCCATGAGGCCGGGCATCGATTTCAGCGCCAAGATCCTGCTGGAAATCGCCATCGTGCTGCTCGGCGCCTCCATTAGCCTCTCGGCCATTCGCGGCGCCGGCGTCTGGCTGATCGCCGGCATCGCTATCGTTGTCGTTTTATCGATCGCCGCCACCTACCTCATCGGGCGGGCGCTTGGCCTGCCGCCGAGGCTGGCAACGCTGATCGCCTGCGGCAATTCGATATGCGGCAACTCGGCCATCGTTGCCGTTGCTCCCGTGATCGAGGCGGATTCGCAGGAGATCGCCGCGGCACTCGCCTTCACCGCCGTCCTTGGCATTGCGGCTGTGTTTCTGCTGCCTCTCCTCTATTTCCATCTCGGCATGAGCGTGCCCCAATACGGAACCCTGGCCGGACTGACCGTCTATGCGGTGCCGCAGGTGCTGGCCGCGACCGCGCCCGTCGGCCTCCTCGCCGTCCAGACCGGCACGCTGGTCAAGCTCGTCCGCGTCCTGATGCTGGGTCCCGTAATCTTTCTGTTCGGCCTCATCACCAAGACCGAGGCAGTTGGCGCCGACGCACGCGGCAGTCACCATCATTCGCTTGTTCCCTGGTTCATCTGCGGCTTTCTCGGGCTGATGGCGCTGCGCTCCTTCGGCCTCATTCCGGATGCGCTGGTTGCCCCGATGGAGGTGGTGTCAGGCATGCTGACCGTCATCGCCATGGCGGCGCTCGGCCTTTCGGTGAATATCCGCTCCGTCGCCCATGCGGGCGGCCGGGTCATTGCAGCGGCGACACTGTCGCTGCTGATGCTCGGCCTCATCAGCTACGGCTTGATCGTCGCCTTGCAGATCCAGTAGCACGCGCGCCCGCCGTCGGTCGGCTCTTGTCCATGACGATACCCGCTTTCAGCAACGCGACAATCTCGTTTCCCGAAGCAGGATAGCCGATGGCATAGCCTTGGAGTTCGTCGCAACCGACTTCGGCCAGGATGCGCGCATGTTCTTCGGTCTCGACCCCTTCGGCAACGACCTCGACATTCAGGGTCCGCGCAATGTCGACGATGGAACCGACAAGCCGGCGCCGCTCGTCGGACACCGTTACCGCCGTCACCAGTTGCCTGTCGATCTTCAACCGCTTCGGCTTCAGTGTAACCAGGCCGATCAGCGACGCATGGCCCGAGCCGAAATCATCGATTTCGATATCGATTCCCATCTCCTTGATGCCGGCAATATTGGCGAGAACCCGGTCGTCGGGAGCATCGAGAAAGATGGTTTCGACCAGTTCGAAGGCGATGGCGTTGCGGGGTATCCTCAGCGCCTTCAACCCTTCGATCAGATCCGGATCAGCAAGCCGGCGCCCGGAGATATTGACGGCAATACGCGGCGGCGAGAGACCCTGCGACACCCAGTCCGACCGGTCGGTAAGCGCGCGCTTAAGGACGGCCGCATCGATTTCGGCGGTGAGCCCGTATTCATCGGCCACCTTCAGGAAGGCGATCGGGCTCAACAATCCTCTTTCCGGATGCCGCCAGCGCGCGAGCGCCTCCAGCCCGACAATGCGGCGACTGCGGGCGTCCACCTGAATCTGATAGAAAGGCTCGATCTGACACAGCACTGGCGCCAAACGCAATTCGTCGGCCAGCTGACGCTCCGCCTGCAGGTCGGATTGCAGCTTCGGCGTGAAGAACTCCACCCGGTTGCGGCCGAGCTTCTTCGCCTGGAAAAGGGCGACGTCGGATTCCGCCAGCAGATTGCCGGCGCTGCCGGCCTCGCTCATGGCCACGCCGATGGAGGCACCGATCTTCAGCATCTCATTGCCGAAACGCACCTCACGTCGCAATCGCCAGAAAATATCATTCGCGATCGCTTCCAGCCTCTCGGCGTTGCCGACATTCACCAGAGCAGCCACGAATTCATCGCCGCCGATACGCGCGACTATGTCGTTGGCGGTTATGGCTCCGGATACGCGCGCGGCGGCACTCTGCAATGTCGCGTCGCCGGCCGCATGACCCCATTTGTCGTTGATCTCCTTGAACCCGACGAGATCGATGTGGAGCACGGCCAATGTCTCGATAGATGCGTCGTTGCGCAATTCGGTCAACCGTCGATCGAGGTAGCGCCGGTTCGGAAGGCCGGTGAGATAATCGTGATCGGCGGCGTGCTCGATTCGCGCCCGGCTCTGCTCCAGGGCAACGGCGCGGGCCTCCGCAATGGCCTTTTGGTTGGTCAGCTCGCGATTGAGCAGTACGTCGGCGGTTACATCCCATTCGGCGCCGATGAAGGAAGGCGCACCATCGGCATCTTCATAGTAATGCGCGCGCGAGCGAAGATGGCGCACCTCACCGCTGGGCAGAATGATGCGGAACTGCGAGTTGTAGAATCCCTTTCCCTCGAGCGCGATCTGGAAGTCGTTGACCGCCCCATCCTGATCCTCGGGATGCAGCGCCTTAAACCAGACATTGGAAGAAACCCGGCGATTGTGGCGCCCGGTCCCGTAGAGCTTGTGCATCTGCTGGTCCCAGAGCAGCTCCTGTTCATTGACGTTATGCTGCCAGACGCCGATTTGAGACGCCTCCAGCGCCAGCTCCAGCCTTCTCAGAAGGTCTTGGAACTCTTCTTCGCTTCGCCCTGTTGTCGTCTCTGCCAAAGAGCTCCACCCCCTTCGGGAACTGAAGAGACCGCATAACTGCTGCTAAGTATATAGGCACTACTCCCTTTCACGAACTTTAATGGTAGCGCATTGGGTGTTCGATCAGCAGTTTTTCGATATCTGAACCAGAACATGATGCCGAAAAGTGTAAGCTGCTTTCGGACGGCATCACGCCTTACCTGTTTGATTCCGGCGCGGATCCAGATTTTAGGTCGAGTAGACCTAAAATCATCCGGCGCTAATGGTTATGCCTCGGCGGTATTGCGGCGATATTGCGGAAATCCGCTGCGCCATCGAGGACGGCGCCATCGGAAAGCTGCGTGACCGAACGGCGATAGATCCGCTGCCACGGCGTCGCATCCGGCGGAACGGCCGGGATGCCGTCGCCCTTGCGGCGCTCGATTTCCGTCTCGTCGACCAGCATGTCGCAACGGCCCTGATTGAAATCGATGCGGATGATGTCGCCGGTTCTGACCCAGGCAAGTCCGCCGCCGGCGGCACTTTCCGGCGATGCGTTGAGGATGGACGGGCTGTCGGCCGTACCCGACTGCCGGCCGTCGCCGATTGTGGGAAGGCTGCGGATGCCCCGCTTCAGAAGCGCATCCGGCGGCTGCATGTTGACGACCTCGGCCGAACCCGGCCAGCCGATCGGCCCTGCCCCCCGAATGACGAGGATCGTGTTCTCATCGATCCCGAGCTCGGCATCGTTGATGCGCTTGTGATAATCCTCCGATCCGTCGAAGACGACAGCCCTGCCCTCGAACACGCCTTGGCGGCCCGGCTCCTGCAGGTAACGGCTGCGGAATTCCTCGGAGACGACGCTCATCTTCATGATGGCGAAATCGAACAGATTGCCCTTGAGGACGAGAAAGCCGGCACGCTCCTTCAGCGGGTCGGCGAAGGGGCGGATGACCTCGCGATCGGTCGCCTCGCGGCCCTTCAGATTCTCCGCCATCGTTCTGCCTGTGACCGTCGGACAGCTTCCGTCCAACTTACCGGCCTGCAGCAGCTCCCACATAATAGCCGGAACGCCGCCGGCGCGATGGAAGCGCTCGCCTAGATAGGCGCCCGCCGGCTGCACATTGGCAAGCAGCGGAATGTCGAAGCCATGCACCTGCCAGTCGTCGGGATAAAGTTCGACGCCGGCATGTTTCGCCATGGCCGCCAGATGCGGCTGCGCATTGGTCGAGCCGCCAATGGCGGAATTGACGCGGATGGCGTTGAGGAAAGCCTCGCGCGTCAGCACGTCCGAAGGCTTGATATCGGCGCGAACCAGCTCGACCGCACGCTTTCCTGTGCGGTAGGCCATCTGGCCGCGCTCGCGATAGGCGCCGGGAATGGCGGCGCAGCCGGTCAGCGACATGCCAAGCGCTTCCGCCATGGCATTCATGGTCGAGGCCGTTCCCATGGTGTTGCAATGGCCGATGGAGGGAGCCGAGGCGAGCGACGCCTCCATGAATTCTTCTTCGTCGATCTCACCCGCCGCCAGCTTGCGGCGCGACCGCCAGATCACCGTGCCGGAGCCGGCAAGCTCGCCCTCATGCCAGCCATCGAGCATCGGCCCGCCGGAGAGAACAATTGCCGGAATATTGACGGTCGAGGCGGCCATCAGCGCCGATGGCGTGGTCTTGTCGCAACCGGTGGTCAGTACGACGCCATCGAGTGGATAGCCATACAGCACTTCCACCAAGCCCAGATAGGCGAGATTGCGGTCGAGCGCCGCCGTCGGGCGCTTGCAGTTCTCGAAGATCGGATGGGTCGGAAATTCGATCGGAATGCCGCCGGCATCGCGGATGCCGTCGCGCACGCGCTTGGCAAGATCGAGGTGGTGACGATTGCAGGGGGTCAGATCGCTGCCGCTCTGGGCAATGCCGATGATCGGCTTGCCCGACCGCAGCTCTTCCGGCGTGATGCCGTAGTTCATGAAGCGCTCGAGATAGAGCGCCGTCATATCGATATGATCCGGATTGTCGAACCAGTCCTGCGAACGCAGACGACGCTTGGATGCACCCTTATCGTTCATCACTTCCTCAAGCCTTTCCTCGGGCATTCTTGTCTTCCAGATGCTGCAGCAAACCGCTGTGATCCTGCTCGCCGCCGCCATTCTCGACGAATTCGGCAAATTCGGCTCTCACAGCTTCCGTCAAAGGGAGATGAAGCGCGAGACTCTCCGCCGTCGCCAGAACGGTATCGAGATCCTTCAGCTGATTGCGGGCGGTTCCGCCCGGCTCGAAGTTGCGCTCGATCATGCGCTGACCATGCAGCTCCAGGATGCGGCTTTCGGCGAAGCCGCCGCGAATCGCGGCCCGGAATGCCTCGCGCGAACCGCCACCGGCCTCGACCAGCAGCATCGCCTCCGCGACGGCTCCGATGGTGACGGCAACGATCTGCTGATTGCCGAGTTTTGCAAGCTGGCCCGTGCCGCTGGGGCCGACGCGGGTCACGCGTCCGAGAGGCGCCATGATATCGCGAACGCTGTCTATCACCTCGGCATCGCCGCCGGCCATGATCGCAAGCGTTCCCGCTTCGGCACCCACGACGCCGCCGGAGACCGGAGCATCGATATGCCGAATGCCGCGCTCGGCAAGCTTGCCCGCATGTTCGCGGGCAACCGCGGGCGATATCGAGCTATGGTCGATCACGATCGCGCCGACTTCCAGCGCCTCAGCCACACCACCACCGAACAGGACCTCGCCGACGGCGCCGCCGTTGGTCAGCATGGTGAAAAGAACGGATGCTCCGCGCGCCGCTTCGACCGCCGTATCCGCGACGGTCGCGCCATCGGCAGCCAAAGGCTCCGCCTTGCTGCGATCGCGATTCCAGACGGTCACCGCGAAACCGGCGGCGAGCAGCCGCCGCGCAATCGGCGCGCCCATCAGTCCCGTACCGAGAAAGGCGATCTTTCTGCCTTGCATGAAATATCCTCCGAATTGCAACGCATCGGACACCGAAACTGGATAGCGAAACGCGTTCGTCATGCAGACGGATTCGGCGACGATCTTCCGCCCGCTACCGACCTCAAAGCTCCACGATCCGCAGGCGACCGCCATGCCCGACGTACGTCAATCAACTCATCCCAGAGCTTGATAAACCTCTGGAGACAGCATGCAAAGGAAATCGGCTATCGTGCGGCAAATTCTTCGAAAGAATGGTAAATTAGCCAAGACGAAAATATGGGCACAGAAAAGCGGGACCTTTCGGTCCCGCCCATGGCATGTCGAGCACTGGAGTGCCGCTACAGCGCCGCGCGTCAAATATGACGCGCAAAGGTCGCTGTAGCACTTTAAATCTGCTGCATATCCTTAAATCGATTCCGATTTAAGGAATTATGCAGTAGGCACTGCCTCCTATTCGGCGGCGATCGGGAGTACCTCCGCCGAATGGTCGTTGTCGTTGTGAGGGTGCTGCTTCAGCGGACGATTGCCCGTTACGCTGCGGATCAGCACGTAGAAGACCGGCGTCATGAAGATGCCGAAGAAGGTGACGCCGATCATGCCGGCAAACACCGCGACACCCATGGCGGCACGCATCTCGGCACCGGCGCCGGTCGAGGTGACCAGCGGCACGACGCCCATGATGAAGGCCATGGAGGTCATGAGGATCGGGCGCAGACGCAAGCGGCTGGCCTCGATCGCGGCCTGGACCGGCTTGCGGCCGTCGAACTCCAGCTCGCGGGCGAATTCTACGATCAGGATCGCGTTCTTCGCCGAAAGCCCCACCAACACCATCAAGCCGATCTGGGTGAAGATGTTGTTGTCGCCACCCGTCAGCCAGACGCCCGTCAAGGCGGCAAGCACGCCCATCGGCACGATCATGACGATCGCGAGCGGCAGGCTTACGCTTTCATACTGGGCTGCGAGCACGAGATAGACCAGCAGCAGGGCCAGCGGGAAGATGACGATGCCCGAGCTGCCGGCCAGGATCTGCTGATAGGTCAGATCCGTCCATTCGAAGCCGATGCCCGGAGGCAGCGTCTCGCTGGCGATCCTCTCGACAGCGGCCTGCGCCTGGCCGGAGGAGAAGCCCTGCGCAGGACCGCCGTTGATATCGGCGGCGAGGAAGCCGTTGTAGCGCGTCGTCCGCTCCGGCCCGGTGCTGGCCTCGACCTTCAGGAGTGCCGACAGCGGGATCATCTGGCCCGACGCCGAGCGAACCTTCAGCTGGCCGATATCGCTCGCATGCGAACGGAATTGGGCGTCCGCCTGCACACGCACGCTGTAGGTACGGCCGAATGCGTTGAAGTCGTTGACGTAGAGCGAACCCAGATAGATCTGCAGCGTATCGAAGACATCGGTCACCGAGACACCGAGCTGTTCGGCCTTGGCGCGATCGAGATCGGCGAAGAGCTGCGGCACGTTGATCTGGTAGCTCGAGAAGATGCCCGTCAGTTCCGGCGTCTGGTAGGCCTTGGCGAGGAACGCCTTGTTGGCCTCGTCGAGCGCCTGATAGCCGAGACCGGCACGGTCCTCGATCTGCAGCTTGAAGCCACCGGTCGTGCCGAGACCCTGGACGGGCGGCGGCGGGAACATGGCGATGAAGGCGTCCTGGATCGCGCCGAACTTGTGGTTCAGCTGCATGGCGATCGCCCCACCCGACAGATTGGGCGTCGTGCGCTCTTCGAATGCCTTCAAAGTCACGAAGACAATGCCGGCGTTGGAGGAGTTGGTGAAGCCGTTGATCGACAGGCCCGGGAAAGCGATCGCATGTTCGACGCCTGGCTGTTCCAGCGCGATCTTGCTCATCCGCTGGATGACGTCATCCGTACGGTCGAGGGTGGCGCCGTCGGGCAGCTGGGCAAAGCCGATCAGATACTGCTTGTCCTGCTGCGGCACGAAGCCGCCGGGGACGGCCTGGAACAGGTAGTAGGTCGCGCCGATCAAGGCGAGATAGACGACCATGACCAGGCTCTTCACCGACAGGATACCGCCGACGCCCTTGCCGTAAGCGGAAGAGCCGCGATGGAAGACCTTGTTGAAGCCGCGGAAGAACCAGCCGAAGGCAAAGTCCATCATGCGCGTCAGCATATCCTTCGGCGCATGGTGATCCTTCAGGAGCATCGCTGCCAGTGCCGGAGACAAGGTCAGCGAGTTGAAGGCGGAAATGACGGTCGAGATCGCGATCGTCAGCGCGAACTGACGATAGAACTGGCCCGACAGGCCGGAAATGAAGGCCAGCGGCACGAAGACGGCGACCAGCACCAGCGCGATCGCGATGATCGGGCCGGAGACTTCCTTCATGGCGCGATAAGTCGCGTCACGCGGGCTGAGGCCATTCTCGATGTTTCGTTCGACGTTCTCGACGACCACAATCGCGTCGTCCACGACGATACCGATCGCCAGCACCAGGCCGAAGAGGCTGAGCGCGTTGATCGAGAAGCCGCAGACATACATCACCGCAAACGTACCGATGATCGAGACCGGAACGGCGATCAGCGGGATGATCGAGGCGCGCCATGTCTGCAGGAACAGGATGACGACGATGACGACGAGCACGATTGCTTCGAGCAGCGTATGCACGACTTTGTCGATCGATGCGCGCACGAACTGCGTGGTGTCATAGACGATTTCATACTTCACGCCGTCGGGCATCGCGGTCTGCAGCTCATTCATCGTCTTGACGACGTTGTCCGAGATGGTGATCGCGTTGGAGCCCGGCGACTGGAAGACCGGAATAGCGACTGCCGGCTTGCTGTCGAGCAGTGAACGCAGCGAATAATCGGCCGCGCCGAGTTCGATGCGGGCGACATCGCGCAGGCGCGTGATCTCGCCATTGGTGCCACTCTTGACGATGATGTTGCCGAATTCCTCCGGCGTCGTCAGACGGCCCTGGGCGTTGACGTTCAGCTGAACGTCGATGCCGGGAACGCTTGGCGACTGGCCGATGATGCCGGCGGCCGCCTGGATGTTCTGTGCACGAATGGCATTGGCGATGTCGCTTGCGGCAAGACCGCGTTCGGCCGACTTCTGCGGATCGACCCAGACGCGCATGGAATAGTCGCCCGATCCGAACACGCGAACCTGGCCGACACCGTCGAGGCGGGCGAGCCGGTCCTTGATGTTCAGCGTGGCATAGTTGCGCAGATAGGTAATGTCGTAGCGATTGTCCGGCGAGATGAGGTTGACCACCATCATCAGGTCAGGCGAGCTCTTGACGGTGGTGATACCGAGATCGCGCACGTTCTGCGGAAGGCGGGGCTCTGCCTGCGAGACGCGGTTCTGCACGAGCTGCTGCGCCTTGTCTGGGTCGGTGCCGAGCTTGAAGGTGATCGTCAGCGTGAGCAGACCATCGGACGTCGCCTGGCTACTCATGTAGAGCATGCCTTCGACGCCGTTGATCTGTTCTTCGATCGGCGTTGCCACCGTTTCGGCGATGACCTTGGGGTTAGCGCCCGGATATTGGGCGGTGACGACGATCGACGGCGGCACGACCTCCGGATATTCGGAGATCGGCAGCAGCTTCAGACCGATCAAGCCGGCGACCACGATGAGGATCGATAGCACACCGGCGAACACCGGACGGTCGACGAAAAATCTTGAGATGTTCATGGCAGAACCCTCTCCACGAGTGAATCAAGGGACACGAGGTCCAGGCCCGCGGCCCACAGTGGCGCCACGAGCATTACAAAATCGAGGCTTAGAACAGCGGCCGGAAGCGAAACCTTCCGGCCGAATAATTATTTGGCGGCGACCTTCTCTTCCAGCTTCGGATCAACCACTGCGCCCGGGCGAACCCGCTGCAGGCCGTTGACGATGATCCGGTCGCCGGCATTCAGGCCAGATGTAACGATGCGCATGCCGTCGGAGCTGTCGCCAAGGCTGATCGGACGATATTCGACCTTGTTGTCCGCCCCGACCACGAAGACGAACTTCTTGTCCTGGTCGGTGCCGATCGCACGCTCGCTGATGAGCAGCTTGTTCTCGGCCTTCGGCTGGCCCATGCGGACCCGCACGAACTGGCCTGGGATGAGACGGCCGCCCGGATTGTCGAATACGGCGCGAACGCTGACGGTGCCGCTCGCCGTATCGACTTCATTGTCGATCAACTGCAACTTGCCCTTGATCGGCGTGCCGTTATCGCTTGCCGTCCCGATCTGAACCGGAATCTGCTCGACAGGTGGAGCCACGCCACTGCTGGCGGGCAGCTCGGACAGCGCCTGGGTGACGGTCTGTTCGTTGGCGTTGAAGCTCGCATAGATCGGATCGACCGAAACGAGCGTCGTGAGTGCCGGCGAAGACGAGCCGGCAGCGACGAGATTACCGACAGTGACGGCGATCTTGCCGACGCGGCCGGCGATCGGAGCGCGAACTTGCGTATAGTCGAGGTTCAGCTGCGCCGTCTGCAAGGCTGCTTGCGCCGCCTTCAGATTGGCCTCGGCCTCGGCATAATTGCTTGTGCGCGTGTCCATGTCGCTCTGCGAAATGGTCTTGTTGTCGAAGAGCTTCTGCCCGCGGCCGACTTCGACCTTGGCGAGATCGAGCTTGGCTTTTGCTGCTCCGACCTGGGCCTGAGCCTGGGCGACGGCCGCCTCATAGGGTGCGGGATCGATCGTGACAAGCAGGTCGCCCTGCTTGATCAAGGCGCCTTCGCGGAAATGCACGGACTGGATTGCGCCGGCCACACGCGGCCGGATTTCAACCCGGTCGATGGCTTCGAGCCGGCCGGAAAATTCCTGCCAGGAGGTGACATCGCGAGGCTCGACGGCGGCAACGGTGACGGGGACCGCCGGCGGTGCCGCCTTGCTGGCCGTCTCCGTTGCCAGAGCGCCGCGCGGCAGCTCCAGATAAAAAGCCGCGCCTGCAACAGCGGCAGCAACACCCATGCCAGCGCCCCACAGGGCCCAGCTCTTACCGTTGGACTTCATGTTGGTCTCTCCTTTGGTCCCGTCTTGGGACACGGGACCGAAAATTCCTATTGTCTCAATAAAATCGGGGGTCGAAGCATCGCGCATCCGCGTGACCACCGCTCCGGCCTCATGCCTTCGACGCCTCATCCCATTCGCGCTTGTCTCTCGCGGGACGGGATAGCCTAGTCGATCAAGCCTGCACGTCTTCGACAAAACCCTTGAAACAGCAACAGATGTCCTGCTGCCACGAAGGCCTGTCTTTCGACTGCCCGCCGTAGAGAGTGGGCCAGCCTGTCCCGGCGGGAAGGACTTGCTGGCGAACACGGACGCCAGCCGCTTTCAGCCGACTGCCGTATTCCATGCTCTCGTCGCGGAGCGGGTCGTCCTCGGCCGTGAGCACCAATGCCGGCGCGAGGCCCGAAAGCCGCGAACAGTATCGAGGCGCTGCATAAGGATGGCAGACACCGCCCAGGAAGCCCAGGTATCGGTTCCAGCCGTCCGTCCAACGCTCGCGCATGCCGCTTTCCTCCGCCTGGAGGAAAGATTTCGATCCCATGAAAGGATCAAGCAAGGGCGAAATCAGCACCTGTCCGTCCAGCGAACCGGGCATCTGATCGCGCGCCTTTAAAGCGACACCCGCTGCAACATTGCCACCCGATTCCTCTCCGGCGACAAACAGCAGCGATTTTTTCGCCCCACCCAGCGCAAGCATGTTCCGCTTGTTGCCGAGGTAGGCGAGAATTCCGTAGGCGCATTCGAGCACCTTCGGAAAAGCATTCTGATTGCCGCTCGTATAGTCCGCGGCAACCACGATGGCACCGGCCTCAGCGAGGCTTGCCGCCACCGGCCTGTCGGTCGCATGATCGGTGTCGAGAAAAGCGCCGCCGTGCAGATAAAGCACGAGAGGTGCCGCCTTCTTCAAACCTTCGCCGTTGTAGATCCGGGCTTCCACGGGCCCCGTAGGCACGTTTTCCAGCACAACATCTTTCCACGGCGCACTCATCGACCCAAATCCTTGTCTGCTCGAGCGAATATGATTCAATTCAGAAGCGGTCTATCACGCTTTGCAATCATATTCCCGAATGCGGTCTTTGGCGCCCCCATGCCGCATTGCAACAATTACGATAAAAACATATTGTTATTCCGCTTCGAGAATAAGTAGCTTATATTCGATCAGACTATTCACGATTACAAACAATCGGCTTCTTTTCGTTACGGTCCAGGGACATCATAGAAATGGATCAGTTGTCAGCAATGCGGGCATTCGCGCGTGTGGTGGAAACGGGTAATTTCACCCGCGCCGCAGCTGCCCTTTCCATGCCGAAGGCGACGGTGACGACGCTCATCCAGTCGCTTGAGGCGCATCTGCACGCCAAGCTTCTCAACCGCACGACCCGGCGCGTCATGGTGACGACGGACGGTGCGCTCTATTACGAACGCGCGGTTCAGATCCTTTCGGAAATAGAGGAGCTGGACGGCAGCATCAGCAATTCGCAGAGCCTTCCGAGCGGGCGCCTGCGCGTCGAAATGGCCGGCGCCTTCGCCGAGAAGATCGTCATGCCGGCACTGTGCGATTTCCATCAACGCTATCCCGATATCCATATCGACCTCGGCGTCGGCGACCGTCTGGTGGATTATCTGGCAGAGAATGTCGATTGCGCGCTGCGCGCCGGCATGCCGAGCGACCAGTCTCTGATTGCCCGCCGCGTCGGCGAAATACACCTCGTCACCTGTGCGGCACCGCTTTACATCGAGAAGCATGGCTTTCCGGAACGGCCGGAGGATCTGGAAACCAGCCATTATGCGGTCAGCTATTTTCGCGCGCAAACCGGCCGTACGATTCCATTCCTGTTCGAACACGGCAACGAGGCATTGGAAATCAGCCCGCGCTATATCCTTTCGGTGAATGACAGCCGCAGCTATCTCCAGGCAGCCTTGATGGGGCTCGGCATCGCGCAGGTTCCGAGCTTCATGGCCCGGGACGCGCTTGCAAGCGGCGAACTCGTTCCCATTCTTTCCGGCTGGACCCGGCCATCACTGCCCCTGCATATTGTCTATCCGCCCAACCGGCACCTCAGCAACAAGGTGCGTGTCTTCGTGGATTGGATGGCGAAATTGCTGGTGACCTCGCGAGTGGGCGAGGCTTGAGAGGCGGGCCACCTTCTTCCCCATGCCGTGGGAAGAAGGTGGCGCTCATGGCAAACGATCAGCTCCAGGATGCGCCTGCCTGCTGGCGGACCGTCGCGTTCAGCCGGTTCCAGACATTGTCGATCGCGATCGCGACGATCAGGGCCGACAATGCCTTTTCGTCGAAATGCCTTGCCGCTTCGTTCCAGATCTCGTCGCTGATGGCATCGGGCCGGTCGGCAAGCCGCGTAGCCGCTTCCCCGAGAGCCAGAGCCGCGCGTTCGGCTTCTGAAAAATAAGGCATTTCGCGCCAGGCGGAGACGCCGACGATGCGCTCCATCGTCTCGCCGGCCTTCTGGAGCTTGCGAAAGCCCATATCCGTGCAGACGCTGCAGCCGTTGATCTGGCTGACGCGCAGATGCACGAGGTCCATGATATTTTCCGAAAGACCCTGATCCTTGATCGAATTGCTGACGGCCAGAAGCGCCTGCAGCGTTTCTGGCAGAACGAGGGCTGGGTTCTTCATACGAGCTTGCATATCTATTTCCTCTGATTGTGAGAGCATTGTTGCGGCTCAAGTCCCGACGATGCACTCTCCTGCCGATTCGCTGTCACACCGGCCGGATTTTACTCGTCATGGGTCTGACGAAACGCGATGAGGGAATGTGACCGATGGACGAAAAAAAGTGGCAGGCTGAAAAATTCGAGGCGAACCGGCCGCATCTGCGCGCGGTTGCCTACCGCATGCTCGGCTCGCGCACCGAGGCCGAAGATGCGGTGCAGGAAGCATGGCTGCGCCTGATCAGGAACGACACCTCGGACATCGAAAATCTCAGCGCATGGCTGACGACGGTCACGGCCCGCATCTGCCTCGATCTACTGCGCGCCCGCAAATCCCGCCGCGAGGAGCCGCTGACAGTCCAGATCCCCGAACCGATGGTCGTGCACGAAGCCGGAGCCGGCACCGACCCGGAACAGGATGCGTTGCTGGCCGATTCCGTCGGTCTTGCCCTTCTGGTCGTGCTGGAAAAGCTAAACCCGGCAGAACGGCTTGCTTTTGTTCTGCATGATATGTTCGACGTATCTTTCGACGAGATCGCCCCGATTCTGGGACGCACGACCGTCGCAACGCGCCAGCTTGCAAGCCGCGCCCGCCGCCGCGTGCAGGACACGCCGTCAGCCACGGAGGCCGATCTCACCCGCCAGCGCCACGTCGTCGATGCTTTCTTCACAGCATCGCGTCACGGCGACATGCAGGCCTTGATGGCGGTCCTCGATCCCGAAGCCGTTTTCCGCCCCGATGCCGTCGCGGCACGCATGGGATCCGTCGGCGAAATCCGCGGGCGCGCCGACGTCGCCAAGACGTTCCACGGCCGGGCGCAGGCAGCGCGGCTCGCCGTCATCAATGGCGCGGTCGGCGCCATCGTGGTGATCGGCGGGCAGTTGCGCATTGCCCTTCAGCTCACCGTCGGCGAAGAGGGCATGGTCACGACCATCAATGCGATGGCGGATCCGGAAGAACTGCGCAAGCTGGAGATCGTCTTGATCGAACCGTAGAGCATTTCCGCTTTTCTTCGAACCGCGAAAACGCTCTATCTTCTTGCTTCATTACGCATTCCGGACGGAAAACCGCTGCGCACTTTTCCTGGAAGTGCTCCAAGACCTAGCGCATCTGCGTCGGGCTGGTGCCCGTCAACCTGCGAAACATCGCGATGAAGGCGGAGGTGTTGCTGTAGCCCAATTCCGCTGCGATCCGGTGCACGGGCTCGCCGGCCTCGATCAGCGACAGCGCGGCAACGAGTTTCAGCCGCTGCCGCCATTCGTTGAAGGAAAGGCCGAGATCGTCCCGGCATCGGCGCGACAAGGTACGCTCGGTCGTTCCCATCCTGCGCGCCCATTCCGAAAGGGAGTGCCGGTCGCCGGGTTCGGCCTGCAAGGCACTCAGGACCGGCCCGAGTAGCGGATCGTCGGAAAGCGGCAAGTAGCTTTCGCAGCGCGGCGCCAGGCGAATCTGATCGACCAGAACCCGCGCCAGCCGCAGATCCTCGACCGTTTCGGGCATGGTGACATCGCGCGCCGCGAAATTCGCGAGGATCGCCTTCAGCAGCGGATTGATGCTGAGCGTCGAAGGCTTCGCCGGCAGATCGTGGCAGAGGGCGCGATCGACATAGACGGTTACATAGCGCAGGTCATGCTGGTTATAGGCGCCATGCATCGTATCCGGCGGCAGCCAGATGGCATAATGCGGCGGCGACAGATAGCGCACGCCTTGAATGTCGAACTCGCAGACACCGACAAGCGCATAGTTTAGCTCGCCCCAGGGCTGGCTCTTTTTGGGAAAAACCGTGCCCGCCCTATAATTCTCGGTTCGGAAGGAAACCGGATTTGGCGGATCGCCCTCGATGCGCGGAGATCTAACGGACATGTCCTCATTTCGCTACCGTTGTCTTAATCTCGCTATATACCAGAATTCGGACAAACGGTAGAGAAGCTTCGAGATTGCGAACCATGTCCGCCCTCCTTCATTTTGCCCAAGCCAGAAGACGACGAGAGATCATTCCCATGAGCACCCAGCCGAATGCTTCCGCCTCCATCGTCAGCGCGGCTGGACTTGCGCCACTGCTGACGGTGCTGATCTGGTCCGGCAATACCGTCGTCACCAAAGCGTCCGCCGGCGTGATCTCGCCGGGCTCGATCTCCTTCTATCGCTGGCTGATCGCCTTCGTCGTGCTCCTGCCCTTCGTTGGCCGCACAGCATGGCGCAACCGCGCCCTGTTCCGGCAGCATTGGCTGAAGCTCGCCACCCTTGGCGCTCTTGGCATGGTGATCTATCAGAGCCTCGCCTATGAGGCGGCCAAGACCACCTCTGCCGTCAATATGGGCGTGATGATCGCTTTGATGCCACTGCTGTCGACGATTTTCGCAAGCCTGCTTGCAGGAGAAAAATTGAGCATCGCCAGCCTGGCGGGCGGCGTAATTTCCCTGATCGGGCTCATCTATCTGACGTCCCGAGGCGACCCGATGCAGCTCGCGAATGGCGGCTTCCATATCGGCGACGGCCTGATGATCATCGCCGTCCTCTCGAATGCGCTCTATGGCGTGATGCTGAGACGCTGGGCGATGCCGATTCCGATGTGGCAGCAGCTTTTCTGGCAGATCGGCTTTTCGACCCTATTGCTGATGCCGATCTTCCTGATGGGCGAGATCTCACCGGTCACAACAGCAAATCTGCCGCTGATCCTCTATGCCGCGATCCCGACCTCCCTCGTCGCGCCGCTCTGCTGGATGATCGGCATTCAGAGGCTCGGCGCGAGCCGGACGTCGCTGCTGATCAACCTCCTGCCGATCATCGTTGCGGCTCTCGCCTGGGTGCTTCTTGGAGAACTGCTGCATGCCTATCATGCGATCGGCGGCGCACTTGCCCTCATCGGCGTCGGTCTCGGCTTACGCAAGACTCCAGCGAAGTACGATCCGGCCGATGAGACAAGCTTGGAGGCCGAGGAAGCTTGACCGCCACTCCGAGAAGCCCTTTCCTTTCTCCTGCCCTTCGTTCTACCATGAACGAGTCCTGAGAAGCGAAGAGGAAGCGAGCGTGCGCATTGCCCTGGAACCGGTGTCCTCCAGAACGACGATCCAGGAGAGCGTCTACCAGCAGCTCAGAAACGCGCTCATGGCCGGCAATTTCGATCCGGGCCAGACGCTGACCATCGCCTCGCTCGCCGAAACCTTCGGAACCAGCAACATGCCGGTGCGCGAGGCCCTACGCCGGCTGGCGGCTGAAAATGCGCTTGAAGTCGCAGCCAACGGCTCGGCCCGCATTCCGATCGTCACCCTCGGCCGCCTCGACGATCTCTGCCGCGCCCGCATTGCCGTTGAAGGCCTGGCCGCCGAACTCGGCATGCCGAACCTCACCCCGACAGACATTGAAACGCTCGAGCGCATCGCTGGGGAACAGCATGTGATCGGCCTTGGCGCCAATGTCTACGACCTGATGGCAAAGAACCAGCAGTTCCATTTCACCATCTACCGCGCCTCCGGCTCCGAAGTGCTGCTGCAGCTTATCGAGACCCTGTGGCTGCGCTTCGGCCCCTACATGCGCATGCTCTCCGCCTCGGTCGAACCCTTGATGCGCAGCGGCGAGCTCGATCCCGCCGGCGAGCATGGTTCCATTGTCAAGGCGCTGAAAGCCGGCGACTTCGTGGGCGCACGGGACGGCGTCATCGCTGATATCAGCCGCACCCACGAAATCCTCAGGGATTATTGCCCGGCCACGCAGGATGAACCGCGCAAGGGCTCCGGCTCGGCCCGCCGCTAAACTCCCAAAAAGAGGCTGAGGAATTTGGTTGAACCTTAAAGTATTTTGTGATCAAATGATCAAAATTGAGGTTTCAATCCCATACTCAGAGCGAGATCCCCATGAGCTCCGCCCCTTCCGTATCGCAATTCGCCGGCCATAACAGTTTCCCGGTCGACGAGGTTCGAGCCATGTTCCCCGCCATTCAGAAGGCCGGCGATTTCGTCTTTCTCGACAATGCGGGCGGCGCGCAGGTGCCGCAGACGGTTGTCGACGCGGTTGCCAATCACCTCATCGATTTCAATGTCCAGCGCATGGCGAAATACCAGCACAGCCAGGGCGTTGACCGCAATCTGGACGAGGCGCGCGAAAGCGTCGCCATGCTGGTCAATGCCTATCGCCCGGAAGAAATCTCCTTCGGTCAGAACGCCACTTCCTTCATCCGCCTCGTGAGCCTCGGCATTGCCAAGCTGCTTGGCGAGCGCAACGAGATCGTCGTCACCGACATGGATCACGATGCCAACATCGCCACCTGGATGGCACTGGAAGCCGATGGCGCGAAGATCGTCTGGTGGCGCATGCGTGAGGACGGCACGCTGCATGTGGAAGACCTGAAGCCGCTGCTCAACGACAAGACCCGCCTCGTCGCCTGCACCGTCACCGCGCATTCTATCGGCACGATCGTCGATGTCGCCGCTGTCTGCAAACTGGCACAGGCCGCCGGGGCCGAGACCTTCCTCGATTGCGTCCATTACGGCCCGCATGGCCTGATCGACGTGCAGGCGTGGGGCTGCGACTACCTCGTCTGCTCCGGCTACAAGAATTTCTCGCCGCATATGGGTTTCCTCTGGGGCCGCTACGACGCGCTGGTGAAACTTCCCACATTCAAGGAAGACTTCATTCCGGACGTGCCGCCTTACAAGATCGAAGTCGGCACCTTCACCTACGAGAACGTTGCCGGCATGAACGCCGCGATCAAATATCTCGAAGGCCTCGGCCGGCGTTTCCTGGCCGCTGGCGATCATAGCCGCCGCGAGGCGCTTGCAGCCGCCATGGGCGCGATCCGCCAGTATGAGCTGATGCTTTCGCGTGAGATGATCTCAGTGCTGAAACGCCACGGCGCCACCATCTACGGCATCTCCGACGAGAACCGTCTGGAACAGCGCGTTCCCACAATATGCTTCAACATGCCTGATATCACGCCGCAGGAGTTCGCGGACGAGATGGGTAAGCAACGCATCGGCCTGCGCGACGGCCACATGTTCGCACCGCGCCTGATGAAACGCCTCGGCCTTTCCATGGAAACAGGTGCCATCCGCGTGTCGCTGGTGCATTATAACAAGGTCGAGGAGATCGCGCGGTTCGATGCGGTCCTGACCGAGATCATGGCGCGGTGCAAGTAAGCCGTGCCTGTGAGCGGTGGCGGCGCCCGAACAACTCCGCCACCGCAATGCCTCCGTGCCGGTGCCCGATCGGCACGGAAGCTGCCCTGAAATTCAGGGCAGATTGCCCTGTATCTTTTCGGTCTATCCCTCGTTGAGAGGACCGCTGAAATATGAGGATGCCAATGAGCGATTTCCGCCGGAACTGTATGGAGCAGAAGCTGCTCATCGGTACGTTTGCGGCGATTCCGCATCCTGTCGCCATCGAAGTCACGGCAGCCACAGGCGTCGATTTCATCTGCATCGACTGGGAGCATTCGCAGATCAGCCGCGAGCGTATCGAGGATCTGATCCGCGCCGCTGACGTCCACCGTGTTCCCGCCATGGTCCGCGTACCCGGACACACGGCGGAAGATATCGCGACTGTTCTGGACGCGGGTGCGGCGGGCGTTCTTGTTCCCCGCGTTTCGACGGCGGAGCAGGCCAGCGCTGCCGTCAAAGCCACCCGCTATCCCCCGCTCGGCGCTCGTGGCGTTGGCCCCGGTCGTGCGGCCGCCTATGGCTACCGCATTCCAGATTACCTCGCCAAGGCCAATGCGGAACTCGTGCTTGCCATCCAGGTCGAAACGGCCGACGGGCTTGCCAATATCGCCGAGATCGCCGCCGTCGATGGCGTCGACCTCATCTTCATCGGCCCCGGCGATCTCTCGGTCTCGATCGATGCCATGGGACCTGCGGGCAAAGACAGGCTCGATGCGGCGATCAGCATCATCGCAAAAACGGCTCTGTCTGCCGGCCGCGCGGTCGGCATCTTCCGCCCTTCGCCCGATGATATCGGCGCATGGTCGCAAGCCGGCATCAGCTTCTTTGTGCTCGCAAGCGACACGATGTTTCTGGGCGCCAGCCTGGCCGCCGGCATCGATGCCGCGCGAGTGGGTGGCCAGCGTGTGAACAAAAAAGAAAGCTAATTTCTATCAGTGCGTTACGACTTGGAAGGGCAAAGTGAAATCGAACAGGAAGGTAGACTTTTTAAGCTTAAAATTTGTCCTTGAAATGCAGCAGCTTTTAGATAACCATTCGAAATCGAGGGGTGGCTCGATCGAAAGTTTCCGCAGCCGTTTGAGCCCTCCAATGCCGAATTCCCAGGGGAAATTCCTTGTCTCTTCTACCGCAGCATAACTTGCCGAACGCGATATCAGGCCGCGATGCCCTCGAGGGTATTCGCGCCCAGATCCGCGATATGCGCACCGACAACATCGCAGTCCTTGCCAAGCGCGCCCGCGAACTCGGCGGCGTCATTCCGCTCTGGTTCGGCGAGGGCGACATCGTGACGCCGGCCTTCATCCGCGATGCTGCAAAGAGGACGCTCGACGATGGCGCAACCTTCTACGTGCCGAACATGCGCGGATTGGCGACGCTGAACGAAGCGCTGTCCGACTACCAAACGCACTGGCACCGCCGCCCTATCCCGATCGAGCGCGCGACGGTCGCGCCCGGCGGCATGCAGGCGCTCTACATGGCGCTCGAACTGCTCGTCGATGTCGGCACCAATGTCGTCTATGTCGCGCCGCAATGGCCGAACATTCATAACGCCATCCACCTGATCGGCGGCGAACCACGTGCCGTGTCGCTCGATTTCGATACCGACTGGCGCCTCGATCTCGACAAGCTTTTCGCCCGCTGCGACGCCCGCACCCGCGCGATCTTCCTGTCGACCCCCTCCAATCCGACGGGCTGGACCGCCTCGCGCGAAGAGATGCAGGCGTTGCTGGATTTCAGCCGCCGCACCGGCATCTGGATCATCTCCGACGAAGTCTATGCACGCCTCTATTTCGAGGGCGAAATCGCGCCCTCGATCCTGCAGGTGGCAGAAGACGGCGATCGCGTGATTGCCATCAACAGCTTTTCGAAGGCCTGGGCGATGACCGGCTGGCGCGTCGGCTGGCTCACGCACCCGTCTGCGGTCGCCGACCAGCTCGGCGCGATGACGCAGTATATCAATAGCGGTACCTCGGCCATGGTTCAGGCAGGTGCTGCCGCCGCTCTGCGCGAAGGCGAGCCGCTGGTTTCCGAAATCCGCGGCCGGATCAAGGCCGGCCTCGATCTGGCCTATGAAAAGCTACCGAAAATACCGGGCATGATCCTGCCGGAGAAACCGCGCGGCGGCATGTATGCCTTCTTCGCGCTGCAGGGCGAGCCCGATGCGACGGCGCTGTGCGAGCGTATCCTCGAAACGGCCCGCGTCGGCCTGGCACCGGGATACCATTTCGGCGAGGCATCGCGCGCGTTCCTGCGCATGTGCACTTTCCGCGAAACCGAACAGATGCGCATCGCGCTCGATCGCATGGTCAACGCGATGACATGAGACGGCCGCCGGTCTGGCGGACGGGGAATACCGCGGGTGAGAGGAAAAGCCCGCAGCCATAACCAGAGGGAGACTAAGAAAATGCCTATTACTCGTCGTAGTCTGCTGGTCCTTGCGACCGCCGTCGGCCTGGCCGGCGGAAGCCATTTCGCCTATGCCGCCGATGTCTTGAATGTCGGTTCCTATCCGAACAACCCGCCCTTCGAATACAAGACCGCGAATGGCGGCTTCGAAGGCTTCGAGGTCGATGTCGTCAACGAAGCGGCCAAGCGCGCCGGCATGACCACGAACATCGCCGACTACGGCTTCCAGGCGCTGTTCGCGGCCACGAGCTCTAAGCGTATCGACGTGGCGATCTCGTCCATCACCATCACGCCGGAGCGCCTGAAGTCGCAGTCCTTCACCCAGCCCTTCTACGACTCCGACATGGGCGTCGCCACCAAGGACGGCGGTTCGATCAAGACACTCGCCGATCTCAAGGGCAAGACCATCGGCGTGCTGTCGGGCTCTACGGGTGAAAAATGGGCCAATGATAACAAGGCTGCTCAAGGCTTTGCCGACGTAAAGGGCTACAACTCGCAGCAGGACATGTTCCTCGATCTCGGCGCCGGCCGCATCGACGCCGTCGTCAGCGACATTCCGGGCATGCAGTATCTCTTCGTCAAGACCAAGGGCTTCGCCATCAAGGATCGCATCAAGACCGGCGAACAATACGGCCTGATGATGACCAAGGATTCGCCACTGCTCGGCAAGATCAACGATGCCATCACCGCGATGAAGAAGGACGGTACGCTGGAAAAGATCCACGAGAAGTGGTTCGGCGGCAAGGCGCCGGCAGGCTCCTCCACCATCACCGAATTACCTATCCCAAAGGCGTGATCAAAAGATCATTGTTGAAATGAGCTACGCCGGTCGCAACGACCGGCGTAGATGTAAGAAATTATATCTTCGTTTCGCGCGCGGGAGTGCCAATGTCTTTCGTCGATACTTTCTTCAATTCCGACGTCATGATCTCGGCTTTCCCCCAACTGCTGCGCGGGCTTTGGATGACCATCGCGCTCGGCGTGGTCAGTATCCTGATCGGCGTGACCGGCGGCCTCGTCGTCAGCCTGATCCGCCTCTATGCTCCCAAACCGCTGCAACTATTGACGGTCGCCTATATCGACATCATGCGCGCCATGCCGATGCTGGTGGTGCTGATCCTGATCTATTACGCGCTGCCCTTCGTCGGCATCAGCTTTTCCGCCTGGTGGTCGGCGATCCTCGGCTTTTCCATCGTGCTGGCTGCCTATTCGGCCGAGGTCTTCCGCTCAGGGATCGAAAGCGTGCCGCGCGGCCAGTTCGAGGCCGCGGCAGCCCTCGGCATTCCCTTCCTGATCACGCTTTACAAGGTGGTGCTGCCGCAGGCGGTCCGTATCGTCATCCCGCCAACGACGAGCAACTGCGTGTCGATGTTCAAGGATACGTCGCTCGCCTCGACCGTGGCCCTGCCGGAACTGCTGAAGGAAGGGCAGAATGCCCAGGGCCTCTATGCCAACCCCTCACCGCTGATCATGGCCGCGGTGATCTACGTCATCCTGCTCTGGCCGATGGTGCGCCTCGTCAGCGTGCTTGAGAAGAAGTTCAAGAGCGAGCAGGCGCGATAGAGCATTTCCAGGAAAAGTGCGTAGCGGTTTTCCGTCAGGAATGCGTAAGGAAATAAAAAATAAAGCGTTTTCGCAATTCGAAGAAATCGGAAATGCTTTAGGCGCGGCCGTCAATCGAAGTCGGCGCCTGACAGATGGTTGCTTACCGATGATTTCACCGCGCCGATATCGCGCCACAGCTCGCTGACGATAGCGGGGTCCACATCTGCCATCATGTCGCGCAGCCAGCCTTCATGGGCTGCGGCCATGGCGCTGAACGACGTCTCGCCCTTCTCCGTCAGCTTCGCGACCGTCACGCGCCGGTCGCCATCGGGCGTGACGCGCAGCACGAGGCCATCCGCTTCCAGGCGTTCGACAAGCCCGGTGACATTGCCGTTGGTGACCATGGTTCGCTTCGACAGCTCCCCAAGCCGGAGACCCTCGCGTTCGCGATAGAGCTGCGCCATCAGATCGAATTGCGGCAAGGTCGCGCCGAACTCGTTGCGCAGCCGGCGGCGAATTTCCTGCGAGATCAGCTTCGTTGTCGACAGCATGCGCAGCCAGAGCCGCAACTCCAGCTTTTTGCCTTCCTGCGCGCCCTGAACGATGATCTCCAGGTCAACGGTTGCACTTTCCGGTTCTGCCATCACGTCAGCTCAATTCAATGCTCTGCATTCACGATGTGAACGATCTAGGGAGCAACATTTGAAATGTCAAAGGTTTGCACGTCAAGCCAAATGGTGCTCACTTGGCCAGCATTTTCCCCAACATGAAGCCGGAGCCCGCCCCCGTTCCCGCACCCGGCCATGTCGAAGCCCCGCACATGAACAGAGATGCCACCGGCGTCCTGTAGCGCGAATAACCGGCAACGGGGCGAAAGAGGAAATTCTGGTCGAGATGATGGCTGCCCGAGAGGTTGTCACCGCCGACGAGATTCGGGTTCTCGCGTTCGAGATCGATGGGCGAAAAGACCGACCGGCCCAAAATCTTCCCGCGCAAGCCCGGCGCATAGCGCTCGATGATATCGAGAACGCGCTCGGCATAGGCATCCTTGATCTCGTCCCAGTTCGAACCGCTGATTTGACCTGCGGCATCGCCATGGAATTCTGCCGGCAGTACGCGCACCTGTATCCAAAGCACATGCTGCCCGGCAGGCGCGCGGGACGGATCAATGGCCGTTGGCTGACCGACCACCAAGGCGGGTTCGATCGGCAGCAGCCCGCCCATGGCGTCGGCATAGACACGCGACATCATTTCGAGATCCGGTGCGATATGCACATAGGCGAAATTCTGGAGCGCCTTGCCCGCCGTCCAATCCGGAAGGCCCGACAGCGCCAGATGGATCATCATCGTGCCGGGGCCGGCACGGAAGCGCTTGACCTTGCCGTCGAACTCCCGACGCGACGGGTCCTGATCCAGCAGCTTGCCGAACAGGATCTGCGGATGGACATTGGCGATAACGGCGCGCTTGGCTTCATAACGTCGTCCATCGGCCAACACGACACCAGTCGCCTTGCCGCCTGAGGTGATGATCTTGTCGACGCGCGTTCCAAGCATCAGCTCGCCGCCCTTGCTTTTCAGCACGGCCGCCATCGCCTTGATGATCGTATCGGCGCCGCCCTTGCCGATCACCATGCCGAAAGCCTGATTCGCCATGGATTCGAGATAGGGAAACAGCGCGCCGCCGGCGACATCGGGTGCAAAGTCGAGATGCAGCCCCCAGGCGGCCATCATCGTTTTGAGCTTCGCATTCTGGAAGCGGGTGTCCAGAAAATCGCGCGGCGAGGCAAGGAGCATGCGCGCTGTGTCGTAAACCCAGCCCGTCCCCTTTTCGCGCCATGCCTTCCAGACGACCTTGGCGGCAGCCATGGACGGCATCGGCGAGCCGAGCAGACCGAAAATATGCGGGGCATCCGCGCCGAATTGCGAGAGCATGTTGCGCCAGGCGGCGGCATCTTGCGGCGATATGTCGGCGATGGCGCCTGCTGTCTTCTCGATATCGGTGCTGACGCCGAGATAGGTGCCGTCGCGGAAGACGCTGGCAAAGCAGTCCGCAGTCGGCACGAAGCCCATACCTTCGGCCAACAGTTCGTTCTTATACTGGGCAAAGAAGGCAGAGCCGGCGAACATGGAGAGGTTCATGGCACAGAGATCGTGCCTGAAGCCGGGCAGCGTCACCTCACGCGTCTTCACCGCGCCGCCGGGCTCCGCGTTGCCCTCGATGACGGCGACTTTCCAGCCCCTCGAAGCCAGATGCACCGCCGCCGCCAGGCCATTATGGCCGGCCCCCACAATGATCGCATCATAGCTCATTACTCGCCCCTCTTTGAATTGTAATTATTATTATCACATGCATACATTCTGAGCTTTAAGCTTCAAGTATCTGTCGGCGCGAACCGCAAGGTACCGACACAATCATAGGTCGCTAAGTTGTAAATCATTCCCGAGATTAGCGTTGTATTTCAGTAATTTACCAATCCGGCCCAGCCTCGAATTGAAACCCAATTTTGGCCTCCGGAAGCGGGCTGGAATGCTTGCAATATCATATATTGTGACATAGGCTCCCTCCATTCCGCCGCCACGCGGACCCGGTGCCAGGAGGAAAGGCACCCCGCGCCAGGCGATACCGACTTCACGCCTGATCCCGAACAAAAGACCTGCAAAAGGGCTCTGCGCATGGGATCACGCGACAACAAGGGGAACTAGAAAAAATGACTGCTACCACACTCGCCAGTCTCGCCTCGGCCCTGCTTTCGGGCTCCGTCAAGGTCGTCGATCTCACCGCGCCGCTCGGACCGGATACCCCGGTGCTCTACCTGCCGCCGCAGTTTGGCAAGAACACGCCCAAGGTCAAGGTCCACACGATCTCCGAATACAACGAGGACGGCCCCTTCTGGGCCTGGAATTGGCTTGAACTCGGCGAGCATACCGGCACGCATTTCGATGCGCCGTGCCACTGGGTCACCGGCAAGGACAATCCGAACAACACGACCGACACCATCCCACCGCAGAATTTCGTAGCGCCGGCCAATGTCATTGACCGCTCCAAGGAAGCTGCAGCCGATCCCGACTATCTGCTGACGGTCGACAGCATCAAGGAATGGGAAGCTGAGAACGGCGCAATCGAAGCCGGCACCTGGGTGCTGCTGCGCACCGACTGGTACAAGCGCAACGGCTCGACCGAGACCTTCCTGAATGCCGATGAAAACGGCCCCCACTCTCCCGGCCCGACGGCCGAGGCCATCGAATATCTGCTGAGCAAGGGGGTCATCGGCTGGGGTTCGGAAACGATCGGCACCGATGCAGGCTCCGCCGGCGGCATGAACCCGCCCTTCCCGGCGCATAACCTCATGCACAAGGCCAATCGCTATGGCCTCGCCAGCCTCTCGAACCTCGATCAGCTTCCGGCCAAGGGCGCCGTGCTGATTGCCGCTCCGCTGAAGTTCGTCAAGGGCACCGGTTCGCCGGTTCGTGCACTGGCATTGATTGCATGATAGGCTGGAGAGGTTGGCGTCCGGGGCGGACTTCAGCCTTTCCGTTCATCTTGCCTATGAGGGGCAGCGGCAATGGGCGATCATGATTACATCATCGTCGGCAGCGGCATCAACGCGCTCGTCGCAGCCGCAATGCTCGGCAAAAAAGGCCACAAGGTGCTCGTCCTCGAGCGCAACGACCGCATCGGCGGTTGCCTGCGCACCGAGGAGATCACCGAGACCGGCTTCATCCACGACGTCATGGCAACGACCATGGTGCTGTTCCTCACCTCGCCGGCCTATGGCGCCATCGGCAAGGATCTGGAGGCGCGGGGCCTGGAATTTGCCCATGCCGAGTTTCCCACAGGCATCCTGCGACCCGATGGTTCGCATGTGATCTTTTCCAAGAACAGGCAGCGAAATATCGCCACCTTCGACGAACTGTCGCTCGGTGACGGGCAGACCTTCTCCCGCGAGATGGAGGCCCTTGCCGCCGATGCGCCATTCCTGTTTTCCCTGCTAGGCGGCGCGCTGTGGTCGGGTTCGACCCTGAAGGCCGTTGCCGGGCAAGGCTGGAACCGTGGCCTGCGCAAGCTTGCCGCCTGGTTCGGCGAAGCCTTGACGCCGGCGCGCGGCTACCTCGAAACCACCTATCGGTCGGAAGACATTCACGCGCTCTGGGCACCCTGGGTGCTGCATTGCGGCCTCGGGCCGGAAAGTGCCTACTCCGCCGAGATGCTGAAGGTCATCGCCTTTGCGCTGGAGCTGGGCGGCGCGCCGATCGTCAAGGGCGGCGCCGAGAAACTGCTGGCCGCCTTCGAACGACTGATTGCCGATAATGGCGGCGAAATCCGTGTCAGGGCCGATGTCGAGGCCGTCGTTCCCGGCCCCAATCGCCGCGCCGGCGGCGTGCGGCTTGCAAGCGGCGAGATATTAAGGGCGAAAGCCGGGGTGATCTGCTCCGTGACCCCCAACCAGCTCTACGAGCGGCTGATGGCGGATTGGCCGGATCCGCTGCCGGCCGAGATAAAATCGAGCGTTGCCAGCTATCGCTACGGCAAGGGCGATATGCAGATCCATTACGCACTTTCCGAACCGCCGCGCTGGAAGGCCGATGCCGAGCTCGGCAAGGTGGCGCTGCTACATCTGACCCCCAGCCTCGACGGCGTCTCGCGCGCCGCCAACGAATGCGAGCGCGGGCTATTGCCTGCGGAGCCCACCGTCTGCGTCGGTCAGCCGGTGGCGCTCGATCCCAGCCGCGCGCCGGAAGGCAAATCGATCCTCTGGCTGCAGCTTCCCGAAGCGCCGCGCCGCATCAAGGGCGATGCCGCCGGCGAGATCGCGACGCCGGAAGATGGCCGCTGGACGGAAGAGGTGCGCGAGCGCTATGCCGACCGCGTCGAAGCCCTGCTTGCGAGCCACATCGAAAACTTCTCAAGCATAAAACTCGCACGCCGCGCCTACTCTCCGGGTGATCTGGAAGCGATGAACATGAACCTCGTTGGGGGCGACCCTTATGGTGGCTATTGCGGCCTCGACCAGCTTTTCATCTGGCGTCCCTTCAAGTCATCTGTTAACCACCGCACCCACATATCAGGCCTCTACCACATCGGCGCTTCGGCCCATCCCGGTGCAGGCCTTGGTGGAGGCTCCGGCTTCCTGCTCGCATCATCGCTGAAGTAACACGTTTCCCAGGGAGGATCGTCGATGGAGGAACGGTTTTCAGGCACCGTTTTGAGGCGCAAGCAGGATGAGAACGCAAAGCGCCCGACCATGGGCGAAATCGGCCTCAATCACTTCGCACCCTATCTGATGAACCGGCTGATGGCGCGCTGGAACGCCAATCTGTCCGAAGAGCTTCGTGAATACGACATGACGACCGTCAAGATGCGCGCGCTTGCTGTTCTCAGCGTATCCTCGAGTGTCACGATCAACGAACTCTCTGTCTTCGCCGTGACCGAGCAATCGACGATGAGCCGCACCCTGGATTCACTCGAACAGCAGGGCTACATTCGCCGCCAGCCCCGCGCCGAAGACATGCGCATCCGCGACGTCTCCATCACCGAGGAAGGCCGCGTCGCCTTCGAAAAGGTCTGGCCGACCATGTACGACCTGTTCCTCCAGATGTTCGACGGCGTTGACGAGGCGGAATACCGCACCTTCATCTCGACCCTGCACAAGGTGCTGCACAATATCAGGAAGCATGAGATCTGAGGCAGTGCTTATCCCGCCCCCAGCGGGCGGGAAAGCAAATTCTTACATTTAGCCGCAAGGCTAAGTGTAAGAATTTGCAAGGGCGGGGTTAGGCAGGGACGCATGAATTCCCGGAACAAAGACGGGCAAGAAGCGGACCCCCGCTCTGGCAATTTCAATGACTTAGCAATTGCGATGAGCTTTTGAATGAGTGGCCGCGTCTGTGTCGCAATTGCTAAGCCAGTGAAATTGCTTTCTCGCCCGCCAGGGGCGAGATAAGGCTCCGCGCTCGCCACAGCTTCACAGCGTCTCCACAGTCTTCAGAGCGCCATCGAGCGCCGTGCCCTTCTCGTCCAGCAATGCCGCCTGCCGCAGCCGCCGCATCCAGGCGGCACCGTCTTCTCGATCGCGCAACAGCGGCAAGGCGGACATGACACGATCGAACTTGGAAAGCCCGCGCGCATGCGTATCGGAATAGCCCTTGACGAGCCGGCGGTTGCCGAGCACCTCGACGGCGAGATCGTAATTGGCGGCCAGCAGATTGGATGCCGTTGCAAGCCAGGCCTCGCGATGCTCGACCTCGCGGGCATGCCGCAAGGTGCCGCGACGGATACGGCGTAGCGTCGAGACCATGTAGAGGCTGAGGAACCAGAAAAGCGTGCCGGTCTGCACCCGCCGGCCCTTGTTGACGAAACGGTCGAGCCGGGAAAACAAGCGCGGCCGGCTTTCGATCCAGAGACCCATCGCCTTCGGCATCGTGCCGCAGACCTCGTCCATGCGCGGATGCATATATTCGGTCATGTAGACGATCTGATCGTCCTTGGCGCCGACCTCCTTGCGCACGCGCTCGAAGCGGGAGCCGCGCACCTTCAGGTCGGCGACGCGGATGACATCGTCGTAGGCCATGGCAACGGCAACATATTTGCCTGATTGAACGGTGAAGGCGAAATCCTTGGTCGCGCCGCCGGCCTTGCGGTCGAGCGCATGGAGTGCCGCGACACGGTTCAGATATTCATCGGCATAGGCCGGATCCTGATAGTCCGTCAGCTTCTTGACGCCAGCGAACAGAAAGGGCCAGGCGACTTCGGGAAATTCCGAGCGGATGCGATTGACCAGCCGGTCCAGGGCAGGATGGCCGGCCGTCTCAGGCAGGGCATCGAAATGCTTCGGCGGCGTTGCGGAAACCGCATCGCGCGGCTTCTCCTTGACCCTGTCGAAAGCGGCATTGAAGGCCTTCAGGCTAGGCTCGATGCCCTTGCCGCCGGCGCGAATCATCGCCTCGAAGGCCTGCTTACCGAAGGGAAGCGCGCCGGAGCCGGCCAACGCACCGAACATGGAGGCCGAAATCACGCTGCCATTCCTGACGGCCATCATTTCCATGTCGAAAGCGATGGTGCGCTTGGCGGCGAAATCCGTGGCATCAACAACCACTTCGGCATTGCCGATACCGTCGCCCGGCTTCTCCTTCTCGGCAACCGCAAAGGAACGATGCGTCGAGGCAATCAACAGCGTCTTGTCCGGCGTGACGAGACCGCGCAGCACCGAGCGGCCAGCCTCCATCAACTCGGCCGCCATGACGACATCGACATCGCCCGGCGTCGGCATCAGCGAAAAGATCGGCTCGTGCCCGTCGCGGGCCGGCAGCATCTCGATATAATAGATCGTCGCGCCCGTTCGCTGCGCCACGCCGGGCACCGACGTCGTCTGCGCCATCCATCCCTCAGCCTCGGCAAGGCCGACAATCCAGTCGGCCAAAACACCGCCGCCCTGCCCGCCCATGGCGAGGATGGCAAGCGACAGAGGCTTGTCCGTCGAGAGACGGCTTGCACTGAGATCACTCATGCTCACATGCTCGTTCATATCGCCCTCTCAATCCGAAAAGACGATGCGGCCGGCGCGGCGGCGCGCCTGCAGCCAGCCGATGATGCGGGAACGCATGCGGGCGACGAAGCGATCCCAGCCTGTCGGATTATGAATGATGTCGGCACGATAGAAGGAGGGACAGAGCACCGCTGCCTCGGAGACCTCGCCGCAATTGCCGCAGCCGACGCAATTATTGTCGATTGCCGCCACCGGATCATCCTTCAGCGGATCATCGGTATGCTTGACCGACAGCGAGGGACAGCCGGAAAGGCGGATACAGGCGTGATCGCCGGTGCAGACATCTTCGTCCACGCCGAAGCGCTCCTTGACCATGCGCTTGCCGTCCTTCACGGCCTTGGTGAATTGCGGCTTCACGCGGCGCTGCTTGTTGAGCATGCACTCCGAGGAGGCGACGATGATCTTCGGTCCCGGCTCCTTCGAGGTCAGAGCCTCGCGCAGCGTATCGCGCATCTTGGCGACATCATAGGTCCGGTCGATCTGGCGCACCCAGGTCGCGCCGATGCCCTTGACGGCATTGACGATCGAATTGTTGGTCTTGCGGCGCGGATTGAGCGCGCGCGAGGACGGTATGTCCTGCCCGCCGGTCGCCGCCGAATAATAGTTGTCGACGACGAGGATGACGCCATCCTGCTTGTTGAAGACGGCATTGCCGACGGAGGTCGCAAGCCCGTTGTGCCAGAATCCGCCGTCGCCCATGACCGAGATCACGCGCTTGTCGGCCGCGACATTGAAGGCCGAGGCGGCGGCCGGCCCAAGCCCGTAGCCCATGGTCGTGCTGCCGATATTGAAGGGCGGCAGGATCGAGAAGAGATGGCAGCCGATATCGCCTGATATGTGATGCTGGCCGAGCTCGTCCTCCACCATCTTCATGGCAGCAAAGATCGGCCGCTCGGGACAGCCGATGCAAAAGCCCGGCGGGCGCGGCGGCACGACTTCAGCGAGCGCCTTGATCTTCGGATCGTTGAGGACAGGCGTCGGATCCGGCAGCGGCGGCTGATTGCCGAGCAGTACGCGCTGATGGATTTCCAGGAAGTTCTTGATGCCCTTCATCAGCACCGGCGCGGTATATTCGCCGCCCATCGGCAGCACATCCTTGCCCGCAACCTTGGTCTGGATATCACGGCGGCGCAGGATGGTATTGAGGGATTGCTCGATATATTCCGGCGCCCCCTCCTCCACCATCAGCACCGCTTTCTTGTTGGCGCAGAACTCAGCGATCTGGTCATCAACAAGCGGATAGGCGACGTTAAGGACATAAAGCGGCACGGCGGAATTGCCGTAGACATCGGCAAGGCCGAGCTGCTGCAGCGCGCGCATGACGCCGTTGTAAGCGCCGCCGAGCAGGATGATGCCGACATCGCCTTCCGAGGGGCCGAAATACTCGTTGAGCTGACGCTTCCTAATGAAATCGACTGCAGCCGGCCATCGCTTCTCCAGCTTCTCCTTCTCGTGCATGAAGGAAGCTGGCGGCAGCACGATGCGGTTGACGTCGCGAACCGGATTTTCAAGCGCCTGCTTCAGCGTATAGGCCGGCCGCTTGTTGTCTTTGGTCACGAACTGGCCGTGCACATGACAGCTGCGGATGCCGACCTGCAGCATAACAGGCGTGTTCGAAACTTCCGAAAGCTCGAACCCCTCCTCGACCGCCTGCACGATCGACGGCAGGTTCGGGCGCGGATTGAGCAGCCACATCTGCGATTTCATCGCATAGGCGTGGCTACGCTCCTGCATGATGGAGGAGCCCTCGCCGTAATCCTCGCCGATGATGATGAGCGCGCCGCCCGTCACCCCGCCCGAAGACAGGTTGGAAAGCGCGTCGGACGCGACATTGGTGCCCGCCGTCGATTTCCAGGTAACGGCGCCGCGCACTGGATACATGACGGAGGCGGAGAGCATGGCCGCCGCGGCCGCTTCCGAGGCCGACGTCTCGAAGTGGACGCCCAGATCCTGCATCACGTCCTTGGCGTCGGCCAACACGTCCATGAGATGGGAGATCGGCGAGCCCTGATAGCCGCCGACATAGGAAACACCGGACTGCAGAAGTGCCTTGGTGATCGCGAGGATACCCTCGCCGCGGAAGATGTCACCTTCCCCGAGCTTCAGATCCTCGACCTCGCGCGCAAACGATCGCTCGGCCATGACGTTACCCCTTTGCCCTTGTGGGCTTGTTTTAAATCATTTGCAAAATCATATTTTGAACTTCCTTGAACTGTCAACGAACAATTATGCGATTTCGCCGCCGCAATTTGCGATATCGGCTGCACGACCATATTGCATGACCGTGAGACATCGCTGGCTACAGTATAGGCTCAGCAGCTATATATATGCATAAGCATAGATTTTTTGCGAACCTGCAAAGCCGGTCGAGGAATGGAGGCCGGATTTCGCGAGACGGTCATAGAAAGCACTTGCCGCTCCAAAATATGTATTTTAAGATTAAAACATTCCGACAATAAATCGCCAGCGGCAGTTGGGCGTCATGCTTTTCTGCCGCTTAACAGGGGAACGGAGTGACCATGACGACACTTACTCGGCGCGAGGCATTGAGCCTCGGCGCAGCCGCATTCATGACTGGGATTCTAGCCGGCAGAACGCCCGTGGACGCAGCGGAAGCCGGCACGCTGACCATCGCCTTCAACGTCAACCTGCCATCCTTCGATCCGACGACCGGCCCGTCCGCCGTCAACCCGACGATCCAGGCGATCTATCGCTCGATCTTCGACCAGTTCATCGGCCAGGGACCGGATCTGAAATTCCAGCCGGGTCTGCTGACCGCCTGGGGCTGGAATGACGACAAGACCAAGGTCTGGATGGACGTCCGCGAGGGCGTCACCTGGCATGATGGCTCCAAATTCACGCCCGATGACGTCGTCTGGTCGCTGGAGCGCGCCGCCAAGCAGGACACGGGCAATCCGATCCAGTTCATCTGGTCGACCGCCAATAATTACAAGGTGGAAGGCAATCGCATCACCGGCGATGTCGTCCGCTTCGAGCCGACTTTCTTCAAATGGATGGCCTTCCTCACCGGCTACGTCCTGCCGAAGGATTATTACACCAAGGTAGGCGCACAAGGCTTCGAAAAGAAGCCGATCGGCACTGGGCCCTATATGGTCGATGCTTATGAAGGCAACTCCTATCTGCGCCTGAAGGCAAACCCGAACTACTTCGGCGGCAAGCCCGCCTTCGACACCGTCATCTTCAAGTTCGTGCCGGATACGACGAGCCGCGTGGCCGAAATCGAGTCCGGTTCATCCGACGTGACGCTGGAAATACCCTATGAGGATTTCGATCGGCTGAAGAAGAAATCGGGCCTTGCCGGTGTCGCAACCCCGATCTCCGACATCGGCATGATCTTCATCAGCAATGTCGACCCGATGCTCGACAAGAATGTTCGGCTTGCCGCCAACATGGCGATCGACAAGGAAGCGATCATCAAGCGGCTTCTGCGCGGCTACGGCAAGCCGCTCTCGACGCTGGAAGCGCCGGAATACGACGCCTACGATCCTTCCATCAAAATCCCCTATGATCCTGAGCAGGCCAAGAAACTCTTGGCAGCCAGCGGCTATTCGCCGGAAAAGCCGGTGAAATTCAGCATCAAGACGACCCGAGGCTTCAAGCCGAAGGACTACGAGATGATCCAGGCGATCGTCGGCATGTGGCGCAAGGTCGGCATCCAGGCTGAAATCGAAGTCTACGAAATCGCCAAGCACTACGAGCTGCGCGCCGCCCATCAGCTCGGCCCGGCCGCCTTCTACAATTGGGGCAACGCTATCGGCGACCCGACGACCTCCACAGGCTTTGCCATGTTCGGCCCTTCGCCACACTCGGCCTGGAAGACCAAGGATGTCGACGACATGCTGGGGCCGCTATGGGTGGAAAAGGACGAGGCAAAGCGCATTACCGGCTGGAAGGCGGCGATCAAGTACATCGCCGAACAGGGCTATGTGATCCCGCTGCTGCAATATGCCCAGCCGATCGTCTACAAATCGAGCCTGAAGGTCACGCCGAACGTCTCCGGCGCCCTGCAGCCGACACTGGTGTCGAAGGGTTGATGCGTCGAGCTCTAAGCGTGTAGCCTTGCCCCTCACCCTAACCCTCTCCCCGCATGCGGGGAGAGGGGACGACCTCTGTCTCTCGCCTAAGACGGTGCGCGGAAAGAAGGCTGCGGGTGCTTCTGTCTCCTTCTCCCCTTCAAAACGGGGAGAAGCTGGCCGACAGGCCGGATGAGGGGCCCGCACGCTTCATTTGCAGCAGCAGATGCGATCGGAATTCATAACGAATGATAGCAGTCTCCATTCTCAACCGGCTGATCATGGCCACGATCACCCTCTTCGGCGTGGCAGTGATCGTCTTCATCCTGTTGCGCGTCGTGCCGGGCGATCCGATCGCGATGATGATCTCGCCGGGCGCGAGTCCGGCCGACATCGCCGCGCTCCGCGCTCATTACGGGCTCGATGCGAGCCTGACCACGCAATTCTGGCTGTGGTTGAAATCGGTTCTGACGGGTGACTTCGGCACTTCTATCTCCCTGAAGCGCGATGTACTCTCCCTGCTCGGCGAGCGCCTCCCCGCAACGCTGGAACTTGCCTTCGCTGCATTAGTGCTGGCCGTTCTTCTCGGCGGCGCGGTCGCGATCGTCGGTACGCTCGCCCGCCGCACGATTTTCGAGCCTGTGATCGATAGCCTCACCGGCCTTTTTCTCGCGGTTCCGGATTTCGTCTGGGCGCTGGCGCTGGTTCTCGTCCTCGGCGTCCTCTTTCCGCTCTTTCCGCTCTCCGGCCGCATCGATCCGAGCGTCGACGCACGATTCGCCACGCCTTTCTATCTCCTCGAAAGCCTGCTGACGCTTCGCTTCGGCATCTTCGCCGACATCTGCGCGCATATGGTCATGCCGGTCCTGGCGCTCGGCCTGCCGCTGGCCGCCATCATCGCCCGCGTACTCAAAGCCGCACTCTCCGAGGCCATGGTGCAGGACTATATTCTGCTCGCCAAACTCAAGGGCATGTCCGAGCTGCGGCTGGTGCTGCAGGAGGCACTGCGCAATGCCGTCGGCCCGACCATCGCGCTGACCGGCGTACAATTCACCTTCCTGATCGGCGGCACCGTCATCGTCGAGCGCATCTTCGCCTATCCTGGCATCGGCAACATGGCGATCGATGCGGTCATCAATCGCGACCTGCCGCTAATCCAAGGGCTCGTGCTGGTCTTCGGCGCCCTCTTCATTCTCGTCAATCTGGCGGTCGATCTCCTGGTCGCGGCCTTCAATCCGAGGCTCGCCCATGGCTGACGTCACCTCGCCCGCCATACCGCGACCACCATCGAGAATGGCGAAACGCATCCGGGCGCTGCTCTCCGAGCCGAAGGTGATCTTCGGCGGCGGCTTCATTGTCATTCTTCTCATCCTCGCGATCTTCGCGCCCTATATCGCGCCGAAGGACCCGCTGGAGCAGGATCTCATGTCCGGCACCCTGCCGCCGGCGTGGATCGACGGTTCAGATCCGGGTTTCCTGCTGGGTACGGACGATCTCGGCCGCGACGTGCTGTCACGCGCCATCTTCGGCACGCGCATCGCTCTGACAGTCGCCTTCATCGCTGCAGGTCTTGCAGCATTCATAGGCACATTGCTCGGCCTTCTCGCCGGCTGGTACGGCGGCTGGATCGACAAGGTGATCTCCCGTCTCGTGGATATCTGGATGGCCTTCCCGCCGGTGCTGCTGTCGATCCTGCTCGTCGCCGTCTTCGGCTCCGGCATGCATTCGGTGATCGCGGCCATCGTCATCATCGACTGGACACGCTTCTGCCGCGTCGTGCGCTCGGAAACGCAGGCACAGGCGCGGATGGATTATGTGACCGCAGCCCATACGATCGGCTTTTCGCGAGCCAGAATCCTCTTCAGCGAAATCCTGCCAAACGTGACGCCGGTGCTGATCGCCCTTGTCAGCCTGGAAATGGGCATCGCCGTCATTGTCGAAGCCATCCTGTCTTTCGTCGGATTGTCTGTTGCATCCGATACGCCGACCTGGGGCGGCATGATCGCCGAGGGACGGCAGATGATCTATCAGGGCTGGTGGGTGCTGGTCGTGCCGCTGATCGCGCTGTTCGCGACGGTGCTTGCCTTCAATCAACTCGGCGACGGCCTGCGCCGCGCCCTCGATCCGGTGATGCGCCGATGACATCTCCACTCCTCTCCATTGCCGGCCTCAGCGCCATATCCGACCGCGACGGCGGCGCACCGATCCTGCGCAATGTTTCCCTGACGCTCACGCGCGGCGAAGTACGCGGGCTCGTCGGCGAAAGCGGCGCCGGAAAATCCACCATCGCCAAGGCCTTGCTCGGCATCTTGCCGCGCAGCGTCCGCATTACAAGTGGATCGATCCTGTTCGAGAACCGCAACCTCCTTACCCTTTCAGCCAGGGAATTGCGCGGCATCATGGGCAGCGATATCTCGCTGATCCCGCAGGACCCGCAGACGGCGCTCAATCCCGGCCGGCGCATCGAGGCGCAACTGACCGACGGCCTGCGGTTGAAGCGGGGCATGTCGTCGGGCGATGCCCACCGTCGCGCGCTGAAACTGCTGGACGAAGTGCATATCCGCGATCCCGAACGTGTGTTGCGCGCCTATCCCCATGAATTGTCAGGCGGCATGCGCCAACGCATATTGATTGCCGCCGCCTTCGCCCTGGAACCGAAACTGGTCGTCGCCGACGAGCCGACCACGGCGCTCGATGTCACCGTGCAGAAGCAGATCCTGCGGCTGATCCGTGGCCTGCAGGAAGCGCATGGCACCGCCGTCATCTTCGTCACGCACGATCTCGGCGTCGTCGCGCAGATCTGCGACAGTGTGACCCTGCTCTACGCCGGCAAGGTTATTGAAGAGGGTCGCACGAGTGACGTGCTTGCGCATCCCCAGCACATCTACACGAAATCACTTGTCGCCGCCGGCCCGCGCTACGACCGTCCGGATGCCGGGCTGACGCCGGTTCCGCAAGCCGTCTTCGAGCAGTTGCGCCGCGAAATCGGCATTCCGGAGGGCGGCCGATGAGCGGTTCCGATCATCTCCTGTTGGCCAGGGGCATCGAAGTCACCTATGGCGCCAAGCCGCATCTTTTCGGCCCGCCGGGCCATGGCATCAAGGTGCTGCACGGAGTCGATATCGACATCCGCCGTGGCGAGACCGTCGGTATCGTCGGCGAAAGCGGTTCAGGCAAGACGACGCTCGGTCGCGCCCTGCTACGGCTGGTCGATGTGACTACCGGCAGCATCCATTTCGACGGCAGGGACATCACCCGCCTGCCAGATGCTGACATGCGCCCGTTCCGCCGCCGCATGCAAATGATCTTCCAGGATCCGATGGCCTCACTCAATCCGCGCCATACGATCCGCCGCATCCTCGTCGAGCCGTTGCTACTGCATCGGCTGGCTTCCGACCGGAAGGAAGCCGAACGCCGCGTCGCTGAAATCCTGGAACGCGTGACGCTGCCGCAGGCCTGCCTCGATCGCAATCCGCACGAGCTTTCCGGCGGCCAGCGCCAACGCATCGGCATCGCGCGGGCAGCCCTGCTGAAACCGGATTTCGTACTTGCCGACGAGATCGTCTCCGGTCTCGATGTGTCGACGCAGGCGCAGGTGCTTAATCTCTTGAAGGAGCTTTCGCGCGACCTCGGCCTGTCCATGGCCTTCATCAGCCACGATCTCTCCATCATCCGCGCCGTCTGCGACCGCGTCTACGTCCTGCGTCACGGCCGCGTCGAGGAAGAAGGCGGATGCGAGCGCGTCTTCACCGCACCCGCTTCCGCCTATACCCGCATGCTGCTCGACGCTATCCCCCTGCCGGAAGTCGACCCGCACTGGCTCGGTCGCGAAAGCCTGGTGGAAGAAGCGTCGGAAGCTTGAATAGCCGCCCGAAGGAGGCGCAAAGCTGTCACTGAAACCGCAGCGGGAATGCAAAAGTATCGGCCTACCGAAAGGGAAATCGCCATGAAATACCCTATGTCAGCAGAGAAAAAAGCCGGCGGGCTGCCCGGACTTCGTGGCCATGACCATACGGGACTCACGGTGCCGGATATGAAGCAGGCGGTCGATTTCTTTCAGAACGTGCTCGGCTGTGAGGTCATAATGTCGTTCGGCCCTTTTGCCGATGACGAGGGCACGTTCATGACGGATTTGCTCGGTGTCCACCCAAAGGCTCAGGTAAAGCAAATAACGCAAATACGCTGCGGTTTCGGATCGAACATAGAGCTCTTCGAATACTCGGCCCCGGACCAGCAAGATCTGAAACAGAAGAACAGCGATATCGGCGCATTTCATATCTCGCTCTACGTCGATGATATCGACGCGGCAAAGGCCTATCTGGACAGCAACAACATCGAGACACGGCTGGGACCCTTCTCGGTCCAGGATGGCCCGGCCGCCGGCCAATCGATCCTGTATTTTCAGGCACCATGGGGCCTGCAATTCGAGGCCATCAGCTATCCCAAGGGTATGGCTTATGAAAAAGATACCGGAGCCGTGTTGTGGGATCCGAAGAATCCGGGCAGGTGATCGATGCCAGGAAAGCGCCGCCTATTCAAGCCGCCGGCGTCTTCAGGCGGAAGCGCTGTATTTTACCCGATTCCGTCTTCGGCAAGGCTTCGACGAAGACGATGGAGCGCGGATATTTATAAGGCGCGATCACCGCCTTCACGTGCTCCTGTAGCTTCCTGACCTGCAGATCCGATGCGACGACGCCTGCCGTCAGCACCACATGCGCCTGAACGATATGACCCCGCTCCTCGTCCGGCTTGCCGATGACGGCGCATTCCAGCACATCGGCATGCGAAAGAAGTGCTGCCTCGACTTCCGGCCCGGCAATATTGTAGCCGGCCGAAAGAATGATGTCGTCGGAACGGGCGGCAAAGTGGAAATAGCCTTCGTCGTCCTGAATGAAGCTGTCGCCGGTCACATTCCAGCCATCCCGTACATAATCGGCCTGCCTGGAATCGGCGAGATAGCGGCAGCCGATCGGCCCGCGAACGACGAGCTTGCCGATCATGCCGCGCGGAACTTCGTTCATCTCATCGTCGACGACACGGGCTTCATAGCCCGTCAGCGGCTTGCCCGTGCAGTTCGGCCGCGCGTCGGAAAGACGGTTGGAGATGAAGATGTGCAGCAACTCGGTCGAGCCGATGCCGTCGAGGATCGGCTTGCCGGTCTTGTGCGTCCACTCCTCGAAGATCGGCCCCGGCAGCGTCTCGCCGGCCGAAACGGCGATGCGAAGTGAAGACAGATCCGCCCCCTCTTCCATTGCCGCCAGCATGGCGCGATAGGCCGTCGGTGCGGTGAAGCTGATCGTCGCGCCATATTCCTGGATGATCTCGACCATGTTCTTCGGCGAGGCGTTTTCGAGCAGCGCCGTCGATGCGCCGAAGCGCAAGGGGAAGATGACGAGACCGCCAAGCCCGAAGGTAAAAGCGATCGGCGGCGAGCCGATGAAGACGTCATCGGGCGTCACCTGCAGCACTTCCTTGGCATAGGCGTCGGCGATGATCAGGATATCCCGATGGAAATGCATCGTCGCCTTCGGCACACCCGTCGATCCCGATGTGAAACCGAGCAGCGCCACATCATCCCGCCCGGTCTTCAGGGGCTCGAAACGAACGGGTTTGTTGAGCGCGATGCGGTCGAGCTCGGCATCGTGATTGGCAGTGCCATCGAAGCCGATCACCTGCTTGAGGAAATGGCTGCCCTTGGCCGCCGAGACAAGCTCCTCCAGCAGCCGCGTATCGCAAAGCGCCAGCGAGATTTCCGCCTTGTCGATGACCTTGGAAAGCTCGCCTGCTCGCAACATCGGCATAGTATTGACCGCGACGGCACCGACCTTCGTCACCGCCAGCCAGCAGGCGATCATGGCGGGGTTGTTGCCGGAGCGGATGAGAACGCGATTGCCGGACTTGACGCCGAAATTCTCGACGAGCGCATGCGCAATACGATTGGTCCAGTCCGCCAGTTCCTTATAGGTGCGGCGGCGGCCGTTGCCGATCAGGGCGACATTGTCGCCGAAGCCTTTCTCGACCATGCGGTCGCTGAGTTCGAAGCCGGCATTCAGCCATTCCGGATAGTCGAAACCATCCATCCGCAGCTCGGGCCATTCCTCGAAAGGCGGTAGATTGTCTCGCGTGAATGTATCGGTATGACCAGTCGGTCCCAGCATTGCCTTGCTCCCGCATTCCTATCGATCAAATCGCCACGACAGCCGTTTCCCTGCGGCACATGGAGCGTTGTCAAAAAAGATCGCACCGAAGCCCGCAATGTTCAAGCAAGAAATTTTAAGCCTAAACTATTTTTAAATTCCTATTGATTCAAAAGGACAATTTTCATTTTATACGGTACTATGATCATCTACCATCCGCGGCTCCCGGCAGGAAAAGCCTTGACGAATGGCGCCAACAAGATATTTTAAACTTAAATGATTTTGAGGCCGACTGCGGCTGGACGAGGAGGGAAAAGCGATGCGCATCGTCTGTATCGGCGGCGGCCCCGCAGGGCTTTACTTCGCGCTTCTGATGAAGAAGTTCCATCCCGAACACTCGATCCGCGTCGTCGAGCGCAATCGCCCCTATGATACATTCGGCTGGGGCGTCGTCTTCTCCGACGCAACAATGGTTTCGATGCGCGAATGGGACCCCGAAAGCGCTGCCGAAATCGAGGATGCCTTCAACCATTGGGACGATATCGAGGTTCTGTTCAAGGGCACGCGCCAGCGCACGTCGGGCCACGGCTTCGTCGGCATCGGCCGCAAGAAGCTCTTGAACATCATGCAGAAACGCTGCGAAGCGCTCGACGTCGAGCTGATTTTCGAAACCGACGTCAATTCCGATCTCGATTACCCGGACGCCGATCTGGTCATCGGTTCGGACGGCCTCAATTCGAAGATCCGCAATCATTATCCGGAAGTCTTCCAGCCGGATATGATCACCCGACCGAATCGCTATATCTGGCTCGGCACCAACAAGCAGTACGACGCCTTCACCTTCGATTTCCGCCGCACCGATCACGGCTGGTTCCAGGCGCATATCTATAAGTTCGACGACAAGACCTCGACCTTCATCGTCGAGACGACGGAAGAAGCCTATCTCGCCCATGGCCTCGACAAGATGGACCAGGACGGCTCCATCGCCTTCTGCGAAAACCTGTTTTCCGAAGTGCTCGAAGGCGCGTCGCTGATGACCAATGCCCGCCACATCCGCGGCTCGGCCTGGCTGAACTTCAACCGCCTGATCTGCGGCAAGTGGAGCCATTTCAACGGCAATTCCCATGTCGTGCTGATGGGCGATGCCGCCCACACCGCGCATTTCGCCATCGGCTCCGGCACCAAGCTCGCCATCGACGATGCGATTGAGCTGACCCGTCAGTTCATGATTCATGGGCATGAGAAGGACAAAATTCCGGCCGTCCTTGAGACCTACGAGGAAATCCGCCGCGTCGACGTTGCCCGCATTCAGAATGCCGCTCGCAATGCGATGGAATGGTTCGAGGTCGTCGGCCGCCGATACGCCGATACGCTCGAGCCGCCGCAATTCATGTATTCGATGCTCACGCGCTCGCAGCGCATCAGCCACGAGAATTTAAGGCTTCGCGACAAGACCTGGCTCGAAGGTTACGAGCGCTGGTTCGCCGAGAGATCCGGCCTTGCCGTCGGCAACGACCGCTGCCTGCCGCCGATGTTCACGCCCTACCGCCTGCGCGATGTCCAACTCATCAACCGCATCGTCATGTCGCCGATGGCGATGTATTCGGCCGAGGACGGCGTGATGAACGATTTTCACATCGTCCATCTCGGCTCGCGCGCCCTCGGAGGCGCTGGTCTGATCTTTGCGGAAATGACCTGCGTCACCCCGGATGCACGCATCACACCCGGCTGCCTCGGCCTCTGGAACGAGGCGCAGGTCGCGCAGTGGAAGCGCCTCGTCGATTTCGTTCACATGAACAGCGCCGCCAAGGTCGGCATCCAGCTCGGCCATGCCGGCCGCAAGGGTGCGACGAAGCTCGCCTGGGAAGGCATCGACCAGCCACTTCCCGAAGGCGACTGGCCGCTGATCTCAGCATCATCAGTCCCCTATCTCAATAACAGCCAGGTGCCGAGGGCCATGGATCGCGCCGATATGGACCGCGTCAAGGCCGACTTCATCCGCTCGACCGAACTGGCGCTCGATACCGGCGCCGATTGGCTGGAACTGCATTGCGCCCACGGCTATCTGCTGTCGAGTTTCCTGTCGCCGCTGACCAATTTGCGCGACGACGAATATGGCGGCAGCCATGAGAATCGCGCTCGCTATCCGCTCGAGATCTTCCATGCGATGCGGGCGATCTGGCCGGCGAACAAGCCGATCTCGGTCCGCCTCTCCTGCCATGACTGGACCGATGGCGGCAATACACCGGAAGACGCGGCGATCTTCGCCCGCATGTTCAAGGAAGCCGGCGCCGACCTGATCGACTGCTCCTCCGGCCAGGTCTCCAAGCAGGAGCAACCTGTCTATGGCCGCCTGTTCCAGACGCCCTTCTCCGACAAGATCCGCAACGAGATCGGCATCCCGACGATCGCCGTAGGTGCGATCTCCGAAGCCGATCACGCCAATTCGATCATCGCGGCGGGCCGCGCCGATCTCTGCGCCATCGCCCGCCCGCATCTCGCCGATCCCGCCTGGTCGCTGCACGAAGCCGCCAAGATCGGCCTGACTTCCATTCCCTGGCCGAAGCAATATGTTTCCGGCAAGACGCAGTATGAAACCAACCTCGCCCGTGCGGCCACATCAGCACCGGCGAAATGAGGACGAGATGACGACTTCGGGCAAACTTGCCGGCCGCCACGCCCTCGTCACCGGGGCCGGTAGCGGTATTGGCACCGCGATCGCCAAGGCGCTCGCCGCCGAGGGCGCGCGCGTGAGCCTGGCCGGTCGCCGCAGGGAGCCGCTGGACGCGGTTGCCGCCGAGATCGGGGCGCAGGCTTTCGTGGTCGATGGCTTCGATGTCACGAACCCTGATGCCGTCGCGCAAGGCCTTGCCAAAGCGCGCGAAAAGTTCGGCCCGGTCGATATCCTTGTCAACAATGCCGGCGAAGCGCCGAGCACGCCCTTCGAGAAGACGAGCCTGGAGGCCTGGAACCACGTCCTCTCAGTCGACCTGACGGGCGTTTTCGTCGTGACGCAAGCAGCCCTGCCCGACCTGAAAGCACATGGCGCCGGCGCTCGCATTATCAATATCGCCTCGACGGCCGGCCTGAAGGGCTATGGCTACGTCTCTGCTTACGTGGCCGCCAAGCATGGCGTCGTCGGCCTGACCCGCTCGCTGGCGCTGGAACTGGCGAAGACCGGCATGACAGTCAATGCCGTCTGCCCCGGCTTCACCGACACGCCGATCATCCGGCGGTCGATCGAGACGATCGTTGCCAAGACCGGGCGCACGGCCGAACAGGCGCTTGCCGAGTTCACGAAATCCAATCCGCAGGGACGCCTCGTCAAGCCGGAAGAAGTCGCCGACACCGTGCTATGGCTGGCCTCGCCGGCTGCGGCGTCGATCAATGGACAGGCAATTGCGGTTGCCGGTGGGGAGATTTGAGCGCCATGAGCGATCTAGATATGACGATGAAGGGGCATCTGAAGCCTTTCAAGGATTTGAAGCCTGAGCACTTCCTCTGGGAAGTCAGCGAAGACAGCCGCGTCGCCACCATCCGCCTGAACCGCCCGGAACGTAAGAACCCGCTGACCTTCGACAGCTATGCCGAACTGCGCGACCTTTTCCGCGACCTCGTTTATGCATCGGATATCCGCGCCATCGTGCTGACCGGCGCCGGCGGCAACTTCTCCTCCGGCGGCGATGTCTTTGAGATCATCGAGCCGCTGACCCGCATGGCGATGCCCGAGCTTCTCGCCTTCACCCGCATGACCGGCGATCTCGTCAAGGCGATGCGCAAATGCCCACAGCCAATCATCTCGGCGGTCGACGGCATCTGCGCCGGCGCCGGCGCCATCCTGGCAATGGCCTCCGATCTGAGGCTGGCGACGCCCGAAGCCAAGACGGCCTTCCTCTTTACCCGTGTCGGCCTTGCCGGTGCCGATATGGGCGCTTGCGGCATCCTGCCCCGCATCATCGGCCAGGGCCGGGCCGCCGAGCTTCTGTTTACCGGCCGCTCGATGACGGCGGCGGAGGGACAGGCCTGGGGCTTCTACAACGGCCTGCACGCCAGCGGGGATCTTGAGAACGAAGCGATCAAGCTCGCCCGCTCGCTCGCCGACGGCCCCTGGTTCGCCCATGGCATGACGAAGACCATGCTGAACCAGGAATGGGCAATGGGAATCGACGAAATGATCGAGTCCGAAGCGCAGGCTCAAGCCGTCTGCATGGCGACGCAGGATTTCCGCCGCGCCTTCGAAGCCTTCGCCGCCAAGCGCCGGCCGGAATTCGAGGGGGATTGAGCGGATGTCCACGGCAAGCAGCCTCGCCGGCCCGACCCGCGATCATCTGGATTGGCCCTTCTTCGAGGAGCGCCATCACCATTTCGCCGCTGAAGTCGATGCCTTCGCAAAGTCCGGCGTCATGGCTTCGATCGATCACGCCGATGTCGATGGCGCATGCCGGAAGCTGGTCAAGGCGCTGGGCGAAGCCGGGCTGTTGATCGCCGCCACTGGGTCTTCCGACAGCGAACCGCTGATCGATTCCCGCATGGTCTGCCTCGCCCGCGAAACGCTGGCCTGGCATGACGGCCTTGCCGATTTCGCCTTTGCCATGCAGGGCCTCGGCACCGGCGCCATCGGCCTGTCCGGCTCGCCGGAATTGCGCTCGGCCGTGTTGCCCAAAGTGCGCTCGGGCGATTGGCTCGCTGCTTTCGCGCTGTCGGAAAAGGATGCCGGCTCCGATGTGGCGGCCATGAGCTGCGCTGCCCGCCTGGACGGCGACCATTATGTTCTCGACGGCGAGAAGACCTGGATTTCCAATGGCGGCATAGCCGATGTCTACACCGTCTTCGCGCGCACCGGCGAAGCGCCGGGAACCCGCGGCATCTCGGCCTTCGTCGTCTTCGCCGATGATCCCGGTTTCTCGATTGCCGAACGCATCGAGGTCATTGCGCCGCATCCGCTGGCAACGATCCGCTTCGACAATTGCCGCATTCCCGCTTCGCGCCGTCTGGGCGCACCCGGCGAAGGCTTCAAGATCGCCATGCGCACGCTCGATATCTTCCGCGCTTCGGTGGCAGCCGCCGGCCTCGGCTTTGCCCGCCGGGCGCTCGATGAATCGCTTGCCCATGCGCGAACACGCCCGATGTTCGGCGCTGCCCTTGCCGACCTTCAGTTGACGCAGGCCGCCCTCGGCGATATGGCGACCGGCATCGACGCGGCGGCATTGCTCACCTATCGGGCGGCCTGGCGCCGCGACGTGCAGCGCTTGCCGACGACGCGCGAGGCGGCCATGGCCAAGATGACGGCGACGGAAACGGCACAAAGCGTGATCGACCGCGCCGTCCAGCTCTTTGGCGGGCGCGGCGTGAAATCGGGCGAGATAACGGAAAAACTCTATCGGGAGATCCGCGCGCTTCGCATCTATGAGGGTGCGACCGAAGTTCAGAAACTCATCGTCGCGCGCGAACTTTTGAAGACCAATTAATGGGAGATACCACCATGAGCCGCGAGATTTTCGACTGGGCCGACCCGTTCCGGCTGACGGAGCAGCTGAGTGACGACGAACGCATGGTGCTGGATACCGCGCATTCCTACGCGCAGGAAAAGCTCGCGCCCCGCGTGCTCGAAGCCTTCCGTCATGAAAAGACCGATCCGACGATCTTCCGCGAAATGGGCGAGCTCGGCCTGCTCGGCCCGACGATTTCCCCGGAATATGGCGGCGCCGGCCTCAGCTACGTCGCCTACGGCCTGATCGCCCGCGAAGTCGAGCGCGTCGATAGCGGCTATCGTTCGATGATGAGCGTTCAGTCCTCGCTCGTCATGGTGCCGATCGAGACCTTCGGTTCGGAGGCACAGAAGCAGAAATACCTGCCGAAGCTTGCGACGGGCGAATGGATCGGCTGCTTTGGTCTCACCGAGCCGAACCACGGCTCCGATCCCGGCTCGATGGTCACGCGCGCGAAGAAGGTCGACGGCGGCTACAGCCTGACCGGCGCCAAGACCTGGATCTCCAACGCGCCGATCGCCGATGTCTTCGTCGTCTGGGCAAAGACCGAGGATGGCCTCATCCGCGGCTTCATCCTCGAAAAGGGCTGGAAGGGCCTGTCCGCACCCGCCATCCACGGCAAGGTGGGCCTGCGCGCCTCCATAACGGGCGAAGTCGTCATGGACAGTGTCTTCGCGCCCGAAGAAAACCTGATGCCGAATGTATCCGGCCTCAAGGGCCCCTTCACCTGTCTCAATTCGGCGCGCTTCGGCATTGCCTGGGGTGCGCTCGGTGCCGCCGAGGATTGCTATGCGAGGGCACGCCAATATGTGCTCGACCGCAAGCAGTTTGGCCGTCCCCTCGCCGCCAACCAGCTGATCCAGAAGAAGCTCGCCGACATGGTGACCGAGATCACGCTCGGGCTTCAGGGCTGCCTGCGTCTCGGCCGCATGAAGGAAGAAGGCCATCCGCCTGTGGAACTCACCTCCATCCTCAAGCGCAACAGCTGCGGCAAGGCGCTGGATATCGCCCGCGCTGCCCGCGACATGCTGGGTGGTAACGGCATCTCGGACGAATTCGGCATCGCCCGCCATCTCGTCAATCTCGAAGTGGTCAACACCTATGAGGGCACCCACGACATCCACGCCCTCATTCTCGGCCGCGCCATCACCGGCATCGCCGCTTTTTCGAACTGAGGCCCGCCTTGGCATTCAAGACCACCAGACCCCTGCGCTTCGGAGATTGCGATCCCTCCGGGATCGCCTACTTCCCCTCCTACCTGAACATCCTCGTCGGGGTGCTGGAAGACTATTTCGCCTCGATCGGCTTTTCCTGGCGAAAGCTGATCGACGACCGCCGCATCGGTGTCCCCACCGTACGGCTCGATCTGACCTTCATCAAGCCGGGCCTGCAGGGTGACGATCTCGAATTCGTCCTTGCCATCCATGGTGTCGGCCGCTCCTCGCTCGATCTCGAACATCAGGTTTCGTCAAACGGCTATGTGCTGTGGACGGCCAAACACCGCGTCGTCGCCACCTCGCTCGATACGCATAGATCCATTGAATGGCCGGATGATCTCCGCGCCGCACTGACCTCTCATCTGGAGAAGACCGATGCACACCATCCTGCAACCTGAGGGCTGGGCCAAGCCGATCGGCTATGCCAATGGCATGGCGGCGACGGGCCGCATGGTGTTCGTCGGCGGCCAGGTCGGCTGGAATGCCGCATGCGAATTCGAAAGCGACGATTTCGTCGAGCAGGTGCGCCAGACGCTGAAGAATGTCGTCGCCATCCTTGCCGAAGGTGGCGCCGAGCCGAAGCACATCACCTCGATGACCTGGTATTTCACCGACAAGCAAGAATATCTCGGCAATCTGAAAGGTCTCGGCCAGGCCTATCGCGAAATTATCGGCCGGCACTTCCCGGCCATGGCCGCCGTGCAGGTCGTCGCCCTCGTCGAGGATCGCGCCAAGATCGAGATTCAGGCGACCGCCGTCATCCCGGAATAATATCGGAAGGCTGATAAGATCATGTCGGCATTACGCTTTTCGGATACCATCTCGGCGGCATTGGCCGAAGGGATTCTCGTCGTCACCATAGACAACGCACCGGTCAACGCGCTCTCGGCCGATGTCAGGGGCGGCCTGAGGGCGGCGCTCGATCACGCCGAGAAAGACAATGCCGTCGCCGGCATCGTGCTGACCGGTGCGGGCAACAGCTTCATCGGTGGCGCCGACATCAAGGAATTCGGCAAGCCGCCGATCGAGCCGCATCTACCTGATGTTATCTCCCGCATCGAAGCCTTTCCGAAACCCATTATCGCCGCGATCAACGGTGTCGCGCTCGGCGGCGGCCTGGAAGTGGCGCTTGCCTGCCATCGCCGCCTTGCCGCGCCGGCAGCCAAGCTCGGCCTTCCGGAAGTCAAGCTCGGCATCGTACCCGGCGCCGGCGGCACGCAGCGCCTGCCGCGCCTGACAAGCATCGCCGCCGCCATCGAGATGATCGCCAATGGCCGCATTGTCTCCGCCGCCGAAGCGCTCAAACTCGGCATCATCGATGGCGTAGCCAGCGGCGAACTGATCGCCGAGGCCCGAATCGCCGTCACCTCGCCCATGCGCCGCACGGGATTGCTGGCGCTTCCCGCAGAAGCCGCCGAAGCCATCGACAAGGCAGCAGCAGACGCATTACGCAAAGCGCGCGGCCAGCGCGCGCCCTCTGAGGCTGTCCGCCTCGTTCGCCTGGCCGCGACCGCACCCCTTTTAGAGGGGCTGGCGGAAGAACGCCGCACCTTCATCGAACTCCGTGACAGTGACGAGGCCGCCGCCTTGCGCCATGTCTTCTTCGCCGAACGGGCCGCCGGCAAGGTCGAGGGGCTGGAGACCGTCGCTCCGCGCAAGATCGAAACCATCGGCATCGTCGGCACGGGCCTGATGGGATCGGGCATCGCCGTCTCGGCGCTCAACGGCGGCTACCGCGTCATTGGCGTCGAGCAGAACGCCGAAGCTGCTGACAGGGGACTCGACCGCATCACCGGCCTGCTCGATAAGGCAATGCAAACCGGACGCCTCGATGCGGCCGGCAGAAAGGATCGTCTCGGTCGGTTGACGGTCACCGCCGATATGCAGGAGCTGGCGCAGGCCGATATCGTTATCGAAGCCGTCTTCGACGATCTCACCGTCAAGACCGAGCTGTTCCAACGGCTCGATACCATCGTTCGGGACGATGCCATTCTCGCGACCAATACGAGCTATCTCGACCCGGACGTGATCGCTGCAGCAACACAGCGGCCCGAGCGGGTCGTCGGCCTGCACTTCTTCTCGCCGGCGCACATCATGCGGCTGCTGGAAGTGGTGAACTGCAAGAAGACCGCACCCGACGTAATGGCGACAGTCCTCGGCCTCGCAAAGCGGCTGGGCAAGCTACCGATCATCTCAGGCGTCACCGAAGGCTTCATCGGCAACAGCATCTTTTCCGCCTATCGCCGCGAAGCTGAATACATTGTCGAGGATGGTGCGCTACCGCAGGAGATCGACGCGGCACTGGAGGCTTATGGTTTTCCAATGGGGCCGTTCGCCGTCTTCGACATGGCGGGGCTCGAAATCGCCTGGGCGCGTCGCAAGCGTCAAGCCACGACACGCGATCCGGCGGAACGTTACGTCGTCATCGCCGACCGGCTCTGCGAAGCCGGCCGTTTCGGCCAGAAGACCGGCCGTGGTTGGTATGCCTATCCCGATGGCAAACGGACTGTTGATCCCGAAGTAACGACGATGATCGAGGCCGCCCGCGCCGAGAAAGGCATCGCGCCGAAGAGCTTCACTTCGGACGAGATCGTCGCCCGCCTGCTGAAAGCCATGGCCGACGAAGGTGAGCGGCTGCTCTCGGAGGGCATCGCCGCGCGTGCAAGCGATATCGACCTCGTCATGATCAACGGCTACGGTTTCCCCGCCAGCAAGGGCGGGCCGATGTTTGCCGCCGGGCGCCGCTAAAGCAATTCCAGGAAAAGTGCGCAGCGGTTTTCCGTCCGGAATTGCGTAAAAACAAAGAGATCAAGCGGCTACGCCGCCGAAGATAGCAGCGTGAACAGTTCCTGCGGCCGCTTGACGCCGCGCAGCGCGTAACGGCCGACGGAAACGAGGTCGTTGCTCTGCTGGCCCGACAGCGCCTCGACGAAATTCGACGACATCAGGATGTTGCGATCGGCCGACCGGCACATCGAGGCGATACGGCTGACTTCGTTGACAGCCGGCCCGATGACCGTGAAATCCAGCCGGTCCATGCTGCCGATATTGCCGTAGAAGACGTCGCCGATGTGCAGGCCGAGATAGACCTCCGTCACAGGCCTGCCCTCGATCTGCCGCTGCGAGTTGAGGTCGCGCAGCCGCTGGCGCAGCAGCGATTCCGCCATCAGCGCGGCGGCGCAGGCATCGGCGGAATTCCGGGCTTTGAAGATCGCCAGCGTGCCATCGCCGATCAGCTTCAGCACATTGCCGCCCGCCTCGTGGATCGAGGAGATAACGGCATCCGCATAGGCATTCAGCATGGGGATGATTTCATCCGGTTCGGCCGTATCCGAAATGCGCGTGTAGTTGGCGAGATCGGAAAACCAGAGCGCCGCCGAAATCCGCTCGGTCTTACCGCGCGTGATCTTGCCCTCGAGCACATGCCGGGCCGCATCTTCCCCGAGATAGACCTCGGCAATGGTACGGGCAATGCGGCTCATGCCGGTGCACTTGATCGCCAGTGCCAGAGCCGGCGTCAGCTTGCGCAGCACGCGCAAATCTTCGTCCGGAAAGCCCACTTCCGCTGCCGTGGCGAAGTTGGAATAGAAGCAATCCATCTCGCCGATCGTGCCGCCCTCTTCGAAGCGGTGTACCATCGCGATATAGTCGGTGTGACCATCTGCCAGCAGCGTATCGAGCCCGTAGAAATCCGTGGGTTCGCCAAAGCCGATCCGTCGGCGCACTTCGTCGTCACCGGTCGTCAACATGTGATAGAAGGCGGAACGCTGCCAGTTTTCGGAGGCGATCCCCTGATGCGACGGGCCATATTCGAACTCACGTTCGATCACCTGATTGCCGTCCCAGCGGAAGGCGCGGCCCTCATAGACCGGATGCAGCGTGTCCATCAGCGCCATGGCCCGATCAAGGTTCAGGCCATGCAGACGGCACTGCTCGCAGAAGCCCGAGAGGATATCGACTTCCGTCATTCCCTTGAGGCCGGCCTGCATAAGCCAGCTGGCAATTTCGCCAATGTCCTTCGCGTCCATGGATATCTCCCGACCCTCTGAAGGATTCGCTTTAGTACGAAACGTGTACGCTTGGAATGCCGTACTGCACAAAATAGTTTCGACGAACGTAAGTCATCGCCGCTCCTGTGGCAGAGAAGCGGCGATTTGACACGCTGGAAGGGTGACGACGAAGCTTCAGCCCTGGATATGGGGCTTCAGCAGATCCTCCAGTCCGATGCGCCGGAAAAGTTCTGCGCGCACACGATCGGCAACACCATTGACGATTTCCGCACCATCCTCGGAAGGGTCTATATGGGTACGGAAGGGGCGCGTGCCAAACGGCATGTCGACGACTTCGACGATCGCGGTCGCCACCGATGCGGCATCGGCATCCGCCGGTTCCAGCAAGGCGAGACCCTTCAATGCTTGATCGGGAACGCCGGCGTAGGGACCATTGTCATATTCGGCGGCACGAGCCTTGTCGGCCGGCGAACCGGAATGGGCGAAGTGGTTCGTCCCCTTGGTGAAGGCACCCGGCACGATGATGGCGGTTTCGATGCCCCAGCGTGTCAGCTCCGAAGCGTAGGAAACGGCGAGCGAATCCATGGCCGCCTTGGCTGCGAAATAAGGCGAGAGGTACGGCGGCGTGCCGCCGCGCGTGCTGGATGAGGAGACCCAGACGACCAGTCCTTTCCCTTGCCTGCGCATATGAGGCAGCACGGCACGATTGACGCGCTGGGTGCTGAGCACGTTGATGTCGTAGAGTTCGGCGAACTGCTCCGGCGTAAAGGCTTCGGCCGGACCGAAGGACATGTGGCCGGCATTGTGGATGACGGTATCGATGCGGCCGTGCTCGGCGATAACGGTGGCAATGCCCGTTTCGACGGAGGCATCCGATGCGACATCGAGTTCGACGGTCCGGAGATCGACGCCGTTCTCCTTCGCAAATGCCGCCGCTGCCGCAACCTGCGCCGCATTGCGACCTTGGGTTTCGCGGATGCCGGCATAGACGGTGTGGCCTGCCTTGGCGAGAGCGCGTGCTGTCAGAGCGCCGAAACCGCTCGATGCGCCGGTGATTACGATGACTTGCTTGCTCATGATCCTGTTCCTTTGAGATTGGCTGTTGCTGAGGTCAGGGGGAGGTCGGCGGCAGGCATCACCTGCCGCCTCGTTGGCTCAGATCATGCCGCCATTGGCGCGCAGCGTCTGACCGTTGATCCAGCCGCCGTCCGGGCCGACGAGGAAGGAGACGGCGGCGGCGATATCCTGCGGCGTGCCCAGGCGCTCCAGCGGGTTCATCTTGGCCATGCGGTCGATCAGTTCGTCGCTCTTGCCATTGAGGAAGAGATCGGTGGCCGTCGGGCCGGGAGCAACCGCATTGACGGTAACCGCGCGGCCGCGCAGCTCCTTCGCCATGATGCCGGTCATAAGCTCGACCGCCGCCTTCGTGGCGGCATAGACGCCGTAGGTTTCGAGCTTGAGGCCAACGATACTGGTCGAGAAATTGACGATGCGGCCACCGTCCCGCAGGCGCTTGCCGGCTTCGCGCAGCGTATTGAACGTGCCCTTGAGGTTGATGGCGATATGGCGATCGAAATGCGCGTCGTCGGCATCGGCGATCTTGGCGAGCTGCATGATGCCGGCATTGTTGATCAGCACGTCGACGCCGCCGAAGGCTGCCTCAGCCGCATCGAACATGTGGCGCACGGCTTCGGCATCGGAAACATCGGCTTTCGCGGTCAGCGCCTTGCCGCCCTTTTCTCCGATCCTGCGGGCGAGTTCCTCAGCGGCAGCCTCACTGCCGGAATAGTTGATGACGACGGTGAAGCCATCTTCGGCCAGACGTTCGGCAATGGCGGCGCCGATGCCGCGGGATGCGCCGGTGACGATCGCTACCTTGTTGGAATTGCTGCTCATTTCCTCATCCTTCGTTGCTTTGCGCCGCAGCGCCTTTCGATGAGGAGAAAATGCCCCTTTTCATGCGGCGGATAATCAGCCATTAATCGGCATCACTATCCGAAATTAGCGAACAAATAATATGGACAGATTCGACGCCATGCGCGTGTTTTGCCGGGTCGTGGAACGGCGCAGCTTCACGCTGGCGGCTGAAGACACCGGCCTGCCTCGCTCGACGGTGACGGATGCGATCAAGCAGCTCGAAGCCCGGCTCGGCGTGCGCCTGCTGGAGCGTACGACGCGGCATGTCAGCCCAACGCTCGATGGCGAAGCCTATTATCAGCGCTGCCTGCGCATCCTCTCCGATATCGAGGATGCCGAAGGCGCCTTTGCCGGTGCAAAGCCGAAGGGGGTGCTGCGCGTCGACGTGCATGGAACGCTCGCCCGGCACTTCGTGCTGCCGAACCTGCCCTCTTTCCTCGAAACCTATCCCGATATCGAACTGCAGATCACCGAGGGCGACCGGTTCGTCGATCTGATCCGCGAAGGGATCGACTGCGTGCTGCGCGTCGGCGCGCTACAGGATAGCGACATGATCGGCCGCCGTGTCGCGATGCTGGAAGAAGTGACGCTTGCAGCACCTGCCTATGTCGAACGCTTCGGCATGCCGACCCATCCGGACATGCTCGACGGCCACCGCATGATCGGCTTCCGCTCGTCGGCAACCGGCGGGTTGCTACCGCTGGAATTCCAGATCGATGGCGTAGTGCGCGAGATCACCCTGCCGGCCACCATCTCCGTCAATGCGGCCGAGAGCTACTTCGCCGCAGCCAAGCTCGGCCTCGGCCTGATCCAGGTTCCGCGCTATCACGTGGAGGAAACCTTACGATCGGGTGAGCTGCTCCATGTCCTCCAAAAATATCCACCGACGCGAACGCCGGTCTCGATGCTCTATCCGCGCAGCCGCCAGCTTTCGCCACGGGTCCGCGTCTTCATAGACTGGCTGATCAAGGTTTTTGCCGGACAGAACAGCGCGGAAATGCCGGCCGGATGAATATTCCGCGAAAGCGATCAAATAAATGAAACCGGCTCTTTGAATGCGCGGTCGGCACGCCTACGTCGTAGTACATCATTTCGCTGGCAGTGCCGTTTCGACGTCGTGACAGCCTGACGTTTTTCGAGAGAGAGCCGATGACCGAACAGAAGCAATTAAAGCTCGGGGCATTCATGCGTCCCGTCAGCCTGCATACCGGTGCCTGGCGTTATCCCGGCGCCTATCCGGACGCCAACTTCAATTTCCAGCATATCAAGAGCTTCGCGCAGGAGCTGGAAAGGGCGAAATTCGACGCCTTCTTCATGGCCGATCACCTGGCGGTTCTCAATATGCCGATCGAGGCTTTGAAGCGTAGCCACACCGTGACCTCCTTCGAGCCGTTCACCCTGCTTTCGGCGCTCGCCGCCGTCACCGAGAGGATCGGCCTCGTCGCCACCGCCTCCACGACTTTCGACCTGCCCTATCACATCGCCCGCCGCTTCGCCTCGCTCGATCACATCAGCGGCGGCCGTGCCGGCTGGAACATCGTCACCACATCCAATCCCGATGCCGCCCTCAATTTCGGCCTGGAAGAGCATATGGAGCACGGCGAGCGCTACCATCGCGCCCGCGAATTCTACGATGTCGTCACCGGCCTCTGGGACAGCTTCGCCGATGATGCCTTCATCCATGACGCCGAAAGCGGTATCTTCTTCGATCCGGAACGAATGCATGTGCTTGGGCACAAGGGCGAGGAACTCAGCGTCCGCGGTCCCCTCAACATCGCCCGCCCGCCGCAGGGTTGGCCTGTCATCGTGCAGGCCGGGCAATCCGATGCCGGCCGTCAGCTTGCCGCCGAAACGGCTGAAGCGGTCTTCGCGGCTCCCCGCAACCTAGCCGACGGCAAGTCGATCTTTGCCGATATCAAGGGCCGGATGAAGGCAATCGGCCGCAATCCGGATCACCTGAAGATTCTGCCCGCCGCTTTCATCGTCGTCGGCGACACGATCGAGGAGGCGAAGGCCAAGCGGGCGAAACTCGACAGCCTCGTCCATTACGACAGCGCCATCGCATCCCTGTCGATCGCGCTTGGGCACGATGCCTCCAGCTTCGATCCGGATGGCCCTCTGCCGGACATCCCGGAAACCAATGCCAGCAAGAGCGGCCGCGAACGCGTTATCGCCCTTGCAGAAGCAGAAAAGCTGACGGTGCGCCAGCTTGCCCAGCGCCTCGGCGGCTATGCCGGCCTAGCCTTCGTCGGCACGCCTGAGAGCATCGCCGATGAGATGGAGCAATGGCTGCACGAAGAAGGCTCCGACGGTTTCAATGTCGTCTTCCCCTTCCTGCCGCAGGGCCTGCTTGACGTGACCACCCGCGTCGTTCCAGAGCTGCAGCGCCGCGGCATCTTCCGCCGCGACTATGAAGGCACGACGTTGCGCGAACACCTCGGCCTACCGCGCCCGGAAAACCGCTTCTTCAAGAAGACGCCCGAAGCAGCGCAGTAAGAGAAACTGACATGAGCCATATCACGCCGATCGACTACGAGACCGCTTCCGACGCCGTGCGCGCCGAGCATGATCGCGAGGTGCAGCTGCGCGGCCGCATGACGAACATGAAGCGGACATTGCTGCATTCGCCGGTGGCGCATCGCATCTATGCGGAATGGTTTCCGCTGCGCGAGGAGCTGCGTCCGGCACTGGACGATCGCGCCGTCTGGCTACTTTGCCACGCCATCGCGCTCGAATGCCGCTCGATCATCCCGGTCGGCTTCTTTCGGCGCGCGCTGATCAATGCCGGCCTGACGCCGGAAACGATCGTACCGAGCGAAGACGAAGCCCTGTTGATCGAATTCGGCAAGGCGATCGTCAGGGATTCCAACGCGATTCCCGAAGGGATTTGGGCGCGGCTGAAGGCGCGCTATGACGAGCCGACGCTTGCCAATCTCGTCGCCTTCGCAGGGATCATGATCGCAACAGCGATCTACAACAATGCCGTGAAGGTGGATATCGATCCGGAACTTGGGCCTTATCTTGATAGGTTTGAGTTTCCGGCGAAATAACGAAAGAGGCCCCTCACCCCGCCCTCTCCCCGTTTTGACGGGGAGAGGGAGCGACCTCGGTGCCCTCGCCCAACTTTGCGCGAGAGAGGGAACGGCGATGGCGCGGCCATCCCCTTCTCCCCGTCAAAACCGGGAGAAGGTGCCCGACAGGGCGGATGAGGGGCTTTAGCGACTACTCCGAAATCACCGTCGAAAACTGCGGATTGCCGCGGATCGTGTTGCTCACGGTGCAGATCTCGTCTTCGGCGGCGTGCGCGATCGCGTTGCGGATCTCGTCGCCGAAATCGCCCTTGATGGTGAAGGCGATGTTGAATTTCTCGACGCGGGAAAGCCCTTCGGTCGCCTTTTCGCCTGTCACGACGGCGGTCACTTCAGTCAGCTTGTCGAGCACACCGAGGCTGCTCGCCGCCATACGGGCACTCAGGACCAGGCAGGCGGATAGCGATGAATAGAGCAGGTCGAGCGGGTTGAAGCCGGGCTGCGACGGCGAGGTGACGATGTCGATCTCGCCGCCCGTCACCGACGTCACATGCGGAAACCCCGTGCGGCCGACCGTGGCGGTGGCGCCCGTCTGCCTCGTCTTCACTTTCAATTCGGCCATGTCGAAAATCCTTGGAATAAAGCGTCAGAACTCTTTTCTTCAACATAGGGATTCATGCTGCCGGGCACAATTGCGGTTCCCGCCCCTTGCGTCTTCCAACCAGTTAAGCCACCAAATGGTTACAGGCTCTCAGAGCAATTCCAGGAAAAGTGCGTAGCGGTTTTCCGTCCGGAATTGCGTACAAACGCGCTAGCAGACAGGCAATTCGACATGACCGTTTCCGATCCTCGCGCCTTCCTTACCTCTCTGTTCGATGCCGCCGTTCGCGCCGCCGATCCTATGACCGGCATCCGCGCGCATCTGCCTGCCAAGCCCAAGGGCCGGACGATCGTCGTCGGCGCCGGCAAGGGCTCCGCCCAAATGGCCGCCGCGCTGGAACAATGCTGGGATGGCCCGCTGGAAGGTCTGGTGGTGACGCGATACGGCTTCTCCGCTCCTTGCCGCCAGATCGAGATCATCGAAGCAGCCCACCCTGTGCCGGACGAAGCAGGCCTGACCGCCTCCCTCCGACTTCTGAAACTCGTCGAGGGCCTGACAGCCGACGATCTGGTGATCGCGCTGATATCAGGCGGCGGCTCGGCGCTGCTGCCTTCGCCGGCCGGCTCATTGAGCCTTGCCGACGAGATCGCCGTCAACAAGGCGCTGCTTGCCTCCGGCGCGCCGATTTCGGCGATGAACGTCATTCGCAAGCACCTGTCGACCATCAAGGGCGGCCGGCTCGCCGCCGCTGCCCATCCGGCCAAGGTCATCTCCCTCGTCGTCTCGGACATTCCCGGTGACGATCCGGCGCTGGTCGCTTCCGGCCCGACCGTGCCGGGTGCCGGCACACGCGCCGAAGCGCTCGATCTCATTCGCCTTTACCGCATCGAACTGCCGCCGGCCGTTCTCGCTCATATCGAAAAGGTCGAAGCCGATGCACCGCGTCCGGACGACCCGCGCTTTGCCGGCAATGAGGTCCATATCATCGCATCCGCCGGCGTCTCTCTGGAGGCAGCGGCTGAGGTAGCGCGCGCGGCCGGTATCGAAGCGGCCATACTTTCCGACGCTATCGAGGGCGAGGCCCGCGAAGCCGCGCATGTCCATGCCGCCATCGCGCGCGAGGTGCTGCATCGCAGCCGTCCCTTCGCCAAACCGATCGTGCTGCTATCCGGCGGCGAGACGACGGTGACGCTGAAGGGCAAGGGTAAGGGTGGCCGAAACTCGGAATTCCTTCTGTCGCTGGCGATCGATATCGACGGCCATACCGGCATTCACGCCATGGCCGCGGACACGGACGGCATCGACGGCAGCGAGGACAATGCCGGCGCCTTTGCCGATGCGAGCACCGTAGCGCGGCTGCGCAAAGCCGGAATAGTGCCAGCCGAGATACTTGCGAACAACGATGCCTGGACGGCTTTCAACGCGATCGGCGATCTCTTCGTGCCTGGCCCGACCGGAACGAATGTCAACGACTTCCGCGCTATCCTGATCGTGTAACGGTTAAGAGCAGATGGGATCAGACGATTGCGATGCAATCGTCGCAGCGCCAGTAGACGGCCGCCATCGATGACCATCGGAAGAAGTGCCTGCTGCAATGGGCGCATTCGATTTCGATGACGGGCATCTTTTCAGCAATGACGAGCGGCTTTGCCTTGATCTTGCGCTCGCTCTTCCACTGCTCAAGTTTCGTGACGGGCATCATCATCCTCCACGCAATACTTCGGCTTCGATAGATTATCGACTAAAGTAGACTTAACTAATAAGCGAAACATTGCAAGCGCAAAGCAAGTTTTTGCGCGGAAGGAAGAACGAACTTATCCGTTGTTGTGCAAATACAACATAGTTTGGATCACTGACGGGTCACGCTGCCTTCATTAAAAAAACGTGACAGCGGATATCGCCATTTCCGCGCTAGGCTCCATTTCATTTGCGAGCCATTTTCCATAGATACGACAGCGAAAGGCATCATCATGCGCCAATTCCGCCAGCGGGCGATATCTTCGGTGACCCTTGTCACATTCGCCCTCTTTTCCGTCACCGCCAGAGCCGCCGCGCCACCTCCGGTCGAGGCTGAACACGGCATGGTGGTCACGGCGCAGCATCTGGCCACGGATGTCGGCGTGCAGGTATTGAAAAACGGCGGCAATGCCGTCGACGCCGCCGTTGCCGTCGGCTACACGCTCGCGGTGGTCTACCCGACCGCCGGCAATATCGGCGGCGGTGGCTTCATGACCATCCGCATGCGAGACGGCAAGACGGACTTCCTCGATTTCCGCGAACGTGCCCCTCTTGCAGCCAAGAAGGACATGTATCTCGACGACAAGGGCAATATCGTCAAAGGAGCCAGCACCAATGGCTATCTCGCTGTCGGTGTTCCCGGCTCGGTCATGGGCTTCGAGACCGCCCGCGAAAAATACGGCACGAAATCCCGCCAGGATCTGATGGCGCCGGCCATCCGCTACGCCCGGGAAGGCTTCGCGCTGAACCAGGCCGATGCCGCCGAGCTCAACGAGAGCAAGGATCGGCTCGCGCGCGATCCGGCCACCGCCGCGATCTTCACCAAGTCAGACGGCAAGCCCTTTGCGACGGGCGACAAGCTGCTGCAGCCGGATCTCGCCAACGCACTATCAGGCATTTCGGACCAAGGGCCTGATGGCTTCTACAAGGGACCGGTCGCCAACGCCATCGTCAAGGCGAGCCAGGACAAGGGCGGCATTCTCGCCACACAGGATTTCGAGCAGTACAAGGTCCGTGAACTCGATCCCGTGAAGTGCGACTATCGCGGCTACGAGATCATCTCATCGCCGCCACCCTCCTCCGGCGGCGTCATCATCTGCGAAATCCTCAACGTGCTGGAAGGCTATCCACTCTCCTATACCGGCTACGGCTCGGCCGATACCGTACACCTCATGGTCGAGGCCATGCGCCATGCCTATGTCGATCGCAACTCGGCTCTCGGCGATCCAGATTTCGTCGACAATCCCGTCACCAAGCTGCTGGACAAGGATTATGCCCAGAAGATCCGCGACAGCATCGACCCCTACAAGGCCGGCGTTTCCAAGGATCTGATGCCCAAGGGCCTCGGCGAAAGCCATGAGACCACGCATTATTCGATCATCGACAATGACGGCAATGCCGTTGCCGTCACCTACACGCTGAACGGCTCCTTCGGCGCCGGCGTCGTCGCACCCGGCACGGGCATTCTTTTGAACAATGAGATGGACGACTTCACCTCCAAGCCCGGCGTGCCCAATCTCTACGGACTGGTGCAGGGCGAAGCCAATGCCATCCAACCGAAGAAGACACCCCTGTCGTCCATGAGCCCGACGATCATCGCCAAGGACGGCAAGCCCTTCATGGTAATCGGGAGCCCCGGCGGCTCGCGCATCATCACCATCACGCTCGAAGCGATCATCAACGTCATCGATTTCGGCATGAATATTCAGGAAGCCATCGATGCGCCGCGCATCCATCATCAATGGCTGCCGGACAAGATCTATATGGAGCCGCGTGCGCTTTCGCCGGATACGATCAAGCTTCTGACCGGCATCGGCTACAAGGTTCAGGTCGACGACGATTGGCCGATCTGGGGCCAGGCGGCCGGCATCCTCGTGGGCGGCAAGAGCCTCGGCGACATCGCCAAGGGCGGAGGCGCCCGCTATAATGGCGCCATGGACAGCCGCGCCGGCTCGGGACTTGCCGAAGGCTATTGATTGCCGCGTCGCCCAGGAACGACAACCAGGCCGGTATCGCCACCGCGGTACCGGCATTTTTGCGCGCAACCTTCGACAGCAAGACGGTTTCGGCAGGGGTGAAATGACCCAGGTTCACTTCGACACGAGTGGCTTGCTCATGTTGATTCCGGTTACCCGAAAGCCCATGACTTCATAAACATGCCTGGCGCGTTTGTTGTCGTCAGCCACTCGGAGCTTTATTTGTTGAAAACCTTTGTATTTCAGCTCGGTTTCGAGAACGTCCAAGGCCTGTTTTCCGAGGCCTTGACCTTGATAAGCGGGAAAGATGTGAAAATCGCTGATGAATGCCGTGTGCATCGTCAAGTCCTGCTTGTACCATAGGTACCCGATAACCTTTTCAGGGCTTTCGATCGGATCGACCAGGCACAGCAAGATGTGGCCGGTCGTATTGACGCCGTCAGGCAGGTCAGACGCGATTTCCCGTTTCGCTTGTGCAAGAGATTCACTATCGGAAAGCCGGTAGTTAGAGGCGATCTCGGATGCATAATCGGGAATAAAATATTCGAGATAAGCTGGAAACTCGCCGTCCCGCATCGGTCTCAGGGAAATCATAGAGTAATTCCTTTATTGAATTTGAGATGTAGCTGCATTGCTTAGAGCGGTTCGGCTTTTCACGGAATCACTGAAGGCTCTATCTCTTTGTTGTCTCGCAATTCCAGCCTTCCAATTCGCAAAGGGTGTCGAGGAGATCGACCGTCGATGTTGCATCCTCGCCCGCATGCGTCATTTTTTCCATTTCGATCAAGAAGATTTGCGATTTCTGATATGGTAATCGCGCTGGAGCGGGAGTATACAAACCGCCGTTCAAATAGGCCTTCGCGCCGTGACCAGACTTGCGGTTCTGTCTTCGGACCCCACCGCACCATCGAGAGCGATCCCCGACAATGTCGGATCAGATATTCCAGGCCGCCCACACTCGGCGGGCCGCACCGAATTTTCGCGTAGTAGCGCTTATCGTGGCAAGCGCGATGTTCATGGAACAGCTTGACGCGACCGTGCTCGCGACTGCCCTTCCGACCATGGCGAGAGACTTCGGCGTCAGCGCGCCGGCCATGAGTATCTCGCTGACATCCTATCTGCTCAGCCTGGCGATCTTCATTCCCGCCAGCGGCGCCATCGCCGATCGCTTCGGATCGCGCACCGTCTTCCGATCCGCGATCGCGGTTTTCGTTGTCGGCTCGCTTTTGTGCGCGCAGGCACCCAACCTGTTCTTCCTCGTGATCGCGCGGCTGCTGCAGGGCCTCGGCGGCGCGATGATGCTGCCTGTGGGACGTCTCGTGCTGATGCGCAGCGTCGCCCGCAAGGATATGGTCAATGCCATGTCCTGGCTGCTGATCCCGGCGCTCGTCGGCCCCATCCTCGGCCCGCCCGTCGGCGGCATGTTCGTCACCTATCTCGACTGGCGCTGGATCTTCTACATCAACGTGCCGATCGGCATCGTCGGCTTCATCCTGGTAACCATGTTCATCGAGGAGGTGAAAGGCCCGCGCACCGGCCGTTTCGACCTCTCGGGCTTCATCCTGTCGGGCATCTCGCTCGGCTCGCTGCTCTTCGGCTTCGAAATGTCGAGCCGCGAGGGCGAAGGCTATCTGGCCGTATTTCTGATCTCCATCGGCCTGCTGTTCGGCATCGCCTACCTGCGCCACGCCCGCAAGCACCCCTCGCCGATCATGGACTTTTCGCTGATGAAGGTGCCGACCTTCCGCACCTCGGTCATCGCCGGTTCGCTGACACGCATCAGCCAGGGTGCCCATCCCTTCCTGATCCCTTTGATGCTGCAGCTCGGCTTCGGCCTTTCGGCTGCCGCGGCCGGCCAGATCGCCATTGCGACCGCGCTCGGCTCCATGGCCATGAAGCCGCTGCAGGTCCGCATTCTGCGGACGCTGGGCTTCCGCACGGCCCTCATCATCTTCGGCCTGATCGGTACGCTCGGCTATGGCATGTGCGCCATCTTCCAGCCGGATTGGCCGCTGCCCGTCATCTTCGTGATCCTGTTCTTCTGCGGCTTCTTCATGTCGTTCCAGTTCACGGCCTACAACACGATCGCCTATGACGAGATCGAGCGCGATCGCATGAGCATCGCAACCAGCTTCTATTCGACCTTCCAGCAGCTGATGCTCTCGCTCGGCATCTGTGTCGCCGCCCTTGCCCTGCACGGCTCGACGCAACTGCGCGGACACGCAAAGGCCGAAATGAGCGATTTCTCCGCCGCCTTCATCGTCGTGACGGCCATTGCGCTGCTTGCGGTGATCTGGAACGCCAGCTTCTCGCGCACCGCCGGCTCCGAAATCAGCGGCCATCGCCGCAAATCGCCGGAAGACAGCCTCGGCGAGCATTGAGTTGACGACAGCGCCGTGCGTCTTTTGAGACGCGGCAAGGACGCTGTAACAGAGACCAGCGAAAAACGAAAAAGGCCGAGCTGAACCCGACCTCTTCCTCAATTGTCTCAACGATCTATGCCAGTTTATCCGTGGTCAAAGACCGGAAACAAATGGCTTACATGGCTTCAAGCTGATCAGCCGACATCTTGCCCGAACGCTTGTCCTTGACAAGCTCGTAGGAAATCTTCTGGCCGTCGCGAAGCGTGCTCATTCCAGCGCGCTCAACGGCTGAAATATGCACGAAAACATCCGTCGCGCCATCATCGGGCTGAATGAAACCAAAACCCTTGGCAGCATTGAACCACTTTACAGTACCTGTGCTCATAACGATGACCTTTCAATCACTCACATAAAGACGTCAACCCAGGAAATACCCGGATGATATTGGACCGATTTTGAGAGGGAAGTTCGTCATTGTCGCGCAGAGTGCGCCGAGGCAAAGCGTCATTCACAAATATCGATGATACACTTGTATCCGATACGAATATTCTTCACAAGCAGAAACGTCTAAAATATCAAAAACTTGGACTGTCGATCAAAAGACGCCTTAGATGATGTCGATTGATAATGCCGCTTATGAGTAGATATTGAAAGGCTCTCTCCTTTGGGCTCCGCCCGCCTGTTTCGCGAAGGATTGCGGAATTGTATCGCTAATGCCGGACATCTTCTGCTACAGCATGATATCATCCGTGTTGTAGGCGCAGTCGATCAACTTGGGCTATTTGCGACCAACATCAACATGATACAACCCCCAAGGAGGCTGATATGACGCCACCGAATAAAGACAGCCTATTCGGCTCCAAGAGACAGGCGCCGACAGACAAAGCGAACCAGCTCGATTCCGCGGTCAAAGAAATTCTCGCCAGCGAGCATGCGATCCGCGAGAAAAAAACGGCCCGTCTGCGCGAGCTTCGGCTTGAGAAGGAAGCCCTGCAATCACCGCCGGAGCCAAAGACAAAGTCCAAACGAAAGGCTCCCAAAAAATCGGGAAAGGCTGAAACCGGTCTTGACGAATGAGGTGACGCGACAAAACGTTGCGTCTTTTGTGAACACTGCCTCCACGGACCGCGCATTGAATTGAACAGTGGCCCCGGCCTAAATAGCGACCAGAAAGAAATGACAGTCTGGAGCATCCCATGGTCGCCGGCATCCATCACATCACGCTTATCACCCGCAAGGTACAGGCCAATGTCGATTTCTACGTCGGCTTCCTCGGCCTGCGCCTCGTCAAGCGCACCGGCGGCTTCGAGGACGCCACGCAGCTTCATCTCATCTATGGCGACGCCAAAGGTTCGCCCGGCTCGCTGGTCACCTTTCTCGTCTGGGAAGATGGCTCTCCCGGCCGTGCCGGCGTCGGCCAGGTCGGCGAGATCTCGCTCGCCATCGATCCGGCAAGCATCGGCTTCTGGCTGACACGCGCCCTGAGCGCCGGTCTGAAGCCGGAAGGCCCCTCCGAGGAATTCGGTGAGCCGGTTCTGCGATTGAAGGACCCGGACGGCGTCATAGTCAAGCTTGTGGGAACCACCACCCTGCAGGCGACGGCGCCGTGGACGAGCGATACCATTCCGCAAGAGCACGCAATCAGGCGTATTCGCGGCGCAACGCTTTTCAGCGAAACGCCCGAGGAGACGCAGGCCATCCTTGTCGATCACTTCGGCTACCGGCCGCAGGCGACCAGCGGAGCGATCAGCCGGCTCGTATCGGCGCCGGGCGATATCCTCGACATCCGGGATGCGCGCGGCTTCTGGGCTAGCGCGCCAGGCACGGGGACGGTCGATCATGTCGCCTTTCGCGCCAGCGACGACGTCGAATTGCAGTCGGTCCACACCGCGTTGCAGGCAATCGATTCTGGGCCGACGACGATGCATGACCGCAAGTATTTCCGCTCGCTCTACGTCCGCGAACCCGGCCGCATCCTGTTCGAACTCGCCACGGATGCGCCGGGCATGCTGATCGATGAGGACGAGGCAACGCTCGGCACGCGCCTCTTCGCTCCCGGCGACAGCCGGAAGCTTTTGGCCGAGCTGAACGTGATCCTGCCGCAGTTCTCCATGCCCGGAGAACCGCGCGTCATTTATCGCGATCTGCCCTTCATCCACCGCCTCTTCACGCCCGAGCAGCCGAACGGCAATATCTTCATTCTGCTGCACGGGTCCGGCGCCAACGAAACGACGATGCTGCCGCTCGGCCATAAGATCGACGCTGATGCGACATTGCTCAGCGTGCGTGGACGTGCGCTCGAGGAAGGTAGCCCGCGCTGGTTTCGCCGGACCGGTCCGATGTCCCTCGATCAGGCCGATATCGCCAGCGAGGCCGAAGCCTTTGCCGCCTTCATCGATGGCGCGATCCATGCCTATGGGCTCGATCCGGACCGCATCGTCTATATCGGCTATTCGAACGGCGCCAACCTGCTGAACGCCATGCTGTCGCTGCAGCCGCATCTCATCCGCCGCGCCGTACTGCTGCGCTCCATGGCCGCGCTCGAAAATCCGCCTGCGGCTGATATGTCGGATGCCGACGTGCTCGTTATCGCAGGCGAGAAAGATCTGTATGGCCCATACGCTCAGCCCTTGGCCAAACGCCTGCGCGAGGGCGGCGCCAAGATCGAGCTTGCAACCGTGCCCGCTGGCCACGAGTTTGACGATGCCGATGTGCCGGTCATTAAGGCGTGGTTGAACAAGTCTGCCTGACGCGTCTTCTCGGTATGAACGACGACAAAAGCCCGCCAAATGGCGGGCTTTTGCTCCGATAGGGCTGTACTCACCCCTTGAACGTATATTCCGCGATCGATTCCGGCTTCATCTCGATCGAGAAACCCGGTAGGCTCGGCGGCATGTAGGCTGCATCGCGGATGATGCAGGGGTCGATGAAATGCTCGTGCAGGTGATCGACATATTCGATGACGCGGCCGTCCTTGGTGCCTGACACGGCGATGTAATCGATCATCGACAGGTGCTGCACATATTCGCAGAGGCCGACGCCGCCGGCATGCGGCCAGACCGGCAATCCATACTTGGCGGCGATCAGCAGTACCGCCAGAACCTCGTTGAGACCGCCCATTCGGCAGGAATCGATCTGCACGATGTCGATCGCGCCCTCGGCGATGAACTGCTTGAACATGATGCGGTTCTGGCACATCTCGCCGGTCGCAACTTTTACAGGACCGATGGCTTCGCGGATCTTGCGATGTCCGGCAACGTCGTCCGGGCTTGTGGGTTCTTCGATGAAGAAGGGCTTGGCGAAGGCAAGCTTGCGCACCCAGTCGATCGCCTGATTGACTTCCCAGACCTGATTGGCGTCGATCATGAGGTAGCGGTCCGGACCGATCACTTCGCGGGCGATGGTGAGGCGGCGGATATCGTCTTCGAGATCGCGGCCGACCTTCATCTTCACATGGTTGAAGCCGGCGTCGATGGCCTCCTGGCAGAGGCGGCGCAGCTTGGCATCATCATAGCCGAGCCAGCCGGCTGATGTCGTGTAGCAGGCATAGCCCTCGCGCTCGAGCGTGGCGATGCGGTCGGCCTTGCCGGCCTCCGCCTTCTTCAGGATGGCAACGGCGTCGTCGCGGGTCAGCACATCGGTCAGGTAACGATAGTCGACGATATCGGCAATCTGCTCGGCATCCATCTCCGAAACCAGCCGCCAGACCGGCTTGCCGGCTTCCTTGGCGAGCAGATCCCAGACGGCATTGACGACAGCGCCGGTTGCCAGATGCATCGCGCCCTTCTCCGGGCCGATCCAGCGCAGCTGGCTGTCGCTGGTCAGATGCCGCCAGTATTTGCCGGGGTTTTCCAGAACCGCCGCAAGTTCGGTGCCGACGACCAGATGCCGCATCGCCTCGATCGCCATGCAGCAGATGTCATTGCCGCGGCCAATGGTGAAGGTCAGACCGTGGCCGGCAAGGCCCGGCTTGTCGGTGTCGAGGATGACATAGGCTGCCGAATAGTCCGGATCCGGATTCATCGCATCCGAACCGTCGAGGCTCTGCGATGTCGGGAAGCGCAAATCGAACACGCGAAGATTGGTGATGCGCGTCATTGGAAAACTCCTTCTATATCCATCGGCGACCTCTCGACCCCTTTAACAAAGATCGAACTCCTCCCAGAGTGCTATTATGCTCGCCAACGTGCGGGGCCGCACGCTCGAATTTCGGCCGCTGCCCGTCGATGCGGATGGGCGAGCGGGTGGTATGCAGGCTGACGCCATCATCGCGCGCGCCCGTCTGCAGCATGTCGAGAACGCGGAAGCCCTCGCTGCCCCCGCCTGGCCGCTCGATCTTGATGACTCTCGTGCCGAGATCCATCAGCCGAAGGGTACAATAGGGACCCGACAGGAACTGGCTCATGTCGACGACGACAAGCCCGGCCAGTGGCAAGTCCTTCTTCAGCGCCATCGCTATTCCCACTCCCCCGGCATCGCCCCGGCGCAAAGCGCCCCTCCGCCTCGAGGAATATCCTCGCCACCGGTTTTCGCGTCAGCCAAATTTTCTTATGTGAATAGTATTTTCACATATGGATGAACATTGCAAACGAAAAGAGGAGGGAAATTCGACCGCGCTCCCGCCGACACGGCGTAAAAATGCGCTATGTTCCGGCGCAGTCAGGATTGCTGAAGGAGATAGAGAATGGCGACGGTGAAATTGCTCGATGACGCGGAAGCAAACGCAATCCCGGCGGTCAAGGCGGTGTTCGACGATATTCGCGCGGTGAGAAAATCCGATTTCGTCAATAATTTCTGGCGCGGCCTGGCCAATGATCCCGCGCTGCTGAAGCGGACCTGGGAAGGCCTGAAAGCGGTCATGATGGCGGAAGGGGCGCTCGACCCGCTGGTGCGCGAGATGATCTATATCGCCGTCTCCACCGCCAACGGCTGCACCTATTGCGTCCATTCCCACACGGCAGCCGCCAAGGCAAAGGGCATGACCGATGCCCAGCATGGGGAGTTGCTGGCGGTCATCGGACTGGCCGGACAGACCAACCACCTGGTTACGGCGATGCAGATCCCCGTCGATCCGGAGTTCGATGTAACAGGCCGATGAAATGCAGAAGGCCCGTCGGCGCATGCCGGCGGGCCTTCCATAAACCATCTTCGCTATTTTCAGCGATCCGAGGTTTCCGATGCCTGACCATCTACTGCAATGGCAGCGACACTGAGGCCGTTATTCACCGCGAGCAGCCTTTTGCGGACCAGAACGCCCATGACGCGGGCGGCCGTCGAAAAGGTCATCGTGTCAAGCGGACCTTCGCCCTCCCAGGGCTTGGTCAGCCGCTCGGTCACGGCCGAGACGATATTGTTCGGCACGATGTCGGTGCATTCACGCATGGTTTCGAAAACGACGCTGATGGGATGAATGCGTCCCTCGAACGTCACGATCGGTTCGGTGACTTCGCTGTCCCACTCCTCGAAGGCGTAGAGCGCCTCGCGGAAGAGTTGCTGCAGGGTGATGGGGGCATGACCCTCATGAAGGGGCGGCAAGGCATTCGACATGTCTGTCTCCTTTCAATTGGAAGTCCGGCGCATGTATGAAAGTCGATGGTCTCCTTGAAGACCCAAGCGCTGCTTCTGCAGTTTGGCGCACCTGAAAATGAGGGACTTCGGCGCGGCAAACCATCTTGTGACCGGCGCAACGCGGGAACCACACGAAATGTTCCCACCGGTCATGTAACTTGATCAAGTCTATAGATTAATCGCGACTTGAAAAGCCTCATTGATAACTTTCTGCAATTCCCTTTATTTTTGAATGGCTTCGCGTAGAGTGGAACAACAGTGTTCCTGTGGACGGCATGCAAATCTCCCTCCAAAGCCGAAAGGACGACCATGTGCGGCGATCATGAGCATGGGCATCAAGACGGGCATGATCACGGCCATCAACCCGTCGACTGGCGTGAATATGGTGTCAAAATCATCCCCGGCAATGCCCTCGACCCGAATACGGCGCAGACGCCGGGCATGAACCGTGCAACCGCGATCAACCATGCACGCGCCGGTGCGGAAAAGATCTGGGCGGGAACAGTGACGATCCACGCCAATGCCAAGACCGGCGCCCACCATCACGGTGATCTGGAGAGCATCATCTACGTCGTCAAAGGCAGGGCACGGATGCGATGGGGCGACAACCTGGAATTCGTTGCCGAAGCCGGCCCTGGCGATTTCATCTTCGTGCCGCCCTACGTGCCGCACCAGGAGATCAATGCCAGCCGCGATGAAACGCTGGAATGCGTTCTGGTCCGCTCTGGGCAGGAGCCGGTCGTCGTCAATCTCGACATAGAACCTATCGAAAAGCCGGAAGAAGTCCTTTGGAAGGATCCGATTCATCGATGACGCGCTCAATTTTTAGGCATATGCCCATTTTGCCGCATTAATAATCTACTGCATTTATAGAAAATTAGTTTGCTCTTTCGCATCGCACTGAAAAGAGTTTTTCAGAACTGCATCGCACAACGCATGATCCTGCTTCGCGGCGCCAATACGCGTCTGAGATGATGAGTCCGTCAACGAGAAAAACGATCTCGATCATCTGGAACAGGATTTCCCATGACTGAAAAGCTTCCTAAAGGTTTCGACGCGCTGCGCCTTTCCCGCCGTGCCGGCCTTGCCGCCATCTTGGCTTCGGCCGTCGCCGTGTTCGGCCTGACGGCAACCGCCCCGCAGTCTTTCGCCGCGGACAAGACGATCAAGGTCGGCATCATGAGCGGTGAGGACGAAGATGTCTGGCGCGCCGTTGTTGCCGAAGCCGCCAAGAAGGGTCTGAAGGTCGAGCCTATCGTCTTCAACGACTATACCCAGCCGAACGAAGCGCTGGAGCGCGGCGAAGTCGACGCCAATGCCTTCCAGCACCAGCCTTACCTGGACAATCAGGTCAAGCAGCACGGCTATCATATCGTCAATGTCGGCTTCACCGGCATCTGGCCGATCGGCCTTTACACGAAGAAGTACAAGACCGTGGCCGAGCTTCCGAAGGGCGCCGTCATCGGGGTGCCGAACGACCCGTCCAACGAAGGCCGCGCACTTCTCGTTCTCCAGCACGAGGGAGTGATCAAGCTCAAGGATGGCACCGGCATCCTGGCAACCGTGGCCGACATCGCGGAAAATCCGAAGAACGTCGAAATCAAGGAGCTGGACGCCGGCATCGTCGGCCGCTCGATCGACGACCTCGACGCAGCCGTCGTCAACACCGACTGGGCGCTGAAGAGCGGCCTGACGCCGAAAGACCGCATCGCGCAGGAGCCGACCAAGGACAACCCCTACCGCAACTTCATCGCCGTGAAGAAGGGCAGCGAGAACGAAGCCTGGGTAAAGACCCTGGTCGCCTCCTACCAGAACGACACCGTCAAGGCCGAATTCGACAAGGTCTACAAGGGCACCGGCCAGAGCGCCTATTGATAAGAGCGCCTATTGATATCAGAACGGCGCGGGGGACAGCGCTGAGCGGCAAGGCGGCCGGGGCATCTTGCCCGGGCCGCCTTTGGTGTTTTCCTGTAGGTGCGATGAAATTTATAGTTGGTTATGGAATTCGCGGAGGGTACATACCCCCCTCTGTCACTTTCGTGACATCTCCCCCACAAGGGGGGAGATCGGAAACCCGTGGCAGGCCATCGCCAGAAACGAACATCGCATCTGCTGACACCTGGCTGATTTATTTCGCAGAGTGCGCGGCATATTCCCAACGATCTCCCCCCTTGTGGGGGAGATGTCACGAAAGTGACAGAGGGGGGTATAATAGCCTCGGCAACCTGGAAGGCGCCTTTACAAAAAAGAGAAGCAGACATGAATTCGTTTATTGCAGCCACATCAATCGACGGACAGGCGCCGCCCGAACGATCCCCCGGCGATGACATCGTCCGCCTGGTCGATGTTCGCCGCCGTTTCGGCACGACGCCGGCGCTGGACGGCATATCGCTGACCGCCCGGCGCGGCGAAATCGTCGGCATCATCGGCCGCAGCGGCGCCGGCAAATCGACGCTGATCCGCTGCCTAAACGGGCTGGAACGCGCCGACAGCGGCGAGATCCACATCGAGGGCCGCGATATCGCCCGCCTGTCGGAAAAGGAACTGCAGCCGCTGCGCCGCCGCATCGGCATGGTCTTCCAGCATTTCAACCTGCTCTCCTCCAGGACGGTCGAGGAGAATATCGCTTTGCCGCTCAAGATCGAAGGCGTCGCCAAGGCTGAACGATTGCAGCGCGCCCGCGAACTGCTTGATCTCGTCGGCCTCGCCGACAAGGCGAAGGCCTACCCATCTGCCCTGTCCGGTGGTCAGAAGCAGCGCGTCGGCATTGCCCGCGCCCTTGCCGCTCGGCCCGCCATCCTCCTGTCGGACGAAGCAACATCGGCGCTCGACCCGGAAACCACCCGATCCATCCTGGCACTCCTGAAGGATATCAATCGCAAGCTCGGCCTGACGATCCTGCTTATCACCCACGAGATGGAGGTGATCCGCTCGATCGCCGACCGCGTTGCGGTCATCGACGCCGGTCGCATCGTCGAAGAAGGTTCGGTGTGGACGGTCTTCGCCAATCCGCAAACGGAGATCGCAGCAAGCCTGCTCAGCGGCGCCCGCCCGCAGCTTCCGGAGCATATCGCTGCCCGCCTCTCTCCGGCATCGGGCGCCGAGGCCATTCTCAGCGTCGATCTTGCCGGCCCTGCCGCGCAAGGTGCGCTCTTTGCCGAGCTTTCGGCCGTCCTTCCCCACTCATTCCGGCTGGTCCACGGCGGCATCGACCATATCCAGAACCAGCCCGTCGCCCGCTTCTTCGTCGCGGTGCCGACGCGCGATGCCACTTTGCCGGCCCAGGTCAGCGATTTTCTGAAAGCCCGTTCCGCCCGGGTAGAGGTTCTAGGCTATGACAACTGATGTAATCCTCGGCCTGCTTTTGCGCTCCTTCTGGCAAACCGTGTGGATGACGGGCGCATCCGGCTTTCTTTCCCTGATCATCGGCCTGCCGCTCGGCCTCGCCCTCGTCGTCACCAGCCGCGGCGGTATCGCCGAGCAGGGCGCAATCAACCGCGTTCTGGGCGTCCTGGTCGACGGCTTCCGCGCCGTGCCTTTCATCATCCTGCTCATCGCCCTTATCCCGCTGACGCGTTTGATCGTCGGCACGGCGCTCGGCACGACGGCCGCGATCGTGCCGCTGACCATCGCCGCAATCCCCTATTACGCACGCGTTGCCGAGGTCTCTCTGCGCGATGTCGACCGCGGCCTGATCGATGCCGTGCGTGCCATGGGCGGCAATCGCTGGACCATTGTCCGCGAGGTGCTGATACCGGAAGCCATGCCCGGCATCGTCGCCGGCTTCACCGTAACCATGGTGACGCTGATCGGCGCATCTGCCATGGCCGGCACGATCGGCGGCGGCGGCCTCGGCGATCTCGCCATCCGCTATGGCTACCAGCGCTACGAAACGAACGTCATGATCGCCGTCGTCATTATCCTGATCGTTCTGGTCTGGGGCATGCAATGGCTGGGCGATCGCTTGGCCAAACGGCTCGATCGCCGCTAGTCCTGCCGATACAAATCCATTCCTGGCGCAGCGTCTCTCTGCGCCAGGAATGAAAACGAGTGATCAGTTCCGCGTCACCGGCTTCGAGCGCATACGCGATACCGTTTCCCGCTCGGCGCGCTTGCAGCGCATCGGCGGCAGTCCACGATCCATCAGATCCATGTCCTCTAGCACCATGTCGCCCATTTTCTTGAAGGCGCTGTCGAGTGCGCCGGCGCGGTGGGCCGAGCGGAGGAAACCCTTGAGCTTGCGCACCGGATGATCGAAGCCAAGCGGCTCCTCCGGATAGACATCGCTTGCCGCCACGATGTGGCCGGAGGCAACCGCCGCCATCAGCGCCTCGAAATCGACGACATCGGCCCGGCTGAGCAGAATGAAGGCGGAACCCTTTCGCATCTTCGCAAAAGCTTCAGCCCCGAGAAATCCCTTGTTCTCGCTGGTGACCGACGCGACCACGAAAACGAAATCGCTGCCTGACAACACCTCGTCCAGCCCGGCGGGCTGGACGCCATGCTCTCTCAGGATCGAAGGCGGCATCCAGGGATCGAACACTCTGATATTGGCACGGAAGCCGGAGAGCACCCTGTTCAGCGCCTTACCGAGATCGCCGAAGCCGACAATGCCGATATCGCTGCCCGAAAGCAGCCGGGCGCTGGCATTGCCGTCGCCGCCCCAAAGCTCCCTACCCTCGCGAAAATCCAGATCGGCATCGACGATGCCGCGCGCCAGGCTCAAGGCGAATCCGAGGCCGATCTCGGCGACCGGCTCGGCGAAGACCTGCCCGGTGGTGACAACATGGATCCCGCGCTCGAAGAGCACCTCATAGGGCATGTTGTTGATAAGGTTGCTCTCGACATTCAGGATGCAACGCAGCTGCGGCATTCGATCGAGCGTTTCCCTCGAAAGCGGCGGCTGGCCGATGATGTAACGCGCCTCGCCGAGCACCTCGTCGCCCAGTCCGGCAATATTGTCCGGATCCGCCTCGATGAGGCGATATTTCGACTGAAGGAGCGACAGTGCGTCCTTGGTGAAGATAAGCTCGAGCGAGCGCGGCTCCGGCGCGCTGATGGCCAAGGGCCTGCTGTCGATGGTCATTTTATTCCTCCCTGTCTGGCGACGCGATCCAATAGTATCAGGCGGATCAGATCAATCAGGCCCGCCCTCTTCGTCAGGCATTCCGACGGAGAAGGCGCAGATGCGCGAGAGATAGGTAAGCGGCAGGTCAGTCTCCGCGCGCCAGGCATTGAACTGATCCTGGATCAGCCGCAGATCCTTCTTCGTCGGCTTGTTTTCGGAGATCGGCACGCCGGAAAGCCGCAGGCAGGTGAGAACGTCATGGCTCATGACGAAACTATCGCGGCCGATCGCCCGCAGGAGATATTGGCCGGTCATGCCGCCGAGCCGGTTGGCCTGCTTGGCGAGGACGTCAAGCAGGCCGATCTGATCTTTCAGTGGCCAATCGGCAAAGAACCGGCCGGCGCTGCCATGCTCGTCGGACAGCTTGCGAACAAACTGCGCATTGTCCCGCACCGACATGATCTTGGCGCCATTGCGGATGACCCGCGTATCGGAGGTCAGGTCATACCAATAATCATCCGGCGCGAGATTGAGAAAGGCCGGATCGAAACCGGAAAAAGCAGCCTCGAAGCCCGCCCACTTGGCATCGATGACGTTGCGGACGAAGCCCGCATAGAAGATGTAGCGCGTCATCTCCGACAGGATGCGGTCATCAGGCAGGGCACGCAGGACATCATGGTCCGGCGCCTTCGGCATCAATGCCTTCAGCCCGGCAGCGCCGCCCTTGCGCTTCTCGGCGCGTTCCCTGATCTCCGCAAAACTCGCCATCGCTTTCTCCCGTCGACTGCGCTGTCGCCCCAAGTCTTTTATGATCTTCCGCCGCCGCGCAAGTAATCTCCACGCAATGATCGCCTGTGAAACACGGCATCCAAAGATATGAATCGAAAGTTGATCGCGCTGCCGTGTGAATTGATTTTCGCGGTGATTGAAACGGTTCCTGGCTGCTCCAGATATCGTCTTGAAATTAACTTGAGATTTCGCGCAGCACAGCGTTAATTCGGCGGCATCGGATCGGAGCCTCGTACCATGAATAATAAAGACTGGAATTATCCCATCATGGTCATCTGCAAGCGTACCGGAAAAATTTATACGGTCACCAGCACGAAGGAAGCGTTGGACATGTTGCTGAATGCCTGGCCTGTGGCGGAGGGCAAGGCATTCATGATGGCTCTGCAAATCTGTGCCGATGTCGAGAGGGGTCAGGGACAACCGCTGGAGGCGCGCAGCAGCTTTGTCATAGCGGCGGCGGAGGCCGGAGTCCCCCTCGAAATTCCCGTGATTCAATAGAATTTACCGCACTCTTCCGTACTCGTTCGCGCGCGAAATGGCTGCCTGCCCCTCCATCTGATGGGGCATCAACTGGTCTGCGCAACCTTGACGCTGGCCTTGCCCTGCGCCGGCTTTCGCGCCGCCAGGCCGCAGCGCTCTCCGCAAATAGCCGCGATCGATTTTTCGTAAATTGCGAAACTTTTTGCCGCGATGGGAGTTTCGATCACAATGTCGGAGCACCATTGAAAATGACCGTGACTTTTAATACTGGCGAGGTCCGCTGGCCCGAGCCCGTTTATCTACGAATCGGCTATGGCATGCCGGAAGCAATTCGAAGTCCAGAAGAAGCCCACAGCTACCTCCTTTTTCGTTGGCCTGCCATCAGAGGCGAGAAATACAAGTCGGCCCGGAGCCTTTGCCTTGCCGCCAACGATGATCCCCTTCTCTGCGAGAGGGCCAGGAGGATGTTCGTCGAAGCCTGCATCGAGGCCGACGTATTGGATTAGGCCTATCTTGAACACCTCGCCGACTTGGAGAAGCGGAGCTTTTCGGCGGCATCCACTCTGATCCGTCAGGCGTAGCACCAATAGACGAGACCTCGACCATGTGACGCGGTGGTGGTGGAGTGCTGTTGCGGGCCTGCAAGTATCGCGGCGGGAGCCGGCTGATGCGTAAAACCCCGTAGGCAGCCGGCGTTCATGCCACTCTCCGTGGACAAACGAAACCAGCTCGATAAACGCCAGCCGAAAGCCGTTCGATCCGGAATGCTTTTTGCAACGTTACCGAAGCAAGTACGTTTCGGAGGTAATGCGTGTTGAAACGAGACACTTTACGACCATTTCCGGCTATCACGCTGGTGATCGGAGAAAACGGCGGACAGCGCCGCGTCAATTCAGTACATCAGGTTGCTGAACTGCTGTTGGAACATTGGCCGGTCGAGCATGGCGAGGATTATGTCGCCGCGGTGCGCATCTGCCTTGAAGCGATGCTTGGCGCCGTCCCGCCCGAGGCTGTGAGGGAGGCCTTGATCAAGGCCGCCCGGGAAGCAGGCATATCCGTATTGCAATAAAATCACCACGCCCTTCCCGCCGTATGCGGGATCTCTCTGACATTATTCACTTTTTGTGAACCAGTGCCGGCGATCTTTGCCAACAGAGGCAGGCGATTCGCCCTGCCAATGACGGAGAGAATATGTCGCTTCTACCATTCCCGGCCGACAGGCGTACCAGTGATGTCAGGCGGTGTGCCGCAGCCCTTCAGCAGCTAAATGGCGAGGCGGCAAACCGCTTCTGGCGTTCGGAAATGGCAAGCTTTGCCGCCGTCCTGCGGGAACAGGGAGTGGAAGACGACGAAATCTCGCGGCAGGCCGGCCTTTATATGCACGCAGTCCAGATGGAACTGCAGCTTGCCTTTGCCGAGGAAGAGCTGAACGCGTCGGCCTGACCCCGCTATTTCGGCAATCTGCAGAATGCGATCGATTTGTCGCCGCTGGTCGGCGACTTGATCTGCACGGTCCATTCGCCGCTGGGGAAATGAAATCCCTTGGAGGAAACCACGCCGGCAATCTGCATGCATGCCTTCCTGGCGTCGGCACTCGGCAGATCTATCGTCGCCACGACAGCGTATTTCCGGCTGGAAACCTGACACGGCGTAGTAAACAAGCCGGTATTGTCGATCATTTTGCAGACCCGGAACGCATTGTCCGCGGCATCATCGGCAGCCAGTGCAGAATTGGCGACCACCAATGCAGTGGTCACCGCCAAAAACAGTCTCATTGAAAACCCCGATCCCCTATGGCGGCACGGTGCCAGAGCATGTTTCTTCTTGCAAGACATGTTGCACGGATTTGCGGTGACTGTTTGGGAATACAACGTCAATGACGACAACTTGTTCGCCGGAGAATTAGATTATCCGGCTTTGTCGGAAATATTCGGCCGCGATCGAGGAATGCCAACCTCCCCGGAGCCCTTGCCGGCCGTTTCACCGGCCGGCCCGTGAAACGCATGCAATTCACGGTTTCCCGTTAATATCTTCGATATTAGAACATGGCACATTAGTAAAAGATAGAAATCAGGGAGCCAACGCGATGACGGCACTCTCCCCCGAAGGTCGAGCATCCCTCCGAAAGCGTACGCTTCTCGGCGCAAAGATCATATTCAACGACGGACATTCGGTTTTTGATTGCATCGTCAGAAACCTGTCCGATACCGGCGCCATGATTCACATCGAAAACCCGCTCGCGGTACCAAACACCTTCAACCTGCGATTTCCAGACGACAGGCTGCTGCCCTGCGAGGTGCGCTGGCGAAAGATCAACAGCATAGGCGTTGAGTTCGTGTGAGACTGATTCTCGCCTCGTGCTGGATAATTCACTGATGCAGCGAAAGCAGGCCGACCACGATCATGCAGGTCAGCAGGCCGGCGGATAGAAAGAACAGAATCAGAAGCTTGTAGCTCGACATCAGGGACTCCCTTCGAAGTTTCTCTTGGTGTCGTCATAGAAAGCCGCGCCCCTTCCCGAATTCGCGCGGCTCAAGGTGCTCGGTTCCACATGAGGATCGAGTAAAGCTTGTCACTTATCTTTACGCAGGTAGCGTCTCTTGGTTCCGACAATCATTCGAAAGGACGGCAAGAATTTCGATGCCGCCATATCGGCGTGTGGGCGACATCGCGATCTCACCTCGCAACCAGGATACCCGACCCCTTGGCTCCCACCCGCACTTTGACGGAAGCCCGCCACCGGAACAAATGCCACGCTCGGAGCATTCCCGGAGATATGACACTCCGTTCAGTTTGTTTGCAAAGGAGATGGCTATGAACCAGGACACGATCGACCGACTCGACTCGATTAACCAACAACTTCACACGCGCGCTCTTGCTCTATCTCAATCCCCGGAAGGTCATGACCATGCGCTCATGATGTCGGCGCTGAGCGCTATGATAGAGGTTGTGCGATCTTTGGACGAGAACATGACCCGTCTCGATGGCCCGAAGGGGATTGGTTCGGCAGGCTCTTGAACTCAGCCCTGTCCATCTGCAGCGAAAAGCGCGCCTCAGAAAACCAATAAGCTTTTGATTTTGCTTGGAATTTTGGTAGCGGAGGAGGGATTTGAACCCCCGACACAAGGATTATGATTCCTCTGCTCTGACCTACTGAGCTACTCCGCCACGCCGCGTTTGATGCTGAACATCACACGCAAAGGTCAAACGAACCGCCGCTCGAAAAGCGCTGACCCGTCGGTTGAGCGGCTTATAAGGTGCGGTTCGGCTTGGTGTCAAGCGGATGATTTGGAAAAATCAGTGCTTTCTCGTCAGGCGGCGCATTCGTCCTTCAAGCCGCGACCGGGCTTGCCAGCAACGCCTTCAGTGAAGCCTCCGCCATCGGCTCGCGTTCCGAGCGTTCGATGAAGCCGCCACCATAGACGCGGGCGTCGTCGCCCGGCGCGGAATAGAGCGCGCAGGCCTGACCCGGCGCCACACCGGCCTCGCCGACCGAAAGGTCGACATAGATACCGCCGGCGTCGGCATGCAGCACGGCCGGAGACGGCGCGCGGGTGGAGCGAACCTTGGCGAAGCAGGCAAAGCCGTCGCCGGAAGCCGCCTGCGAAAGCGGCTCGTCGCCCAGCCAGTTCACATCTCGCAGATAGACGCGATGCGTTTCCAGCGCCTCCTTCGGGCCGACGATGACGCGGCGCGAGCGGGCGTCGAGATAGACGACATAGAGTGGCTCGCCTGTGGCAACACCGATGCCACGGCGCTGGCCGATCGTATAATGCAGGATGCCCTCGTGCTGGCCGAGCACGCGGCCGTCGAGATGGACGATCTCGCCGGCGAGCGCCGCATTTGGCTTCAGCTTGGCGATCACGTCGGAATACTTGCCCTGCGGCACGAAACAGATGTCCTGGCTGTCAGCCTTCTTGGCGACGACGAGGCCCATTTCCTCGGCCAGCGCCCTCGTCTCCGACTTCGGCATGCCACCGAGCGGAAAGCGCAGATAGTCGATCTGCTCCTGCGTCGTCGCGAAGAGGAAATAGCTCTGGTCGCGGTCGGCATCGGCAGGGCGATAGAGGGCGCGGCGATTTGGGTGCTCTGCGGATGGATTGGGACGCGAGCGGATGTAATGGCCGGTCGCCAGCGCATCGGCGCCGAGCTCCTTGGCGGTCAGCAGAAGATCGGCGAACTTGACCGTCTGGTTGCAGGCAACGCAGGGGATCGGCGTTTCGCCGGCCACATAACTCTCGGCGAAAGGATTGATGACGGTCTCGCGGAAGCGCTTTTCGTAATCGAGCACGTAATGCGGGATGCCGAGGGTTTCGCAGACACGGCGTGCATCGTCGATATCCTGGCCGGCGCAACAGGAGCCGGCGCGATGCACGGCAGCGCCATGATCGTAGAGCTGCAGCGTGATGCCGAGCACATCATAACCCTGCCGCTTCAAAATGCCGGCGACGACGGAGCTGTCGACACCGCCCGACATGGCGACGACGACACGGGTATCTTCCGGCCTCTTGTCAAAATCCAGTGTATTCACGGTCGTTGCCGCCAGTCTTGAACGATCTTCGATGCTGCCGAGCGGGTGACTTTTCTTCGAAACGTCGTCACGCTCTCATTATTTGATTTCGCATGATCTGATCCAAAAACCGCTGCACACTTTTTGGGATCATACTTCTTAACCGCCGGATGCCATGCAAAAGCGGCGAATTTTCATGCGGGGCAATGGGCCACGCTCTCCGCAGCCCGCCTATTTCTGCAGGGATATAGAAAGGATCGCTATCCGGCGCAAGGGGTCGGCAAAAGTGCGAATCATCCCTTGGCCCTCAAATGCAGGATCAAATTGCGGCTGCGCCGCAGGACTGTCACCGCCGATCCGGCGGCAACGACCCAAAGCGCGATCGTCAAAATCCAATTGCCGCCGCTCCAAAAAGCTTCGACAATGGAGAGGAGCGCGGCACCCGTGGCGACCGCCATGCGATGCTGCTTGGCCATAGGCCCGCCGAAATCGCTGGGATTGCCGGTGGCGCGTCCGAGTTCACGGACATAGGCCGTCAGCACAGCAAAAGCGGCGGCGGCCCAGCCGAGGCCCGGCATTGCGATGCCGTAGCCGATGCCGGCAAAGATGAGGATATCGGCGACACGATCCGGGAATTCGTTCCAGAACGGCCCGTCGGCCTCGCCCTTCCCGCCCTCGACCGCCACCATGCCGTCAAACAGGTTGCAGAGCAGGCGCAGCTGGCAGAACAAGGCTGCCAGGATCAGCAGGACCACACGCATTCCGGCACTACCTGCGGTGCCGGAGAGCCAGAACGAGGCCCCCGCCAGCGCTGCCATCAGCATGCTTGCCTGCGATATCCGGTTCGGCGTCACCGAAAGCGCGGTCATGCGCCGCGCCAGCGTCTGCGCCCATCGCGTGTTGCGGCTCGCCAGCGGCCGCCTGTCGCCAGTTCCCTTGCCTGCCTGGCCCTCGCCTGTCATGGCCCCTCACCCCTCATGATCTCGCAGCCTTCCGCCTGATATCGAATAATTGTAGATCGCCGCATAGCTGGAGGAGACCAGCAGCGGCACGGCGATGGTCTTCAGGATCTCCGGTGTACCGCTCAGCGCGTGGATGACGATCAGGATGGTCGCGGAGCCCAGACAGGCGATCAGCGGCGGCGCCCAAAGGCGCGCAAAGCCGCTGAACCGCCTCGACAAAGCCTCGACCACGGATTTCAGGAACAGCGTCAGACAACCCGAAAGCACGCCTTGCACGAAGCCTGATATCAAAGGGCGCGGCATCGGGTGCATGCGATTGGCGAAAACGGCCCAGCTGCCCATGGCAAGGAATGCGAAAAGCACATGCACGATACTGCTGCCGGCAAGCGCTTTCAGCTTCCCGCTCATGACAGCGACCACCAGAAGCGCACGAGATGGAAGAAGATCGGCGCGGAAAAGACGACCGAGTCCAGCCGGTCGATCAGCCCGCCATGCCCCTCGATGAGATGGCCCCAATCCTTGACGCCGCGATCCCGCTTGATCGCCGACATCACGAGCCCGCCGAAAAAGCCCATGATCGTGATGACGAAGGCGAGCAAGCCGGCCTGCCGCGGCGTGAACGGCGTCACCCACCAGAGCGCCGCCCCGATCAACGAAGCACTGATCACGCCGCCGACAAAGCCCTCCACCGTCTTCGACGGCGAAAGCCGCGGCGCGATCTTGGTTTTCCCGAAAAGCTTGCCCCAGACATATTGCAGGACATCGCTGAGCTGCACGACGATCACCAGAAAGGCGATCAGCAGCACGTTGCGGCCTTCATAGCCGGGAATATGCAGGGTCAGCAGCGCCGGCACATGCGAGGCGCAGAAGACACAGATCATCAGCGCCCATTGCACCTCGGCGATGCGCACCAGAAACCGCTCGGTATCGCCGCGCAATACCGCGATGATCGGCATGAAAAGGAAGGCGTAGACGGGGATGAAGATCGAATAGATGCCGTATTCCTCGGCCCAGAGCAGGTAATATTGCACCGGCAAGGCCACGAAGAAGGCCGCGGCGACCGCCCAGTGATCCGCCCGCTTCGTGTTGATCAGCGTCACGAATTCGCGCAGTGCCGCAAAGGAGCAGAAGGCGAAAAGCAGGATGACGCCGGCGCGGCCAGCCACAAAAGCGATGCCGATCAGCACCACCATCACCCACCAGGCCTTGATGCGCGCATTCAGGTTTTCGATTGCGGCGTTCGATCCGTCGGGCGACAGGCGCTGTTCCAGCACATAGCCGATGATGGAGGCAACGATCAGGACGCCGAAAATGCCGAGAACAAGATGGATCAGATCGGCGCTTGCCGCACTCATGCTCAATCTCCCGCCCGCTTCGGCGCCAGCGCCAGCAACGCTGCTTCAGCTCTCGCCAGGAACTGCGCCTTCTCCTCGGCCTCGCCGATATGCAGCGCCTCGCCGAAGGTAACGGTACAGATCAGCGGAATAGGCACGAACTCGCCCTTCGGCATGACGCGATTGAGATTGTCGATCCAGACAGGAATGAGATCGATATCCGGACGTGCCTGGGCAAGATGGAAAAGCCCGCTCTTGAACGGCTGCAGCGGCTGCTCGGTCAGATTACGGGTGCCCTCCGGAAACAGGATCAGCGAAGAACCGGCATCGAGCGCCTGGGTCATCTGCGTGACCGGATCCTCCTTGCGCGCCTCGCGATCCCGCTCGATCAGTACGGCATTGAAAACGTCGCGGCCGATGAAGCTGTTCAGCGGCGATTTCAGCCAATAATCGGCACCCGCCACGGGGCGCACGCGCCGGCGCAATCGCGGCGGTAGGACAGTCCAGATCAGAATGAAATCGCCATGGCTGGAATGATTGGCGAAATAGACGCAGCGGCGGGTTTGCATGCCGCTCTCGGGCCAGATCGCCCGGACGGCGGTGATGGCCCGCGCAAACAATACGATCGCCACGGAAGCGGGTTTGGCCAGCCACTCGATCGGCGTGCCCATCCCTTCCCCGAAAATATTCTTCCGCAATGCCTCCATGACAAAGAAATAGGCGCGTTTCATCGGCCTCGATAGTCCACAGGCTGACCTTATCCACAACCCTTGCAATCATGAAGGAAGCCCCGCGCAACTTGCCTCGCGCCGGGCTTCCGGATTGGCTCTTGGGAGGAGCGAAGTATGTGGCTGCCGCCCTTTGAAGGCGGACAGGTTCAGTCGACGGCAAACACCAGCGGCTTTGCCTGACGGATCGCCTGATGCGCCGTCAGCTTGGCAAGCACGTCATCGCTGAGCGGGCCGTCGACATAGAGCAATGCGATGGCATCGCCGCCCTGCTTGTCGCGTCCGAGCTGGAAGTTGGCGATGTTGACGCCGGCCGAGCCGAGCGTCGTGCCGATGAAGCCGATCATGCCGGGAACGTCGGTGTTGGCGATATAGATCATGTGGTTGCCGACATCGGCGTCAAGATTGATGCCCTTGATCTGGATGAAGCGCGGCTTGCCATCCGAGAAGACGGTGCCTGCAACGGAGCGCGTCATGCTGTCGGTGGTCACCGTCAGCTTGATGTAGCCGTCATAGACGCCGGTCTTGTCGCGCTTGACTTCGGCGAGCACGATGCCCTTTTCCTTGATCATGATCGGCGCCGAAACCATGTTGACGTCGGCAACCTGATTGCGGATCAGGCCGGCAAGCAGCGCGCTCGTCAAAGCCTTGGTGTTCATGTTGGCGGTGACGCCATCATAAAGGATCTCGATCTCCTTGATCGGATCGTCCGTAACCTGGCCGACAAAGGCGCCGAGAACATCGGCAAGCTTGATGAACGGCTTCAGGATCGGCGCTTCCTCGGCGGTGATCGAGGGCATGTTGATGGCATTCGAGACAGCGCCCTTTACGAGATAGTCCGCCATCTGCTCTGCGACCTGCAGGGCGACGTTTTCCTGCGCTTCCGTTGTGGAGGCGCCGAGATGCGGCGTGCAGACGACGTTCGGCAGGCCGAAGAGCGGGCTTTCCTTGGCGGGCTCGACTTCGAAGACGTCGAAGGCGGCGCCGGCGACATGACCAGACTTGATGGCGGCGGCAAGGGCTGCCTCATCGACCAGGCCGCCACGGGCGCAGTTGATGATACGCACGCCCTGCTTCATCTTGGCGATCGCGCTCGCGTCGATGATGTTGCGGGTCTTGTCGGTCAGCGGCACGTGCAGCGTGATGAAATCGGCGCGGGCGAAAAGCTCGTCGAGCTCGACCTTGGTCACGCCCATTTCCTCGGCGCGCTCCTTGGAGAGGAACGGGTCATAGGCAACGACGTGCATCTTCAGGCCGATGGCGCGGGCAATCACGATGGAGCCGATATTGCCGGCACCGATGATGCCGAGCGTCTTGCCGGTGATTTCGACACCCATGAACTTCGACTTTTCCCACTTGCCGGCCTGGGTCGAGGCATCGGCAGACGGAAGCTGGCGGGCGACGGCAAACATCAGCGCGATGGCATGCTCGGCGGTCGTGATCGAGTTGCCGAACGGCGTGTTCATGACGATGATACCGCGGCGCGAGGCGGCCGGAATATCGACATTGTCGACACCGATGCCGGCGCGGCCGACGACCTTGAGGTTCTTGGCCCCTTCGATGATCTTCTCGGTCACCTTGGTGGCGGAACGGATGGCAAGGCCATCATAATTACCGATGATTTCGAACAGCTTGTCCTTGTCCTTGCCAAGCTGCGGCTGGAAATCGACTTCGACGCCGCGATCGCGGAAGATCTGGACGGCGGTTTCCGACAGTTCGTCGGATACGAGAACGCGAGGTGCCATTGAGGCCTCCTGAAAAGGGTCAGCTACGACGAGCAATCCGGGAAAGGTACGAAACGGCTTTCCGTATGGAATTGCGTGAAAACAACGAGAATTTCGGGATGCTGGGCTCCGCCTTTTCGGCGGAGCCATGAACGCTCAAAGCCTCAGGCAGCAGCCTGGGAGAGCGTCGCCTTCTGCGTTTCGAAAGCCCAGGCAAGCCAGGGCATCAGCTTCTGCATGTCGGAAGCTTCGATCGTTGCACCTGCCCAGATGCGCAGGCCTGACGGCGCATCGCGGTAATGGCCGACGTCATAGGCGACGCCTTCCTTCTCAAGCAGTGCAACCAGGCCCTTGGCGAAATTCGCCTGGCCATCGGCATCGAGAGCGACGATATCCTTGTCGACGATCTTCAGGCACACGGAGGTGTTGGATTCCGTCTCCGCCTTGACGGCGAGATTGGCGATCCAGCCGTTGGCGGCAACGAAGTCATGGATGACCTTGGCATTGGCATCGGCACGGCCGACCAGCGCCTTGAGACCGCCGAGGTCCTTGGCCCAGAGGAGAGCGTCGATATAGTCTTCGACGCAGAGCATCGAAGGCGTGTTGATCGTCTCGCCGGTAAAGATGCCTTCGATCAGCTTGCCGCCGCTGGTCATGCGGAAAATCTTCGGCAGCGGCCAGGCCGGCTGATAGGTCGTCAGGCGCTCGACGGCGCGCGGCGACAGGATGATGATGCCATGCGCGCCCTCGCCGCCCAGAACCTTCTGCCAGGAGAAGGTGACGACGTCGAGCTTGGCAAAATCGAGGTTCTGAGCGAAGGCGGCCGAGGTGGCGTCGCAGATCGTCAGGCCCTTGCGGTCGGCGGGAATGAAATCGGCGTTCGGAACGCGGACGCCCGAGGTGGTGCCGTTCCAGGTGAAGACCACATCGCGGTCGAAATCGACAGCGGAAAGATCGGGCAGCTCGCCGTAGCCGGCTTCAAGCTTGCGGACGTCCTTGAGCTTCAGCTGCTTGACGACATCGGTAACCCAGCCTGCACCGAAGCTTTCCCAGGCGAGCATGTCGACGCCGCGTTCGCCGAGCAGCGACCAAAGCGCCATCTCGACGGCGCCGGTATCGGAAGCCGGCACGATGCCGATGCGGTAATCCGCCGGCACTTCCAGAATTTCGCGGGTGAGATCAATGGCCTGCTTCAGCTTTACCTTGCCGACCTTCGCGCGGTGCGAACGGCCAAGGGCCGCATCGGAAAGAGCATTAAGTGTCCAACCTGGACGCTTCGAGCATGGACCAGAAGAGAAATGAGTATTATTCGGACGGATGTCCGGCTTGGCGAGCTTAGTCATGATGCTATCCTCTCAGATAGAAAGCTCCTCGTTGGGGAGGAGTGTCCCGCCGCCGGGTATATGAGAAGCCGAGCGCAAGCGCAATAGTAAAATTTGCGGATGGCGCTCGATCACAGAGTCGTGCGAAAAGTTTGATGGTGCGTAAGTTCCGCACAATGAAATTCAGCCAAATTTGGCCATAGAAAAACTGGTTTTTATGCCGAAGCACAATCATATAAGGCTTGGCGCCCCCCGGTCGCGCCGATAGAAATAACAAGTGTGCTCAATGTCACTAACTGCGCTCGCCGAAACCCCGTTCATGCCAGCACAGACCGTGCCGGTCTATCTGATCAATATAGATCGCGCGACGGAGAGGTTGGCGGAGATCCGACGGCAGAGCGATGAATTCGGCTTCCGATTCGAACGCATCGACGGCGTCGACGGCGCCCTCATCCCGCGCGACCAATGGACCGATGTGGACCATGATCGTTTCCAGCGCCGCCACGGCCGGACTATCCTGCCCGGTGAATATGGCTGCTATCGCAGCCACCTTTTGGCACTGCGTCGGTTTCTTGCGAGCGACGACGCAATGGCCATCATCATCGAGGACGATGTCGCGCTGGACGCCGATTTCCTGGCGCGCGCCATAGCCGCAAAGGATGCCGCCCCCACCGCCGACCTGATCAAGCTCGTCAACCACCGCTGGAACGGCTTCCGTGCCACGATGCGCAGCCGGAAGGGAGACATCGTCGGTCGCTGCCTTTTCGGCCCACAGGGTTCGACGGCCTGCTATCTCGTCACGCGCCGCGGCGCCGAGAAAATCGTCAAATCGCTGGCGATCATGTCGTTGCCTTGGGACGTAGCCGTCGAGCGGGGCTGGGACATGCAGATCTCGATCTTCAGCACACGCGCCAATATCGCCGGCTTCAGCCGATTGCAGCGAACCACCATGATCGGCTGGCGCCGCGATTATCGCGCTGCCAAGTCTTCCGCGTGGCGGCGCATACCCGCCCACATCTTCCGTACCTTGGATTTCTTTCGCCGTATCAACTACGTGCTGACGACGCCATAGGGCAATTCCAGGAAAAATGCGCAGCGATTTTCCGCCCGGAATTGCCAGGAAATAAAGAAATAGGGCGACTCAGGGATTCCGTGAAAAGCTGAACCGCTCTGACCTCGAGCCTACCAGGTCGTGATCCTGAGCCCGATGCGGATTTCGTGGCGCGAGAGCGCGCCGTCACGGCCCATCGTGCCGCCCGCAGCCGAATCGGCGGCGGAAGAGCCGAACATGTCTCCGCCGGCGACGTGGGAGAAGCGATAACCAAGGTCGACCTTGATATTCGGCGCGACTTCATAGGCGACGCCCGCCATCAGCGCATAGGTCATGCGCCAGTCGCTGTCGCCCGGATAGCGCGCGCTGACCGAAGCCGCGCCACCGCAGCCGGAAGCACCGTCCACGCAGGAGCCGACGGCATTGACGCTGCTCCACGAGACGCGCGTCGCGCCCAGACCCGCACCGACATAGGGCGTAAAGCCGGCAAGCGTTCCGAGATCGACGTAGCCGTTGACCATCAGGCTACCGGCCCTGAAGGAGGAATGCGCCCTTGTGGAGCAACCGGTGCCCGCGGCGCCGCCAAAGCAGGACGAATTGCTGGAGACACGGCCGTCGAAATCGCCGCTGAAGAAATCTCCCGTGACATCGGCGCGAAACAGGTCGTTGAATTGATAGCCGACACCCAGGCCGCCGGAGAAATCGCCGCCGAAGCGGCTGGAATCGAAGCGGCTCGAACTGTAGTCGCCACCGGCTGGATCGTAAGCGCGGAATCTTGTGTTGCTGCGGCTGGCATTGACGGCATAACCGACATCACCGCGGACATACCATCCCTTCGCATCCTTGACGCTGACCTCGGGGACGCTGACCTCGGGCACCTTGATTTCCGGCGGCGTATCGCCCGCAAGAGCAACGCCCGCCGATGCGCCTGCCATCGCTGCAGCCAGCGCCAAAGCGTCAAAACGGATCATTACCCCTCGCCTTCCATCCTCGGGCGAATGCCCGCGCGTCGAATCGGTCGGCCCTCGCTTCCCTGCAAGCCCAGCAGAGAAGAAACCCTGCGGAAAAGCCGCCATTCTCATTTCATTAACCATAGGGAATTCATGGTTAATGAAGCTTTAAAGCGTGGAAGAATTGCTTAACGGGGGAGAGAAAAGAAAAAACCGCCCGGCGGAAACCGGACGGCTTTTCAAAGACTTGCGCGAACTACGCTTATTTGTAGACCGGCTGAGGCGGAATATCGGCCGGTGGCATGTAGCTTGCCGTCTCGCAGCCGCCGAAGGTGTAACGGGCACCGATGCGGGCTTCGTGCAGGTTCAGGCCCTTGTCGTAGCCGGGGCCGCCATTTTCAGCGAAACCGAACATGTCGCCGCCCTGGATATGACGATAGCGATAGCCGACATCGGCCTTGAGATTGCAGCTCAGATCGATGGAGGTACCAGCCATCAGCGCGTAGGTGAAGCGCCAGCTGCCGCGGCCGTTATGCGTAACCGACCCATCGCAGGAGTCCGGATTGGCGTCCGAGCAGGACGTGTTCTTCAGATTGCTCCACTTGACGTAGGTGCCGCCGAGACCACCACCGACATAGGGCGTGAAGATGCCGTAGGTGCCGAGATCGACATAAGCGTTGGCAAGCAAGCTGAAGGCCGTCAAGGATGCCACGTCGCGGGACGTTGCCGGAACGGAGGTGAAGTCCGGACCGCAGCCGCCGCAATTGCCTTTTGTCGAACCCTTGAAGTCGGACTTGAAGAGATAGTCGAACGTCAAGTCCGTGCGCAGGTAGTTGTTGATCTGATAACCGACACCGCCGCCGAGTGTGAAGTTGTCGCCGAGCGTTCCCCTATCGAAATCGACCAGGCTTGAGTTGGAGCCCTGGAAATAGTTGGCGCCGCGCAGCTTCGTGAAGGCATAGCCGACATCGCCGCGCAGGTACCAGCCGCTGGATTGGGCGACGGTCACCTCCGGCGCCGGCTGGACCGGTTCCGGTGTATAGAGATCAGCGGAAAAGGCCGACGTGCCGACAAGCAAAGTGGCAAGTGCTCCTATTATGGATTTCATCATCGCTTTGGCTCCAAATTTCTTGCCTTGGCACAGCAGATGCTTGCCAATCGAAAAGACATGACAGGGATAATGATGAAAATGAGTTAAAACCTGATTAACTACGAATATTTACCCTGTTTATTCAGAGACTATACTTTATTTAATATATTAGAAATTGATGATTTTACAATAAAGAGAATGAGATGCGGCCGTTTCACCTCCTCCCTTCTTCGTGAGGACATGCATCCCGGGCGCCGTAGAGCCCCGGATTTTTAAAGAATTGGCAAGAATAGCGCCATTACAGTGCGATGGCCGGGAAGCTAACTCAGGAGGAAGTCTTTGACTTGCCATCGGAAAATATGGGCCTGCCTGGGGCTCTTTATCCTCTTCCTGAGCCAGGCTGCTCTGGCCGGCGCGATGCCGATAAAGCCAGTCGCGGCCACCGCATGGAACAAGGGTCGTGAAACGGGATTGCCGATCCCTCGCTATGTTTCGCTGAGAACTCAAAAGGCACGCATGCGCGTGGGGCCATCGACCATCTACACAACCAAATGGATCTATACGAAACCCGGCCTGCCCCTGGAGATCATCGACGAATATGGCCATTGGCGGCAGGTCCGCGACGACGCCGGGGTCACCGGCTGGATGCATAGCGCCCTGCTCTCCGGCACTCGCACGGCACTGATCGCACCCTGGCTAAGCAAGAATGCCATGCTGCGCGCAGACCCCAATCCGGCCGCTCGGGCAGTTGCGGAGCTGCAGCCCCGCGTCCTGGTTTCGCTGCAATCCTGTAGCGGAACCTGGTGCCGTGTTTCGGTAAAGAACCATACGGCAAGAGGCTATGTCAGGCAGGAAAAACTCTGGGGCGCCTATCCCGGCGAAATGTTCCAGTAAGCCGCCCTGGCCTCACCGGCGGAAAACAAAATGGCCGCCTCGATGAGACGGCCACAGATTTGAAGATCCGGTATTTCCAGCCTCAGGCTGCCGAGCGGACGCTCGAAATCACGTCGATCAATCCGCCGACGATACGCTCGATCTGGCCGCGATCGTCGCCTTCCGCCATGACCCGGATCAGGGGCTCAGTGCCGGAAGGGCGGATGACCAGGCGGCCGTTGCGGGCAAGTTCGCTTTCCGCATCGGCGATTGCCTGCCGCACCTGAATGTCCTCCAGGGGCTTGCCGCCGGCAATGCGAACATTGCGCAGCAGCTGCGGCACGGGCTCGAAACGCCGGCAGACTTCGCTGACGGGCTTGCCGGTGCGTTTCACCGAGGCAAGGATCTGCAGAGCGGCCACGAGCCCATCGCCCGTCGTGCCATAATCGGACAGCACGATATGGCCCGATTGCTCGCCGCCGACATTGTAATTGTGCTGACGCATATGCTCGACGACATAGCGGTCGCCGACGGCAGTGCGGGCGAGCGACATGCCGCGCTCTTCCAGGAAACGCTCAAGGCCGAGATTGGACATGACGGTCGCCACGATGCCGTTGCCGCGCAGCGTCTGGCTATCGGCCCAGCTCTCCGCGATGGCAGCCATCAGCTGGTCGCCATCGATGATCGTGCCGGTCTCGTCGACGATGATGACGCGGTCGGCGTCACCGTCCAGCGCGATGCCGATATCGGCGCGCACTTCATCCACCTTCTTCTGCAGGGCGACAGGGCTGGTGGAGCCGCAATTCAGGTTGATATTCATACCGTTCGGCTCGTTACCGATGGTCACGACGTCGGCGCCGAGTTCCCAAAGGGCGGCCGGGGCAACCTTGTAGGCGGCGCCGTTGGCGCAGTCGATGGCGATGCGCAGGCCTTGCAGCGTGACGTCACGCGGCAGCGTGCGCTTGGCATGCTCGATATAGCGGTCATGCACGCCATCGATACGCTTGGCGCGGCCGATATTCTCAGCCTTGGCAAGATGCTCGGTCATGTCCTTGTCGAGCAGATCCTCGATCTTCATTTCAAGATCGTCGGACAGCTTGTAGCCGTCCGGCCCGAAAAGCTTGATGCCGTTGTCTTCGTAAGGGTTGTGCGAAGCGGAAATCATGACGCCGATGTCGGCACGCAGCGAACGCGTCAGCATGGCGACGGCAGGCGTCGGAATGGGACCGAGAACGAAGGCATCGACGCCGGCCGCGGTGAAGCCCGCCACCATTGCGTTTTCCAGCATATAGCCGGAAAGGCGTGTGTCCTTGCCGATGACGACGCGGTGACGGTGACTACCACGATGGAAGATCGTGCCGGCGGCGATACCCACGCGCATGGCAAGATCCGGCGTCATCGGATAGATGTTGGATTGACCGCGAATTCCGTCAGTTCCGAAATAGCGACGTTTCATATGCACTCCTGTCGTTGCTGCATCTTCGCGAGACATGCAGCGGCATCGGAAACACTGCTCTGAATCCAGAGACGCTTCGAGCATCGATGCCTGTGGCTCTTGCCACAGATTGTAAAACTCGGCACTTAAATTACCGAGACCGCCTATTACAACGCGTTACCATTAATAAGCACTAAAAAACCGCATTAGGTGGAGACGGACAATATTCCAATTCACAACATAAACTGCCCATATTACTTCCCCGCCTACGACGATTGTGTATCGCCGGGCTGCTCTAGCAGCGTCACCCTTGCCATACCGAAAGCAAAAGGCCAGCTCCCTTCTCAAGGCGCTGGCCTTTCGCATATCGAGATATAAGCACCTCGTTCCGTCAGCGCGGCTGCGGTTCGAAGCCGCCTTCCGGCTCGTCACCCTTAGCACCGAGCGAACCATCCTTCTTGGCGCCGGTCTTCGGAACGGCCGAGCCGCGGCTCGGCGGCGTGTCGTCGCCGAGGTCGCGCGCGGGCTTTTCACCGCGGATGAGCGCCTTGATCTCCTCGCCGGTCAGCGTCTCGTATTCGAGCAGGCCTTCCGCCAGGGTCACGAACTCATCGTGCTTCGAAGTGAGGATATCCTTGGCTTCACGATAGGCTTCATCGATCAGGCGGCGCACCTCGTTATCGATCTTCTGCGCCGTGGCTTCCGACACATTTTTCGACTGCGAAACGGAGTGACCGAGGAAGACTTCCTGCTGGTTCTCGCCGTAGGCGACCTGTCCGAGTTCATCGGAGAAGCCCCACTGGGTCACCATCGCACGGGCAAGCTTGGTCGCCTGCTCGATATCGGAAGATGCGCCCGAGGTGATATTCTCCTTGCCGAAGGTCAGTTCCTCGGCAACGCGGCCGCCCATCATGATGCAGAGGCGCGAGACCATCCACTTGTAGCTCATCGAGTAGCGATCGCCCTCGGGGAGCTGCATGACCATGCCGAGTGCACGGCCGCGCGGAATGATGGTTGCCTTGTGCAGGGGATCGGCGATGGCGACATTGAGCGCGGTAATGGCGTGACCGGCTTCGTGGTAGGCGGTGAGCTTCTTTTCCGCCTCGGTCATTGCCGAAGAGCGGCGCTCGGCGCCCATCATGATCTTGTCCTTGGCGTCTTCGAATTCCTGCATGGTGACCAGGCGCTTGTTGCGGCGGGCGGCCATCAGGGCGGCTTCGTTGACGAGGTTCATCAGATCGGCACCGGAGAAGCCGGGCGTACCGCGTGCCAGAACCTTGAGATCGACGTTCGGAGCCAGCGGAACGTTGCGGGCATGCACTTTGAGGATGCGCTCGCGGCCGACGATATCCGGGTTCGGCACCACGACCTGGCGGTCGAAACGGCCCGGACGCAGCAGCGCCGGGTCGAGAACGTCAGGACGGTTGGTGGCGGCGATCAGGATAATGCCTTCATTGGCCTCGAAGCCGTCCATCTCGACCAGCAACTGGTTGAGCGTCTGTTCGCGCTCATCGTTACCGCCGCCGAGACCGGCGCCGCGATGGCGACCGACGGCGTCGATTTCGTCGATGAAGATGATGCAGGGCGCATTCTTCTTCGCCTGCTCGAACATATCGCGCACACGGCTTGCGCCGACGCCAACGAACATTTCGACGAAATCGGAACCGGAGATGGTGAAGAACGGCACATTGGCTTCGCCGGCAATGGCGCGCGCCAGAAGCGTCTTACCCGTACCGGGAGGTCCCACAAGCAGAACGCCGCGCGGAATACGGCCGCCGAGGCGCTGGAACTTCTGCGGATCGCGCAGGAACTCGACGATTTCCTCCAGATCCTGCTTGGCTTCGTCAACACCGGCGACGTCATCGAAGGTGACGCGGCCATGCGCTTCCGTCAAAAGTTTGGCTTTGGACTTGCCGAAGCCCATCGCGCCGCGCGAGCCTCCCTGCATCTGCCGCATGAAGAACAGCCAGACGCCGAGGATCAGGAGCATCGGCAGCAGCGTGCCGAGATAGCTCAGGAAGCTCGAGGAACCGTCCGATTCCGGACGGGCGGCAACGGTGACGTTCTTGGACTGCAGGCGTTCAAGCAGGCTGTCATCGATGACCGGAGCGTAGGTCTGGAAGGCCGAACTGCCTTCGACATAGCTGCCGATGATGCGGTTGCCCGTAACGGTCACGTCGCGGACGCGGCCGGAATCAACTTCCCGAAGGAACTGCGAATACGGAACTTCCCTGGAGCCTGTTTGTGCCGGCGCGTTCTGGAACATGCTGAACAGAGCAATCAGTAGCAAGGCTATGATTGCCCACAGAGCGAAATTACGAAAATTAGGGTTCATCGAACTCCCCAGCACTGAAACTTCCGCCGCTTAAGCGACGGCATTACTTGATCCCTAACATAGGGTTGCGCCAAGCCGTTGCCAAGGCAAACCGCATCGCCGCATGTTTTTTCCGTCTATAGGACCGAAAGCGGCGGCCGCATATAGGCTTCACGGCCAAAAGCGATTGAGAGCCGATCTGCGAATGTGAGGTCGAATCGTGTCAAAAAGCGGTCGAAAGGCGCAAGATAGGGCACGACCGCAACCGACGCTGCCTTTGTCCCCGCTTCCGTCGCAATCAGCGGCATCGCTGCGCCGGCGCGCTGCACGGCCCCTTTCGGCAGATTCGATGGAAAAATCGTTATATTCTCCATTCCGGCGGCGCGCACGTTGACGAGCGCCCGGCCCAAATTGCTGATCTCGAAGCGGCCATCCCAATTGGCCTTTTTGCCTGGTGGAACCGATATCGGTGCGATATTGCGGCTTTCCCGCATGAGGTAAAGCCCATCGCGGCGCAGGTCGAAGACCACGCCGCCAGCCGTGCGCCGGCCGGGATTCCCGCCGTTCACAAATTCGAGAACACGCTCCATTTGCGCACGTCCCGGCGCGTAAGCCCTGCCACCGAAGACGGCGGCAAGGTAGGACAGGGCATAGGTGACGACGGCTTTGTCCACCGAAAGGCCGGATCGATCGATAACACAAAGCGCATTCGCATGGATGGTGACGTGTTCGTCCAGCCATGCGGCCGCTTTCCCGGACAGTGCGGCGCGGCCGGCACCGCCATCCCCCGAGAGCGATCCCGCCGGATCCGCTTCAAGTTCCATGCGCGTACGCACGCGCTCGTATCTCATATCCGCGTTGCTGGGGTCATCGAGCCAGGATATGCCGCGCATCGTGAGCCAGGCTCTGATGTCCATCCGCCGACAGGTGAGAAATGGCCTGACAATCCAGATGCGCCGGTCAAACAACACCGCATCGGCGATGCCGGTGCTAGGACCGTCCACCTCCTCCAGCCGGCGCTTGCCGCGCATGACCATGGTCTCGCGCTGATCATCCATGGTGTGTGCCGTGACGATGATATTGGCCGAAATCTCCTCGGCGAGACCGGCGAGCAATTCATAGCGGGCCTCGCGCGCCGCGGCCATAATGCCGGTTGCAGGCTTTTCACCCTGCCAGCGACGGGTAAAATGGGAAATGCCGCGCGACGCGCAGAGTGCTGCGACCTCTCGCGCTTCGTCCGCCGCGGCGGCACGCAAGCCATGGTCGATGGTCGCGGCGCTCAGGGTGATATCTCTGCGGGAATAGGATTTCAGCCGCTCGTCCAGGGCAATCAGAAGCCCGATGGAATCGCTGCCGCCGGAAACGGCAACCAGAATGTGAGCAGGCGTCGATAAGGACTGTAGGAATTCCGTCGCGGCGGCTTCTGGCATGAGGGCTGTGGCACCGCCGGTCACAGCGTCAGTAGACATGGCGGTCAGCAGGCAAGCCGCTTCTCTTCGCTGGCGACCTTGCCGGTCACGGCTTTCGAGGCCTTCGGGTAGCGCTTGGTCACTTCGCGAAGCGTGGCGCAGGCCGTGTCCTTGTTATCAAGGGCGGCAAGCGACATGCCGAGCTTCAGGAGCATTTCGGGTGCCTTCTCGGAGCTGCTATATTTCTGATGCGCATTGAGGAAGGTTTTGGCGGCATCATTATACTTGCCCTGCGAGTAGAGCGCCTCTCCGAGCCAGAAATTCGCATCCGCAGCCCGCGCGCTGCTCGGATAGCTGTCGAGATATTGGCGGAATTCCTGTTCGGCCACGCTGTAGTCGCCCGACAGGACATGGCCGTAGGCAGCCTTATATTGATCGCCTTCATTGCCGAGGGAAGCGGTCTGCGTTCCCGAGCCGGCACTCGGCGGCGCGCCCGAGCCATTGCTGGCCCCCGACATGGAGGAGCCGACCTGTTTGCCGCCCGGGTCGAACTGGATCGAACCAAGCTGGCTCGGCGGCTTGCCCGCGCCGCTCCCCTGTTGGGAAGCGACATCATTGTTCTGCGAATCACCGATGACGCCGGCAATATCATCCTGCTGCTGGCCGCCGGAGCCCGACGCGGGAACATCGGCCTCGCTCTTCTTCATCGCACCGCCCGCGGCCGGAGCACTGCCGCCGCGCTTTTCGAGCTGCTGGAAGCGGAATTCGTTGTCTTCCTGCGCCTTGCGGATCTGTTCCTGCATCTGCAACAGCTGATAGCTCATTTCCTCGACGCGACCGTTCAGCTGGCGCATCTGGTCTTCGAGCCGCTGCAGGCGAACTTCGGCATCACTGTTTTGAACATTGACGACCGGTGCCTGGCCGTATTGCGCTTGTCTCTGATACGCATTGCTGGAAGCCGACTGCGCGGAAGCATCGCGGCCTCCGAGGTGGATTCCAAACAGCGACAAGGCAGAAGCATCGCGCTCACTACCTGCAAAGGCAGCGAGACAAAGCATGCTCGCCACGACAAGTTTTCTCATATGGATCGTCCTGTCTCATTGATTCTTCGGGCCAAGGGCTCGAACAGGAGATTTTTACAATTGCTCTCAAAAAGCAACGGAGTTCGGCCAAAGTGTGGTCAAAAAAGTAAAGGCGGCCGGGAGGCCGCCTTTACTCATTCTCGACTGGCTTTTGACCTATCAGGAACCGGCGCCGTTGAGCACGGTGACAGCGCGGCGGTTCTGCGACCAGCAGGAAATGTCGTCGCAGGTCGCGACCGGACGTTCCTTGCCGTAGGAGATCGTCTTCATGCGCTTGGCCGGAACGCCGCGCGAAGCGAGATAGTCACGGGTAGCGGCTGCGCGGCGGGCACCGAGTGCCAGGTTGTATTCGCGCGTGCCGCGCTCGTCGGCGTGGCCTTCGACGGTGATCGCGTAGTTCGGATAGCGAGCGAGCCACTGAGCCTGACGGTCGAGCGTCTGGCCGGCGTCCGAACGGATCGAGGTGCTGTCGGTGTCGAAGAAGATGCGATCGCCGACATTGACCGTGAAGTCCTGCGGCGAACCCGGAGTTGCATTGCCGGCACCGTTCAGGCCGAGACCGTTGGCATCGTTCGGCAGGCCCTTCTTGGAAGCGCAGCCAGCCAGAGAAAGGCCAACGAAAAGCGCGATCATGATCGGGTTGCGGGCGAGGTTCTGCATGTGGCCAACGGCCGGGGTTGCGATGCGGCTCATGGCCGGTCTCTCCTTAAGTCTCTATCAGGGTTGCCAGACTGTAACCGGGTTCGGTTAATGCGATTTCAACAAATATGGTTAATGATGTCCTAAAATCGTCCCGAAAGGGTCCACTCACAGGACTTTGCGGCGATAAAGTGGCGAGCCCTTCACTACTCGAGAAGCGGCGACCATGCCGGGTCGGAAGCGAAGCCAGGCGTCGGGATCTTCTGTTCGTTATAGCCGGTCAGGTCGATCGAATAGAGCTGCGGGCCGCCGGAGCCGGCGGGCTGGCGGAAGAACATGATGACGCGGCCGTTCGGTGCCCAGGTCGGGCCTTCGTTATGGAAGCCCGTGGTCAGCAGGCGTTCCCCCGAACCGTCCGTCTTCATGACGCCGATGGAGAAGCTTCCGCCGGACTGCTTGGTGAAGGCGATGAGATCGCCGCGCGGCGACCAGACCGGCGTGGAGTACGAACCGTCACCGAAGGAAATGCGGCGCTGGTTGGAGCCGTCGGCACCCATTACGTAGATCTGCGGCTTTCCGCCGCGGTCGCTTTCGAAGGCGACTTGCGAGCCGTCGGGCGAATAGGACGGCGAAGTGTCGATCGCGGCCGTCGAGGTCAGGCGCGTCGTCGTGCGAGAACGCAGGTCCATCGTATAAATGTTGGCATTGCCTTCCTGCTGCAGGCTCATGATGACACGCTGGCCATCCGGCGAGAAGCGCGGCGAGAAGGTCATGCCGGGGAAGTTGCCGACCAGTTCGCGCTGGCCCGTCTGCAGCTGCAGCAGATAGACGCGCGGCTGCTGATTGGCGAAGGACATGTAGGTCACTTCCTGCCGGTTCGGCGAGAACCGCGGCGTCAGCACCAGATCGCTGCCGTCGGTCAGCATGCGCACATTGGCGCCATCCTGGTCCATGATGCCGAGCTGCGTCTTGCGGGCCGTCTTCGGGCCGCTTTCGGCGACGAAAACGACGCGGGTATCGAAATAGCCCTTCTCGCCGGTGATCTTCTGATAGATTGCATCGGCAATGATATGGGCGACGCGGCGCCAGTTATCCGGCTGGGCGAAAAACTGCTGGCCGATCATCTGGCTGTTGCCGAACGTGTCCCACAGGCGGAACTCGGCACGAAGGCGACCACCTTCCTGCGTCACGCGGCCAGTCACCAAAGCCTGGGCATTGATCGAGGTCCAGTCCTGGAAGCGCGGGGTCGAATCCGGATTGGTGATCTTCTCGATGAAGGCCTGCTTGTTGATCGGCGCGAACAGACCAGAGCGCTGCAGGTCGGCGGCGATCACGCCCGAGATCTGCGGGCCGAGCGTATCATTCGACAGAAGGTCGGTGATAGCGATCGGCATCGGCTGGACGTTGCCCTTGTTGATGTTGAGCTCGACCACGGCATAGGCCGGAGTAGCGAACGCTGCGGTCAGACCTGCCAGCACCAGCAGGAGACGAACGAGGGAGTTTCTGATCATATGTGCCAAGCCTTTCAGCATTAATTCGTCAGATAGCCGGGTCGAAGTTGATGGTAACTTCTTTCCAGTCGTCATATTGATCTGTTGGCAGGTTCTTGAACGGGGTAGCCGGAAGCACGGCTCGCATCGCGCTTGCCGCCATGGCTTGCTGCGTCGCCTTGGGGCCGCCGGTCACGGTAACCTTCGGCTCGCCCACAATCTCTCCGCTTCGGCTGAGCTTGAGATGCACCCGGACGCGGACATCTCTCGCTCCCTCCAGGCCCGGAACCATGTTCCAATTCTTCGCGATATCTTCGCGCAGGCTGTTCGTAGCCAATTTTTCATGCGGTTGCGCGGCGGCAGGGGCAGTGGCGTTCGACGCGTGTGTCAACTTGGGAACCGTCAGCATCATCCCCAAGGCCATAAGCAGGCTGAGGCCAATGTGCGGACAGTGATTTGTCATAGACTGCAATCCCAGCATCACAGCCCCAAGTCTCTCGGATCGAAGTTGAGCACCAGCTCGTTCCAACCATCCGCGCCGTCGTATTTATCCGGTGGCAACAATCCTCCGGCGTTCACTTCCTTTTGCAAATCGGTTCGGCTCTTTAACACCGCACGCTCGGCCGCACCCCTTAGGGCTTGCTGTGTCGTGGCCGGCCCACCGCTGACGGAGACTTCCGGTGCGCCGACAATCTGGCCTGACTTGTCGAGACGAACATGAACCTTGATCGTGACATCGCTTGCCCCTTCCATGCCGGGGACAACATTCCAGTTCTTACCAATCAGATCGCGCAAACCGTCCTTTTGGCTCTGACTGAGCTTGCCGCCGCCAAGCGATTTCATGCCGCCGCGCGAGGCAACCTGCGCATCCGCGCCGGCCGAGGCCGGCTTCGATGAACGCGCCGCACCGCCCTTCGACGATGTGTTGTTCAGCATCGCCGAGATGTCATCAGCGTTGAAATCGCTGGCGGGCGACTTGGCTCCCTTGGGCGTCTCGCGCTTCTTGTCAGCGTCCTTCTTGCCGTCGTCGGCCGACGTTGTCTTGCTCGTGCTCTGCGTCGTCGTTTTGTCCGTCGGCTTGGCGTCGGCGACCTTCACGTCCGGCTTCGGCGCCGGCTTGACTTCCGGCTTCTGCTCGGCGGTCTTCGGCGGCGTCGGCTGCGGCTTGATATCCGGCACAGGAATATTGTTCGGCACCGGAATTTCGGCCTGCTGGGTCGGCTGTTCGGTCGGCGTCGCATCGGCCTTCGGGGTCGGCGGTGTGACGTCCGGCTTCGGCGTTGGGGTCACGTCCGGCTTCTGCTGCGGAATGGCGGCCACTTCCTTCGGGGCGGCCTCGGTTTCCTTCTGCTCGATCGTCTTGACGTCGTTCGGCCGCGGATCGTCCTGCGGAACGGGCGCGTCGACCTTCTTCGGCGCTAACGCCGCCGTATCGCTCTCCGGCCGTTGGATCGGCACCACAGGGTTCTTGATATCGACTTTGTTCTCGCCGACATTCTGGGCGTTGGCGACCTGATCCTGCTTCGTGGTCTGCTTGCGCGAGACGTGGTCCGTCACCGGCGCCTTCTTCTCGCCCTGCTGGAGCTGGTCGGCAGTCACGATATCGACATCCATCGCCGTGCTTTCCGGCGTCTCCAGCGGCGCCGGCGCACTCAGTGTCACCATGGCGCCGATCAGCACCAGGATATGAATGACAGCTGATGTAGCAATACTGCGCTTCATGTCGGTTCGTCAGTGATCCGTTACTTGCTGCGTGACCAGGCCGATATTCTTGTAACCGGCTTCCTGAATGCGTGACATAACGTCGGCGATAACACCGTAAGGCGCTTTCGCATCGCCCTTTACGAAGATGCGTTCGCTATAGCCGGTGGTGGCGATCGCCTTCAGCTTGTCCGCGATTTCGGCGGCCTGGATCTGCGATTCGCCGATGAACACCTGCCCATCGGCCTTGATCGAGATCGTGATGGGCTGGGTCTGGGCGTTCAATGCACCGGCCTGCGTCTGCGGCAGGTCGATCGGCACGCCAGATGTCATCATCGGCGCGGCCACCATGAAGATGATCAGCAGCACAAGCATGACGTCGACCAGCGGCGTCACGTTGATCTCCGAGATCGGGCCGCCCCGGCCGCCGCCGCGACGACCGCCACGGCGTCCACCGCCGCCGCCATTTCCTCCAACAGACATTCCCATGCGAATACTCCGGTTCTGTCCGCGATTTACTGCGCTGCCTGACGCGGCTGCAGCTTCTCATCGATCTGGCGCGAAAGGATGGCGGAGAATTCGTCCGCGAAACCTTCCATGCGACCCGAGAGCTTGCCGGCATCGCCAGAGAACTTGTTGTAGGCGATAACGGCCGGGATAGCGGCGACCAGGCCGATGGCGGTCGCCAGCAGCGCTTCGGCGATACCGGGCGCAACAACCGCAAGGTTGGTCGACTTCGAACCGGCGATCGCCTGGAATGAGGTCATGATACCGACGACCGTACCGAAAAGACCGATGAACGGACCGGCGGAACCGATGGTTGCGAGTGAGCCGAGACGGGCGGTCAGATGTTCCGATTCGCGCGCCAGCGTCACGTCCATGGCGCGGTCGATACGCATCTGCAGGCCGATCGGCGAGCGGGCGCCGCGCTCGAAGGACTTCTTCCATTCGCGCATGGCGGCGACGAAGATGGCGCCGAGGCCGGTATTGTTGCGCTCCGAAAGCGTTCGGTACAGCTCTTCGAGCGACTGGCCCGACCAGAAGACCTGCTCGAAATGATCGAACTGCCGGCGCGCTCGCGCATAGCTCAGATATTTGTCGATGACGATCGCCCAGGTCCATACGGACGCTGCCAGCAAGCCGATCATGACGAGCTTGACGACCAAGCCCGCCTGCATGAAGAGCGACCAGAGCGTGATGTCCGGTGTGGCCGCCGCCAGTGCTACTTGTTCCATTGATCCAAAATCCCCGAATCCAAACGCCCGGCGCTAGACCGGGCGGCTAAAAGTGATCTCACAAGAATTGTTTGGCAGCCGCCGCTGAACGCCCTGGTCAAGCCTTCCAAGCTTACAACTGCCTTCTTGCCGTCAAATTTGGTCAAAGGAAGGCGTGCACCGCACAAACTCCGACATAACCAGTAAGACACTATTATGGTTAAAAGAATGTTAGCGTCGAAACATGAAGGATTTAACGGCGGCGAAGGTTATTCTAGCTCCAGGGAAGAACTGACCGGATGAAACCGGCGGCAAACGCAGACAAAGCTTGCGCGGCGAATTCCTTCACATAAAACTCAAGTTATTGCAAGCAGCCTGTTTTCAATCATGCTATATTTGCTCCCCCCGTCTGGCGCGGGAACACGCCAAATCCTTTGCTAGCCAGCGCTTTCCGATGCCGCCAGCATCTGCGCGGCGAGCTTTTCCGGCAAACGGCGCGGGCGCCCCTTTGCGTTGATCACGGCGATGATGACCTTGGCGGCGATCAGCAACGTATCGCCGCGTCGTATCTCCTGGGACAGCACCATCTTGGCGCCGCCGGCCTTTTCCGTGACCGTGCGGATCGTCAGCACGTCATCCATGCGCGCCGGCCCCTTGAAATCGATCTCCATGCGGTGAACGACGAAAACCAGCCCTTCCTCGTCGGCACTCAGAAGCTCGCGCTGTTCCACACCGAGGCAGCGCAGATAGTCCGTGCGCCCACGCTCGAGGAAATGCAGATAGCGCGCGTGATAGACGAGGCCGGAAAAATCCGTATCTTCGTAATAGACTCGCTGCATCAGCCGGTGGCTTCCGGCTTCCAGTTCCCCAGCAATCAGAAAGGGGCTGTTCATCGTTGCCGCATCTCCTTGAATGTCCGGCATCTCTTTGGCCGAAGTTCTGCCATCAAGCAAGCTTTGAACAATTGTCATAGACTCCGACTATCCGGAATGGTGCCGGCTAGCGGATCGGCGCAGAAGGAAAAATCTCATGAAAATAGCGGTTATGGGCGGCGACGGATTCATCGGTTGGCCAACCTCGCTCCATCTCTCCGACGCCGGCCATGAGATCCACATCCTCGATAATCTTTCCCGCCGCTGGATCGATACCGAACTCGGCGTGCAATCGCTGACGCCGATGGATTCGATCCAGGAACGCACCCGCATCTGGCACGCCGAAACCGGCCGCCGCATCCATTTCAATCTCATCGATCTCGCCAAGGACTACGAGCTTCTGAAGAAGTGGCTGGCCGAGCACCGCCCCGACGCGATCGTGCATTTCGCCGAACAGCGCGCCGCCCCTTATTCGATGAAGAGCGACCGCCACAAGAATTACACGGTCAACAACAACGTCAACGCCACGCACAATCTTCTCAACGCGCTTGTCGAGCTCAATCTCGACGCGCATCTCGTGCATCTCGGCACGATGGGCGTCTATGGCTATTCCACGGTGGGTGCTGCCATCCCCGAAGGCTATCTGCCCGTCGGCATCGATACGACCGACGGTCGCACCGTCAGCCAGGAGATCCTTTACCCCGCCAATCCCGGCTCGATCTACCATATGACCAAGTGCCTGGATCAGCTTCTCTTCCAGTTCTACGCCAAGAACGACGGCCTCAGGATCACCGACCTGCATCAGGGCATCGTCTGGGGCACCCACACGGAGCAGACGCGCCGGCATGAGCAGCTGATCAACCGTTTCGATTACGACGGTGACTATGGCACGGTGCTGAACCGCTTCCTCATCCAGGCGGCGATCGGCTATCCCCTGACGGTACATGGCACCGGCGGCCAGACCCGCGCTTTCATCCATATCCAGGACTCCGTGCGCTGCATCGAGCTGGCGCTGAAGAATCCGCCGGCCCGCGGCGCTCGCGTGGAAATCTTCAACCAGATGACGGAAACGCATCGCGTCCGCGACCTCGCCGACATGATCGCCAGGATGAGCGGCGCGGAAGTCGTCCGTCTGCCCAACCCACGCAAGGAAGCGCCCGAGAACGACCTGACCGTCAAGAACGACAAATTCCTCGATCTCGGCCTGGCGCCGATCACGCTCGAAGCCGGTCTTCTCAGCGAAATCGTCGACGTCGCCAGGAAATATGCTTATCGCGTCGATCGATCGCGCGTTCCGGCCATCTCCGCCTGGACCAAGGATCTTGCCGCGACGGTCAACCATGATCCCGAGGGCAAGAGGTTGAAATCCGTGTCATGATGCTCGGAAGCGAAATGCTGCAGGGCTTGCGGCCTCACAGCCGCCCCCGTGCCGGGCAAGCATTCGTGACGCTGATCACCAATGCCGATTACGCCATGGGCGCGGTGGCCTTGGCGCGCTCCATCGTTCGCAGCGGCACGAAGGCCGATATCGTCGTGCTCCATATAGCGGGAGTCGATGAAGACGACCTTGCTCCACTGTCAGCGCTCGACTGCCGGCTGGTTGCGGTCGAGCATCTTCCGCTTTCGGATGCCTTCAATGAGCGGCATGCCCGCGGCAATCTTCACACAGCGGCTCCCTTCACCAAGGGCCGCAAGCCCTCCTTCCACACGCCGCTCGATAATTTCTGCAAGCTGCGGCTCTGGCAGCTGATCGAATACGACACCTGCGTCTTCATCGATGCCGACGCGCTGGTGCTGAGGAATGTCGACCGGCTCTTCGACTATCCGGAATTTTCCGCCGCGCCGAATGTCTACGAGAGCCTTGCCGATTTCCACCGGCTGAATTCGGGCGTCTTCGTCGCCAAGCCTTCGCTTGCGACCTTCAGGCATATGCTGGAGAGCCTCGACCGCCCAGACGTCTTCTGGCGTCGCACGGACCAGACCTTTCTTGAGACCTTTTTCCCGGATTGGCACGGCCTGCCTGTATTCATGAACATGCTGCAATATGTCTGGTTCAGCATGCCCGCGCTCTGGGATTGGAACAGCATCTCGATCCTGCATTATCAGTATGAGAAGCCGTGGGAGGAAAACCATCCCAAGGCGGAACAGCTGAAACCGCTGATCGACCTGTGGCACAGCTTCCATACCGGCCGAAACATGCCCGATATCGCCACGCTCGCAAATCCAAGAGCGGCGGCATGAAAGTCCTGATTTCAGGCGGAACGGGTCTCGTTGGCCGATACATCGCCGAAGAGCTGCTGTCGGCCGGATACAAGGTTGCAATCGGCGGGCGCAACGCGCCGCCAGCCGGTCTCTTTTCGCAACCCGTCTCCTTCGTCCCCTTGAGCCTTGATCCAACGGAAAATCAGAGTGGCGCTTTTGACGACGCCTATTTCTTCGTGCATGCGGCCTTCAGCCATGTCGCCGGCAAATATCGCGGCGGCGAGGGGGAAGATCCAAAAGGCTTTCGCCGTTTCAATCTCGACGGCTCGGTCAAGCTTTTCGAAACCGCCAGAAAGGCCGGTATTCGCCGCTGCATCTTTCTTTCCTCCCGCGCTGTCTATGGCGATGGAATTTCCAAAGAGGAATTAACGGAGGCGACAAGGCCGATGCCGAACACGCTCTACGGCGAGGTGAAGCGCGACGCCGAACACGCGCTGTTTTCCCTGTCCTCGCCCGGCTTTGCGACCACGAGCCTCAGAGCGACAGGCATCTATGGCGACCTGCGACCGAACAAATGGGACGGACTGTTCGACGATTACCTGAACGACAAGCCGGTTCCTTCACGCGCCGGAACCGAAGTTCATGGCCGCGATCTCGGCCGCGCCATCCGGCTCTTGTTGGAGACGGAAGCGGGCCGGATTGATGGCGAGGCCTTCAATCTCTCGGATATTTTGACCGATACGCGCGAAATCCTGGGGCATCTTCAAAGCGCAACGGGCTGTCCCCACGCACTACCGGCGCCTGCGCCACAAGGTACTGTCAACGCCATGGATGCGTCGAAGATCTGCGCGCTCGGATGGCGAGGCGGCGGGAAGGCCTTGCTTCAGCAAACGATCGAAACGCTGGCGAAGACCATGCCGCCACAGGTCGGCCTCAGCGCATCAGCTTCGTTTCATCCCAACCAAGTGCTGCCAATTCCTCGCCCCTGAACCGCGCATCGTCGGCGACGATGAACTCGTCGAGCTGCGGCGGCGCGACGCTGGTTCCGGCCAGCATGGCATGGACCTGCCCACGATGATGCGTCTGATGCTGGAACAGATGGTTCAGCACATCGTCCGCCCTCTCCCGCTGGATACGGCCGCCGCGTTGGATATCGATGATCCGCATCGCGGTCTCCGGCGTCAACGACTCACAGAAGGTCACCAGCCGGCGATCGACATCCGACTGCTGCCGGCTCAACTCGTCCAGCCGGTCGTACGGCTCCTCGATGTCAAAAGCCTTCAGGCCCAGAGTGCCGCCTTCCAGCGCGTCGACATAGAACCAATCGACCGTCAGGATATGATTGAGGGTCGCCTTGATCGATGGAAAGAAACTGACCCGATCGGCTTCGAATTCGCCCGGCTGCAATGCCGCGCAGGCACGATGCAGGCGGACATTCGCCAAGGCATTGTTATAGCCAAGCTTGCGAAAGCTGCGAATCGGATCGAAAGCGGCCATCAAATCCCCCTAAGCCTTGTCGAGATCACCGTCCCGCCAGACCAGATGGCGGGAGGTCAGCGGCAGGTTTTCGATTTGCTCGGCGATGAAATAGGGCGGGATGTCGAGCGCCACCAGCGCCTCTCGCGTCGCCCGCACCCATTTGAATTCCAGATCGTTGTCGCCATCTTGAATGCGATGCACGATGTTCTTTGGATCGAACGGAAATTCGGTGGGAATATCCATCAGATAGTAGAGGCCGAGCTCATGCCAGTCGAGCTGCTCGTAATGGAAGAAATTCTCGACCGACCAGAGCAGGCGCCCGACCGTAACCTCAACGCCAATCTCCTCGATCATCTCCCGCCGCAACGTCTCCTCCGAAGTCTCGCCGATCTCCGCGCGGCCGCCGGGAAAAGTCCAGAAGTGTTCGTGCACGGCGCGATGCACCAAGACATAGCCGTCTCGAAACCCGAGGCCGGCAACGCGCATCTGGAAGCGCGCGCGACCGGCATTCAATCTGATGTGTTTGCGTTTCGGCATGTTTCCTTATCCCACATCGATCACGACGATTTCAGGCGGAACGCCGAGGCGAACCGGCGCGATGGAGCAGCCGAGGCCGCCTGAAACGATGATATGCCGCTCCTCCTCGACGATATGGCCATAAACATACCGGTCGCCATAGCGCGAGGGCGAATAGGGCGACCAGCCGAAAATCCTCACCTGTCCGCCATGCGTATGTCCCGACAGGGTAAGCGAAACGCGCTGGGGAACGGCGGGAAAAATGTCGGGTTCATGGGCAAGAAGGATCACGGGCGCATCGTCGCCGACCTGCGCCAGCGTGCCGCCGAGATCGTCGAGTCCCCTGGTGAAAGGACGCTTCCAACGCATGCTCCGGCGCAGCGCCAGCTGATCTTCGACGCCGGCAAGCCAGAAGCCTTGCCCGTCCTTCTCCAGGCGCGCCGCGCGGTTGGAATAGACCTCGATGCCGACAGCTTCCAATGCCCGATGGCTGAATGTCGGCCCACGGCCGGTTCTTTGCGCGCTCGAATCATGCCACCAATCATGATTGCCGACGATGGCGTGAACGCCGAGCGGCGCCTGCAGCTTTTCCAGTTCTGCCGCCCATAGGCGGTGATCGACCCGGGCGGTAATGAGATCGGTTCCCGACGTATAATCGCCGAGCAACAAAATAATGTCGCCGCCGAGTTGGTTTGCACGGTCACAGATGGAAGCGATGCGCTCGGCGCTCATCCAGGGTTCGCAGGCATGAAAATCGGCAAGCGCCACGATCCTGAGCTTCAGCCCCGGCGCCCATCCCGGAGGGACCAAGGCGTAGCGGGTGACATTGAGACGGACGACCGGCTCATACCCGAGGGCATATCCCCCAAGTGCCATCAATCCGAATATGCTGCCGCCGAAAAGCTTCAAAAAGGCACGACGGCCAAGCATTCAATCGTCCTCCCGGAACAACCCGAACTGCGCGGCCTCCAGATCCTTGGGTGGCTGCATGCCGAGATGTTTCCAGGCAATCGCGGTCAAAACACGGCCGCGCGGCGTGCGCTGAATGAACCCCTGCTGGATCATGTAGGGCTCGATAATATCCTCGATCGCATCGCGCGGCTCGGAAAGACCGGCGGCAATGGTTTCGATGCCGACGGGACCGCCGCCGAAATTGACGGCGATCATGTTGAGATAGCGCTTGTCGAGTTGGTCGAAGCCGACATTGTCGACCAGAAGCCGCGTCAGCGCCTCGTCGGCAATCTCGCGCGTCACCGCTTCGGCCTTGGCGACCTCGGCGAAATCGCGCACGCGGCGCAGAAGGCGACCGGCGATACGCGGCGTACCGCGTGCACGGCGCGCTATTTCGCGCGCGCCCTCATCCGTCATGCCGAGGCCCATCAGCCTCGCACCACGCCGGACGATCAGCTCCAGTTCCTCGACCGTATAGAAACTCAGCCGCACCGGGATGCCGAAGCGGTCGCGCAGCGGCGTCGTCAGCAGGCCGAGACGCGTCGTGGCGGCAACCAGCGTGAACTTGGCGAGATCGATCTTGACCGAACGCGCCGCCGGTCCCTCGCCGATGATCAGATCGAGCTGAAAATCCTCCATCGCCGGATAGAGGATTTCCTCGACGGCCGGATTGAGACGATGGATTTCGTCGATGAAGAGCACGTCGCGCTCCTCGAGGTTGGTCAGCAGCGCCGCAAGATCGCCCGCCTTGGCGATGACCGGTCCTGAGGTCGAGCGGAAATTGACCCCGAGTTCCTTCGCCATGATCTGCGCGAGCGTCGTCTTGCCGAGGCCGGGCGGACCGACGAACAGCACATGGTCCAGCGCCTCTCCGCGCCCCTTGGCCGCTTCGATAAAGACCTTCAGGTTGGCGCGCGCTTCCGCTTGTCCGGTGAATTCGTCCAGCGATTGCGGCCTGAGCGTCACATCGATGTCTTCGCCCCGCTTTTCCGGCGATATCAGACGTGCGGCTTCACTCATGTCAGAAGTTCCATTCCCGGTATGCGTTTTGCGGCTCCTGCGCCGAAGCTCGATCTCTCGAATTTGCGACAATAGTCAGGATTGCGGAAGGTGCAAAGCCTCACCGCGATAGTTCCTTGAGGCCGAGCCGGATCAGCTTGGCGCTGTCGGCGTCCTCGCCGGCCGCCTTCATCGCAGCTGCAACGGCATTGGCCGCCTGATCGCGGGAATAGCCGAGATTGGTGAGCGCGGAGACGGCATCGGCAACGGGTGCGGAGGCAACCCCTTCTCCCAACTCCTGCTTGAGCCCGATATTGATCGCATCGCCGGCCAGGGCCGGCGCCTTGTTCTTGAGTTCGGTCACGATCCGCATGGCGACCTTCGGGCCGACGCCGGGAGCCCGTGAAACGGCTGTGCGATCCTGCAAGGCAATCGCATTGGCAAGCTCGGCAGGCGTCAGCGTCGAGAGCAGCGCCAGCGCCACTTTCGCACCGACACCCTGAACGGTCTGCACGATGTTGAACCATTCGCGTTCCATGGCTGTCACGAAACCAAAGAGCCGTATCTGGTCCTCGCGGACGTAGGTTTCGATGAAGACAACGCAGGCCTCGCCGACGGAGCCGAGCTTCGACAGCGTGCGCGCCGAACAATAGGCGACATAGCAGACGCCATGGACGTCCACGAGCACATAGTCCTCGCCGATCTCTTCGATTGTGCCTTTCAGCTTGCCGATCATGGGTGATGTCCGTCAGGGATGGGTTTCGGGAGTAATGAGGTCGAGCGAGGGAAAGTAGGCACGGTAGCCCTTGGGATCTCGCGTCAACATGGAATAGCCGCGCACCGCAGCGTGCGCGCCGATCAGAAAATCAGGAAGAATGCGCTCTCTCCCGCCGCCAGCCTGACGATAAACTCTGAAAGCCGCCGCTGCGGCAAATGCGGCTGACCAGGGCAGGCTTTCACGGCGGAATTCGCTTTGCGGCAGTAGCTCGTCCACTTGATCCATACTGCCATAACGCACCGAGAATTCCGCGTAGATAATGGGGTTGATGACAACAGGCCCTCGCTTGAAAGCGGAGAAAACCTGGCCACTGGACCAACCATGCCAAGCTGAACCAGGTATCGCCAGATCAACCAACACATTCGTGTCGACGATGGTGACCATGATTACCGGTCACGCGTCATCGACATCAGCGCTTCGGCGTCGATATCCTGATCGCCGGTGCCTTCCAGGCGCTTGAGAGTGGCCATGAACCGATCGAGCCGCTGCCGATCCTCGATTTCCCGCTTACCATTCTTGGGCGAAACGACCAGCTTTCCATCCTCGACGGAAAATATGACTTCGCTGTTGAGCTCTATGCCCGCCAACTCGCGCAAGTCACGAGGAATGGTCACCTGTCCTTTGGATGTCACACGCATTCCTGCTCTCCAATCCTACGGTAAGAATTATCATTACCGCAAGAACAAGTCAAGAACAAACTACCCTGCCATTGCTGCCTGCCGCAGCCGGCTGGCGCCGCGGTTATGGGCATGGCAGATGGCGATAGCAAGCGCATCGGCCGCGTCGTTGCCCTTGAACTCGGCCTTGGGCATCAGGATCTTCAGCATCATGTGAATCTGCTGCTTCTCGCCATGGCCGACGCCGATGACGGCCTTCTTGACGGCATTCGGCGCATATTCCGATACCGGCAGGCCGGCGCGGGCCGGTACCAGCATGACGACGCCGCGCGCCTGTCCGAGCTTCAGCGTCGCCACCGCATCCTTGTTGACGAAGGTCTGTTCGACGGCCGCCTCATCCGGCTGATAGCTGTGAACGATATCGGCAAGCCCATCATGCAGCTGGCAAAGGCGGGACGCGAGATCCATCTCGCCATCCGACGTCACGGTTCCCGAGGCAACGAAGCGCAGGGAATTGCCAAGCGTATCGATGATACCCCAGCCGGTGCGGCGCAAGCCCGGATCGATGCCGATGATGCGAATCGTATTCTGCATGGGTCAACCTATCTTTCAGGCCTGACATGTGCCAGCAAAATGTGAACAAAACAAAAACAAGACACAGTTTGCGTGTCTGGGCGCTACGCCGAAAACATCGTGACGAAATTGCGGCATGGGGTTTGGAATGAGGCGTCGGCACTCCTACATGTGCAAGCGACCCTCCCTTCCACCACGCAGGTTCTTGCCATGGTTCCCTTTTCCATCCTCGATCTTTCGCCCGTTGCCGAAGGCAGCACGATCCGCCAGTCCTTCGACAGTTCGAAGCGCATGGCGCAGAAGGCGGAAGAGCTAGGCTACAACCGATTCTGGCTCGCCGAGCATCACGGCATGCCGGGCGTCGCCAGCGCCGCGACATCGGTCGTCATCGGCCATGTCGGCGCGGCAACCTCGCGCATCCGCATCGGTTCGGGCGGCGTCATGCTGCCGAACCATTCGCCGCTCGTGATTGCCGAGCAGTTCGGCACGCTGGAAGCCCTGTTTCCCGGCCGCGTCGATCTCGGCCTCGGCCGCGCGCCAGGCACGGACATGCGCACCGCACAGGCCCTGCGCCGCAATATCGAGGCCGGCGCGCAAAGCTTCCCCAATGATATCGTCGAGCTGCAGCATCTCTTCAGCCCCGCCGACGAGAACCAGATCATTCTGGCCGTTCCCGGTCATGGTGCCAACATCCCCATCTGGCTCCTTGGCTCCAGCCTCTACAGCGCCCATCTCGCCGCCATGCTCGGCCTTCCCTATGCTTTCGCCTCACATTTCGCGCCGGAAGCGTTGATGGATGCCATCGCCATCTACCGCGAGCGCTTCACGCCATCGGCCACGCTCGACAGGCCCTATGTCATGGTCGGCGTGATGGGCGCGGTGGCGGAGACGGACGAGGAGGCGCAATACCACTTCACCTCGGCACAGCAGCAGTTCGTCAATCTCCGCCGCAATGCGCGCGGTCCCTTCCCGCGCCCGCGTAGTGATATGGACGATTTCTGGACGCCGATGGAAAAGCTGAACGTGGAAAATACGCTGCGCTACGCCGTGGTCGGTTCGCCGGCAACAGCCGAAACGAAGCTCTCGCAATTCATCAAGGACACCGAGGCCGACGAGGTCATCATTTCGATGCCGATTCATGACATCGAGGCGCGCTTGAAATCGGTCGAGCTGTTCGCGGCGCTTCCTAGCTTTCAAAAAGTGTCCTGATTTTCGGGAAAAGCAGATTATCCGGTGAACCGATTTCGTATGTCCAGCTCACCGGGTGACCGACGGACTCAAGCCACGAGCCTCGTCTTCCAATGACGCCGGATGAGCATGTCGAGCGACAGCTTGCCGGCGCCGGCGACGATCAGCGCGAACATGCCGCCGGAGATCGCCAAATCCTTTTCGAAATGCAGCAGCTCGTTATGGCTGGCGAAGTTCGTGTGAAAGAGCATCGCCGTCAGCAGGCAGAACAGGCCAAGGCCGAATGCGGCCAACCTGGTCATCAGGCCAAGCGCAATGGCAAGGCCGGAGCCAAGCTGCAGCACGATGGTTGCAATCGCGATGGGGGCAGTGACGCCAAGCCTGGCCATGGCATCCAAGGCATTGTCGAAATTGCTGGCAAGTTCGATGCCCTCTTCCAGGAAGAGCAGCGACAGTAGTATGCGGCCGAACAGCAATGCCATATCGGTCATGTTCACAAGAACGGCACTCTCCTCTTCGAATTCCATGACCTATCTCCTTCCCGTCAAGTTCCATAGGTTTCCGATCCTATCCGGCGGCATCCCAACGACTTGATCGAATGGAATGCCGCCGGATCGGTTGAGGCCGAGTTAGTTGGTTGCCTTGGCTCCAATCGCTTTGGTCAGGTCCTCAAGCTCTTCGCAGCCCGCCGGGCAGAGCTTTGTGAGTGCGGCAAGCTGCTCGCGAGCCTTGGGCATGTCGCCGGTCTCGACATAGAGTTCGCCGAGGTATTCATGCGCGCCCTTGTGATCCGGCTGCAGTTCCAGGGCCTTGGTGTAGTAGGTCAGCGATGTCTTGAAATCGCCTGTTTTGCGCAGGGTGAAGCCCATCAGATTGTAGACATCGGCCTGCTGGTGCTCTTCGGCGATGTCACGAAGCTCGGCGAGCGCGCCTGTATAATCCTTCGCATCGATCTTGGTGCGCACCGACGTCAAATCCGGCGCATCGGTCGATTCCATATTGTCGACGGCGAAGGCGATGCTTGCCGTTGCGGCCGGCAGTATGGTGACGGCGCATAGGCCGGCGATCCCGAAAATAGCATTTCTGAACATGGTTCTTGCTCCTCTGTTTGGCCGCTCAGGCCTGGATGGTGGGGGCGAAGCCGTAGGCATTGCCGTCCTTGACGAAGGTTCCGGAGCCCGGGAATGGGAAATGGGAGCCGCAAATCCTGATCTTGTCGGTAATGACGCGATCGATCAGCTTGCGGCGGGTGGCAACTGCCATCGGCCCGTCCTGGTCGTAAGCGCCTTGCCAATCCGGATGCGGAGCGAGCAGCGCCGGCACATACATGATGTCGGCCGAGACCATCAGCTGCTCGCTGCCGCCATCGATGAGGAAGACCGAATGGCCCGGCGTATGGCCGTATGCGACCAGCATGTGCACGCCGGGCGCCACTTCGGCATTGTCGTCGACCAGCTTCCAGTTCTTCCATGTCGGGAAGACGGAGGCGATGCGTCGGCCCGCTTCCTTGCGGCCCTCCGCCAGCTTGTCGACGCGGCCGGGATCGGTCCACCAATCGTATTCGGCCGCGTTGACGATCAGTTCGGCATTCGGGAAGACGGCCGCATTCGTTCCCTTTTCCATCAGGCCCCAGATATGGTCCGGATGGAAATGCGAGATCATGATCGTATCGATCTTCCGATAGTCGATACCGGCGGCGGCCATGTTGGCAGGCAGATGCGTGGCATTGGTCTGCCACTGTCCGACACCGGAGCCGGCATCCATCATGATCTTCCGCCCACCGATATCGAGAACGACGACGGTCAGCGGAATGGGCATGAAGTCCGTTGTCAGGCCGGCCTTGGAGAGTGCTTCCTTGGTATCGTCGACCGAAGCGTTCTTGATGAAGGCCGGATCATGCGGCTTGCGCCAGATACCGTCATAAACGGCCGTGACTTCGATCGAACCGACCTTGTATTTGTAGAAACCGACCGTCGGTTCCAGCGGCGTTGCGGCAAAGGCTTGCGGGATGAATTCGAGCTTCGATGACAGCCCGAAGGCTGCCGCAGCTGCAGCCGTGCCGAGCACGACGCGGCGGGTCATAGCAAACATCGCAATATCTCCTCAGGGTTATGGCCTTTCGGGCCAGGCGGAGGTCGCAAGCCATCGCGGCCATCCACTGAGGAAGAAGATCGGAGGGCACGGGTACTTATTCCCCGCCGTACGAAGATTTCATGCAAGCGACTGAAATTCATTGATTATTATTGCGAGCGCGAATTTAGAGGGCGGGATCGCGGCCAGCCGTGTTGCGCATCTTCGATTTTTTCCATGCTGTCGGGAATAAAACCCGCGCGAGCGCGATCTATCCTTTCAGGCAACATTGCAAGCGCCCTATCCGAGGCATACAGTCGGCAGCGGCGTTTTGCGGGGATCACGATGACAGACGCCCGAATAACGAGTTCGATGACGCTCGGCGACGAGTTCCACGCATGGAGCTGGCGCCCGCCGCGGCACACAGCGATCGGCCGGCTGGCGCAGCTTCTGAACCGCCTGCTCACTTTCATTGCAGCATCGAAAACAGGCAGGCGCGTCGTCCTGATGACGGCGGCGGAATCATCGGCACATTCCGTGCGCTTGCCGCGCGCGATCTCCTCTCCCGACGAGACCATGCGCCGCTTCCAGCACACGATCATCCCGCATCTGGACGCCGCCTATAATTTCGCGCGCTTCCTAAGCCGGGACGCCGATGCCGCGCAGGATATCGTGCAGGAGGCATATCTTCGCGCCTATCGCGGCTTCGGCGGCTTTCGGGATGGCGATGCGCGCGCCTGGACCTTCACCATAGTCCGCAACTGTTACCATGCCTGGTTGCAGGAGGGCCGGCGCAAGGCCAGTTACGAACAGCCGATGACCGATGAAAGAGACCCGGAAGACAGCTCGCCCTCGCCCGATCCTGCCTCCGAAGAGGACACGCCGGAGGCGGCCTTCATCCGCAAGACGGAAACACAGCGGGTGCGCGAGGTCATCAACAGGCTGCCCGATGCGATGCGCGAAGTCCTGGTCCTGCGTGAACTGGAGGATCTTTCCTATAAGGAGATCGCCGAGATCATCGATGCGCCGATCGGCACCGTCATGTCGCGCCTTGCCCGCGCCCGCCGCGACTTCGGCGAGCTCTGGCGCAGCCTCGACGAAAAAGAGACGGCACGATGAGCGGCGGGAAGCACAATGATCACCGCGAGTGGGCGGACCTGCTGCATGGCTTCATCGACGGCGAACTGGACGCAGCCAATGCCGCCCGTTTCGAGGCGCATCTGGCGACTTGCCCGGAATGCGCCGACGAGATGGAGAATGCCCTGATGGTCAAGCGCCTGTCCGCACGCGTGGGCGTAAAATGGGAAGCGCCTGATGCCGTCCATGCCCGCGTGCAGGCGGCGCTTTCGCTGGAACAGGCCATGGCGGCCACCCACCAGATCGAAAGCCCATGGCAACGCTTCTGGCGGCTCATCCGCGAATGGAGCTTCGTGCCGTCGATTGCCGTCCTTGCCGCAAGCCTCATGCTCGTGCTCGTGCTGAACCTGCCGCAGCAGAGTCAGTCGATCGAGGACCAGCTTCTTGCAAGCCATGTGCGCTCGATGCTCGCCGACCATCTGACCGACGTGCTGACCTCCGACCAGCACACGGTCAAACCGTGGTTCAACGGCAAGATCGATTTCTCCCCGCCCGTAGTCGATCTGGCGGCACAAGGCTTCCCTCTCGTCGGCGGCAGGGTGGATTATCTCGATGGCCGGGTGGTGGCGGCGCTAATCTATCGCCGGCACGGCCATGTCATCAATCTTTTCATCTGGCCGGGCGCTGCGGGAGCTAAAACCAATGCCGAGAAGGAGGGCTATAATTTCGTCGAATGGCATGCCGACGGGCTGGTCTTTTGGGCTGTCTCCGATGTCGCCGCGCCGGATCTCGCCACCTTCCGCGACGATTTTATCCGCGCGACAGCCCCATAACGCAAAAAGCCGGCCACATCGCTGCAGCCGGCTTTTCTGAATGATCAGAAGGGATCAGGCCGAGAGCTTGGCCAGCACTTCTTCCGAGACTTCGAAGTTCGAATAGACATTCTGAACGTCGTCGTCGTCTTCGAGGCTGTCGATGAGCTTCATCAGCGACTGGGCTTTTTCTTCGTCGACCGGCACGTTGTTCTGCGCGCGCCAGATCGCCTTGACCGTTTCGGCTTCGCCGAGCGTCGCTTCGAGCGCCTTTGCAACTTCGCCGAGGGATTCGAAGGCGCAGATGATCACATGGCCTTCTTCGTCACTCTCGACGTCGTCGGCACCGGCTTCGATCGCCGCTTCCATGACTTTGTCGGCATCGCCCGCAGTCGGCTTGTAGGTGATTTCGCCGACGTGATCGAAGGAGAAGGACACAGAACCGGTTTCGCCGAGCGCGCCACCGGCCTTGGTAAAGATGGAGCGGACGTTGGACGCCGTACGGTTACGGTTGTCGGTCAGTGCTTCGACGATGATCGCCGTACCACCGGGGCCATAGCCCTCATAGCGGACTGCATCGTAATTCTCGGTATCGGCGCCGGAGGCCTTCTTGATGGCGCGATCGATATTGTCCTTCGGCATCGACTGGGCCTTGGCGTTCTGGATCGCCAGGCGCAGACTCGCGTTCATCGTCGGGTCAGGCAAGCCCGACTTGGCGGCGACGGTGATTTCACGCGCCAGCTTCGAGAACATTTTCGAACGCACCGAGTCCTGACGGCCCTTCCGGTGCATGATGTTTTTAAACTGTGAATGGCCAGCCATGGCACCCCTGTTCACGTCTTTTGTTGGAAATGGCCCGCCTTATAAGAGCGAAGCGGCCTTCATTCAAGCAAAAAGCCGGATAATGGGGATGGAGCACGCCGCATATCAAGACGATCGCCGCGGCGGCCGTGGCGATCAAAGCCCCTTGAGCACATAGATCAAGGGCTTGCGCGGCAAGGTCTTCACCGACACCGTGACACTTGGCGTCGGGGCATAGCCGACATCGAATTCCGGACCGAAAAGCGCCAGGAACTGATCGATCGGCGGACCCCAGCGATGCATGGGCAGGATGAGCGACGAACGCAGCCGCTTGACCACCCGGCTCATGCTGTCGGCCCCCATGGTCAGACCGCCGTCGACCGGCACCATCACGACATCGAGCCGGCCGATCTCGGCATATTGCTGATCGGTGAGCTCGAAATGCAGATGTCCGAGATGGCCGATGCACAGGCCCGCCACCTCAAAGATGAAGATCGAATTGCCGTTGGCTTCGACGCCGCCACCGCCCCAGGAGCGGATGTCGGTGACGACATTGCGGATCAGCGTGTCGCCGACGGTCATATGGATCTTCGCCGGCTCTCCGGGCACATCGCTCCATCCATGCAATATATATTTGATCGCCGGATCGGGCGTAGACGTGTAGTGCGTTATATGCGCCTTGTTCATCGTCACGACTTCGGGCGTATAGGGCGGCGGATAGGCGCCGCTATAGTCCGTGGCGATGGAAACGCCGCCGGGCGTTTCGATGAAGAGCGTCGCGTGGCCAAGGAACGTGATCTTCACATCACCATTGACGGAATCATTGGCAAACGTCGGACCGGGCGGAGAAAAGCTGGCGAATGTTGCCTGGGGAAGGGATTGCGCGATCGCCCGGCATTGGCTGGGCTGCGGACGGGTCGGCTTTTGCTGGGCATCCGCTGTGCCCATGCCAAAGAATATCATCAGGAAGAACGCGGCAAGGACAGGAAATCGCGGCATCATGCCATCCCCTCAAGCCAGACATTGGCGGAAGGATGCGGCATGACCCGAAACAGGTCCAGCAACAATCAGACGCGATTGCTCACAATCGCGTCATCGCATGATGATGATGAATTATCGTGCAGCGATCAGCGCCAGAAGTCCGGAATGGTCTCCGCAAGCCGTGGGCCGAGCCGCAGCGGCGCGATCTTCTCCGCCAATCCCGTCGCGTCGGAAATCTCGACGCCGACGCCGCAGATGGTCGCCGGGCCGGACGCCGCCTCGAAGCGACCCTTCGGCATCTTCGAGATGAAGCGGTTCAGCGGCTCTTCCTTCTCCATGCCAAGCGAGGAATCATAGTCACCGCACATGCCGGCATCCGACATATAGGCCGTGCCGCCATTCAGGATCTGCGCATCCGCGGTCGGCACATGCGTATGGGTGCCGACGACGAAGCTGGCGCGGCCATCGACGAAATGGCCGAAGCACTGCTTCTCGCTCGTCGCCTCCGCATGGAAATCGAAGACGATCGCATCGGCCTGTTCCTTCAGCGGACAGGCATCGAGAATGGCTTCAGCCGATTTGAAGGGATCGTCCAGCTCCGGATGCATGAAGACGTGGCCCATGATGTTGGCAACGAGGACGCGCGCGCCATTGCGGGCATAATAGAGACCGGAGCCGCGACCGGGCGTGCCGGCCGGATAATTGGCGGGACGCAGGAACTGGTCGTGGCGCTCGGAGAATACGACAGCTTCTTTCTGGTCCCAGACATGATTGCCCGTCGTCACGACATCGGCGCCGGCATTGATCGTTTCGAGGAAGATATCCTCGGTGATGCCGAAGCCGCCGGCGGCATTCTCGCCGTTGACGATGACGAAATCGAGCTTCAGGTCGGATACGAGCCCCGGCAGGCGTTCCCACACCGCGCTTCGTCCCGTCTTGCCGACCATGTCACCCAGAAAAAGCAGCCGCATTCGCTATCCAATCACTTCCGAAACGAAATTGAGTCCGCTCTCGGTCAAAATCGCGTCCAGACGGACATCATGCGGCTCAGCCGGTACTGATGGCACTTCTTGGCAATCGAATGCAATGCCGATCAGCTGGGGATTCAAGCCTTTTTGGTGCAAGCGGTCAATCGCGCGGTCGTAGTGGCCCGCCCCATAACCAATGCGGTGACCGCTTCCGTCGAAGGCTGAAAGCGGCACGAGCATGACATCGGGATCAAGCACCGCCGCATCGGGGCCAGGGCCGAACGTCCCAAATCCGACCGGAACCAGCGGCGCTCCCGCAACGAGCTCCCTGAAGACGATCGTACTGCGGTCGAGGATGACGGGCACGCAAAGCCGCGCGCCCCGCTCCCGCAGCCGCGCCATCAGCGGCCTTATATCCACTTCGGAGCGGATCGGCAGGAAGCCGGAGACAACCCTTCCCGGTTCGACATCGATGACGTCGCCGCCATGGGCAAGCATGGCAAGGCCCTTTTCGATACGCTCATCGGCCGGGATGGCATCGCGCGCCGCCAGGCATTCGTTGCGATATCGGGCTTTCAGCTCTTTAGGGGTCATCGGATCCTAGCGAAATTCATGAGATCACGAAAACATAATGAGCCGGCGGCCTATTGCAATGCGCGAAAGCGACATGCAAGCCCGCCGGCGATTGCGCGATGATATCAATCCTTATGAAGGATCGACATCAAGCCGTCGCCGGCGACGTGTGCCCTGACGTTTTCATAATTCTGCAGCATCGTGTGATTGGTCTCGATCGGATGCGAATGCGTGGCGGTGATAACAAGCACATCGGCACCCGCCGCCTCGCCCGCCTTGACACCGGCCAAGACGTCTTCAAACACTAGGCATTCCGAGGGGCTGAGGCCAAGGCGCTGCGCGCCGAGGATATAGCCCTGCGGATCAGGCTTGCCGACCTTCACGTCCTCGGCCGTGACGATGAAGCGCGGCACTGGGATCCCGGCAGCATCCAGCCGCGCCAGCGCCAGCCGATAGGGCGACGAAGTGACAATCGCCCAGCGCTCCGGCGGCAGTGACGCGAGGAAATCGACGGCGCCCGGCAGCGCGACGACACCTTCGACATCGGCAATCTCGGCCTCGGTGATCTTCAGCGCCTCCGCGACGGGATCGACGCCAGGCAGATTCAATTGGCCAATCGTATCAACACCGCGCTTGCCGTGCATGGTCGGCATGAATTTCTCGACATCAAGACCCTGAGCGCGCGCCCAATTGCCCCAGACGCGCTCGGCGGCCGCGATCGAATTGATGATCGTGCCGTCCATGTCGAACAGGAAACCGGAATAGGTCTTGGTGAAGGCGGAAGACGATGCGGCGGACAAGGATGGACCTTTCTGGATGTGACGGCGAGCGGCGGCGTGAAATCACCGCTCATGCAATGTGCCCCCTCCCGACTACCGGCAGCCGCGGCAAGAAGCAAATGAATGCTGCGCCGGGCGTCCAGGAAAAGGCATCTGCCTGCGGTAACGGGAAGACAGGAAAGGAGGCGCGGCAAGCAAGGATGCCGTTGCCATGAATACTATTCGCCAAGACGGCTCTTCAGGCCATTGATGATATGGTTCGCCAGGGCCTCGTAGTCGTCGTCGAAATGATGGCCGCCATCCATGGCGATGACTTCGGCGCCGGTGCCCTTCAGCACCGGGCATGCGACATCCTCGTCATCGTCCTTGCCGTAGACGCACTGCACCATCTTCGGGTTGACGGACTTGAGATCATTGACCGGATCGCCGCCCTTGCCCGCGCTCGAAGCGCCAAGCCAACCCATGACCGAGATCACATAGTCGACCTTTTGCGACAGCGACAGCAGCGACATCTGGACGATCTTGTCCTTCTCGGCCTGCTTCAGGCGGTTATAGCTCGCCGGCAATACATCGGCGCCGAAGGAATAGCCCACCAGTACCACATGTTTGACCTTGAAGCGCTTGGTATAGAAATCGATGATCCGGGCCAGGTCGTCGGCCGTCTGCTGCGGATCGCGCTCCGACCAGAAATAGTGCAGGGAATCGACGCCCACGACCGGGATGCCCTGATCCTGCAGGTAGCTGCCGACTTCCTTGTCGATATCGCGCCAACCGCCGTCGCCCGAATAGACGATCGCAAGCGTATCCTCGGTCGGCGTCGCTTCCATGACGTCAAGGGGAAGGCCCAGCGGCGACTTGGAGCTGTCGATCGACTTCATCAGGTCGGCGAGCGAAGCATCGAGCGCCGCATAGGTATCGGCACTGTCGGAATCCGTCGACTGGACGTCGGGATGTTCCTTCTGGATCTCCTCGACATGGTCGCGCCCGTCCTTTGGCGCGTTCGGCGTGAAGGTCACGAGGATCGGATTGGGCAACGCACCTTCCTGCAGGCCCAAGGAGACCATATCGCCATCGGTCTTCTTTTCGGCCGGCGTGCAGAGCTCCTGCTTCAGACCGATACCGGCTGTCGGATCGACCGCCAGCGTGCCGGCGACCGTCGCATCCGGCGTCTGAGCGGCAATGGTCAGCGCCATGGCGCCACCCGCGCCGACGCCGGCAATGATGGGCAGCTGATAGGTGCTGTCGGCGAACGAGCGCTGCACCTGCTGGCTCAGCGATTCCAGATCCGAGACGATGTAGATGCAACCGTCGTTCTGTTTGACATCGTATTTGTTGAGCGAGGCCAAAAAGGACGGATAGTCGATGCCGATGACCAGCGTGCCGTTGGCGACGAGTTTATCGGCGACTGCCTTTTCCTTCTCGCTCCAGCCGGCGAGGTCGGAGATCAGAATGACTTCGCTCGTCACCTTGCCTTGTGGACGCATGATATGCGGCGCCGGAATCATGCCCAGATCATATTTGGCGTCGTCGGCTTCGGCTCGTGCCGGGCCTGACACCAGAACACCCAGCGACACCATGCCCGCGAAAGCCAACGACATTGCGTATTTCAAGATCATTTCCTCACGACCCCCTTAAGTCCGCCTCCGATGAGGAATGTGGCATCCATCAACGCGATCATTGGACTGACACCTCCAGAAACAGCCAGATAGCGCGGCTGCCATTCGGGATGGAACTTGGATTTGAAGGCACGAAGCCCCTTGAAGTTGTAGAAGCGCTCGCCATGCTCGAAGACGGTCCCTCCGACCCTATCCCAAACCGGCGCCGATTCCCGTCTGGACATTCCCGACAGCGGCGCCATGCCCAGGTTGAAACGCAGAAAGCCCTGTTCCTTGAGGTATTCGAGAATCTGCACGAACAGAAAGTCCATCGAACCCTTCGGGGCATCGGGCGAAAAACGCATCAGGTCGACGGACCCCTCCTCCTTGGTCTCCGTCATCAGGATATTCGCAAAAGCGACGATCTTACCATCCTTCTTCAACACGCCGACGGGCTGCGAGCACACATAATCCGGATCGAACGCGCCAAGCGAAAAGCTCTTTTCCTTGGCATTGTGATCGGCCAGCCACGTGTCCGACACATGGGCAAGCTCATCCAGGGCTGCAGGTATATCTTGAAGCTCGATAACGGCAAATTCTAGTCCGTCGCGAACCGCGCGGCTCGCGGTCTGCCTGAGGTTGGCCCATTTGCCGCCCTTCAGCTCGAAATTGGCAAGGTTGACCACGGCCAATTCGCCGAGCTTGAAGGCGCGCAAACCGGCATCCGCGCAATAGGACAGAAGCGCCGGCGAAATCTGGTAGAACACCGAACGGCATCCTGCGGCGCGCGCAGCCTCGACGAAGCGCCAGATGAGGTCGGGGAGCGCCTGGCGCGGGCCGACCGGATCGAACAGCGCGATCCAGGAGCGGCCCTGCTTGCCGTACATGATGAAGGCATCGCCCTTTTCCGAGAACATGATGCTCTTGTCGCCCATGCGCACCAGATTGGCGTCGGCGACACCTTGCTTGCGGACGATTTCGACTGCGCGCGTCACCGCATCGTCGGTCACAGGCTCCAGCCGCTTTGTCGCGGGACGCAACAGGCTGAAGATCGCGATCGCCGAGGACAGGATCGAAATGCCAAGGGCTGCGCGAAGGCCGCGCGGCGCCTCGTCGGCAAACTCGAACTGCCACCAGAGTTCGTTGCTGTATCCGACATCGCGATAGACGAAAAACAGAACCACGACAGCGCCGATGCAGACGACCGCAATCGCCGTCAGCCATCCGGCGGTAAGCGTCTGGTTGAGCAGCGAAGCCGGCCGCTTGAACAGGCGGCGGCTGACGACAAGGCTGAAAACGAAGAAGGCGAGCAACCCGGCTTCGACGATGGCGATCGCCTTGAGCAGCGAGAAGAACAGCGCCAGCAGCGCCGAAAAGGTCGAGACCCACCAGGCACCGTCGAGACGCTGGCTGAGACCGCGCGCCGCGACGATGATCGCAAGGCCGAGAAGGCTCGACAGGAAATGCGCGCTTTCGACCAATGACAGCGGCAGGTAGCTGGAAAGCACGATCAGGTTCTGGTCCGGCGTCGGCGTCACGCTCGAAAAGACCAGCATCATGCCGAGCAGTAAGGCAAAAGCGGACAGCAGCTGCGGCATGAGACGGGCGCCAATGCGGCGCATGCTCGAAGCCACGGGATGATCGACGAAACGGCGCAGCTCCGCCACGGAGATCGCGGCAATCGCGATGACCAATGGGATGACGTTGTAGATGACGCGATAAAGGACCAGCGAACTCAGAACCGCATCCGCGTTCACCGAGCTGCCGAGCCAGGCGATGATGATCGTTTCGAAGATGCCGAAGCCGGCCGGGACATGGCTGAGCACGCCAAGACCGACGGCAATCGCATAGATGGCGAAGAAGCCCGGCCAGCCGATCGACGATTCCGGCAGCAGCACGTAGAGCACCGAGGCCGATGCGGCGATATCGAAGGCGGTAACGAGAAATTGCCGCGACCAAGTCCGCGAATCCGGCAGACGGACGGCGACCGGCCCGATGCGCACCTCGCGACCGTTGCGGCCGGCATAGACGACGAAGGCGAGTGCGGCGAGGATGGCAATGGCGACCAGCCGCAGCCACAATCCATTGACATTGATCAGCGGGCCGATCTCATCGGCGATAACAAGCAAGGCAATCGCACCGACGGCGGCCAGCCCAAGACCGAAGGCGAGCGTGACGAAGGCGATGACGCGGGTGATGTCATCGGGCGACAGGCCGAGCCGGGTATAGGCGCGGTAACGGATCGCACCCGCGCTGAGCGCCCCGAAGCCGGCCGTATTGCCGACGGCATAGGCACTGAAGGAAGTCAGCGCCACATGTGGGAACGGCAACCGCTTGCCGATATAGTCAAGCGCGTTCTGGTCGTAGAAGATCAGGGAAGCGAAGCTCAGGCCGGTGAACAGCAGCGCGAGCAGCACCGAAGAGATCTTCGTTGTCGTCAGGGCGTGTACGACGTCGTCATAGCGCACTTCATTGGTCAGGTCGTAGATCGCATAGGCGGCGATACAGAAGACGGCGACGGTGAGAACGGCGACGATCAGCGCGCGATAGCGGTTCAACAAGCCGACGAAACCGCCACGCTCTTCCAATTCCTCATCGGCATTTTCCAGATCGATTGGGCTCGACATGTTCTACCTGTTTATAGTGACCTTCGTCGGTCCCGATCGTTGGTGATGTTCAGTAACACCGACGATGCGTCTTCGTGTTACCGCATACACTTCTTTCGACAGGCCCGTTGTGACGCGCGCTCCCATCGTTCTGAATTTAGGCAATTTTGGCGCAGACCCCGTTCCACCACCAATGAATCTGTTATTATTTAAAGGATTTTGTCATTCACCCGGCTTTTGAGCTTATCCACACACAAAAGTGATCTTCCCACTCCCCTGATATTGCTCCCTATCAGGAATCCGCGACGCGGTCACCTGCCGGCGCCGCCGTTCACTCGGCGTTGCCTCGCACCCCAGGGGGACCGTCCAAGCCGGGTCGTTGGGAAAGACTTCTGCGAGGCAGCATCCGCAAGGCAAAATGAAACCGGCTGCCGGCACGGGTTGGTGCGGGCAGCCGGAAGCATGTTTTGGCGATATCGGAATTCCTTCAACGATCCGGCGCTTCCGCCGGCTCGCCGCGCATCTCGCTCAGGAAGAAGCCTTCGCGCAGGTTGATACCATATTCGACAAAGGCCTTCATGCAGCAAAGCATCTGCGTCCAGCCCTCGCAATTCAGATAGGTGCTGCGACGCCCGGCTTCGTCTTCGCGCCAGCCGGACTCCTCGATGACGACAAGCGTACCGCCATCGTCCAAGGCATCGAACGTCATCTCGACTTTCGTCCTGTAACGGACGCCATCCTCACCGGTACCGCCCTCCCAATGAAAGACGATGCGCTTGTTCTCCTCCACTTCATTGACTTCGACGGGAGCATTCTTCCACCAGATGACGGTGGTTCCCGCCACAAGTGGCGCGCTGGCGCCGCCGACGGTGGTGAAATAGCTCGAAAGCTTCTTCGGATTGACGACCGCATCGAAGACTTCGTCGACTTTGCGGCCGATCCGTCCTGAAATCTGAACGTTCAATGCCATGACATCTCCCCCGTTATCTATCTGTCGTGATCGCTCCATTGCGAGCAGCTCTATTATGTTATAAAAATATAACATGTCAAACGAATCGGATAGCGATCTCACCTTCAAGGCACTCGCCCATCGTCGCCGGCGCGAAATTCTGGATATGCTCAAGGATGCGCCGCGAACGACGGGCATGCTCTGCGATGCCTTCACGGATATGGACCGCTGCACTGTCATGCAGCATCTGAAAGTGCTGGAGGAGGCAGACCTCGTGATCGCCAAGAAGGACGGACGCGAGCGCTGGAACCATCTGAACAGCCTGCCGATCAAGCAGATCCACGATCGCTGGATCAGCGCTTATGCCGGCCACGCGCTCACTATCCTCGACCGGCTGAAATGCGATCTGGAAGGTTGAAAAGCAAAGTAATGGCTGCGGCCGACGGAAGCCGGGCTTATGTCGAGCCAACTCGGCGCAACAATTGCTCCAGCCTGTCGCTCGTTCCATCCTCGTCTAGCGGGGTATAGACCACCAGCTTCATATCGGCCCGATCCATGACGGCAAGCGCGGTATATTCGAATGTCATGAGGCCACCTTCAGGATGGCGCAGGCGTTTGTGACCGGTCAGCGGCCGCGACACGTCCTGCCTCGGCCACCAGGCGCGAAATTCCGGACTTGCCTGCGTCAAACCGGTGATCAGCCGCTCGAAATCCGGATCACCGGCATAACGAGCGCTGTCGGCACGAAACATCGCTAGCGAATTTGCCGCCACGATCTCCCAATCGACCAATAGCTGCCGATGGGCGGGATCGGTGAAGACCCGATGGATGCTGTTGCGCGCATCGCCCTGCAACCGACCATAATCTCCGAATATCGCGACTGCCGCTGCGTTCCAGGCCAGTACGTCCCAGCGCCGGCCGAGAACATAGGCGGGTTGACCTTTAAGGCTCGCAAGCATGCGCAGCAACGCGTCAGGCACATCCTCGGGTCCGTGCGAGGGAACCTCCGCCGACGGCCGGTCGCTCAGCGTAAAGAGATGCCGCCGCTCGGCCGGATCGAGACGCAGCGCGTCGGCCAAAGCCGAAAGAACCTCTGCCGAGGCACGCACATCCCTGCCCTGCTCCAGCCATGTGTACCAGGTGGTGCCGACGCCGGCGAGCAGCGCCACCTCCTCGCGCCTGAGCCCCGGCGTGCGGCGTCGAAACCCCACCGGAAGCCCGACGCTTGCCGGGGTCAATTTTTCTCGGCGGGAGCGCAGGAAGGCAGCGAATTCGCGGCGCCGGGCTTCGAGAATGGTCTGGTTCTGATTGATGGTCATCGCCCATCATAGCAGGATTAATACCAGGATAAAGTCGGAACTGTTTGTCGCCTCCGCAAGCTGCCAAAGTATCGGGCGTAAGCTATAGGAGGCTGTTGCGATGGACATGAGCGGTAAGACGATCCTGATCACGGGCTCGACCGATGGCGTCGGAAGGCGGGTTGCCGAAAGACTGGCGGAGATGGGTGCCACGGTGCTGGTCCACGGCCGCAACCGGGCGCGGGCCGAAGAGGTGGTCTCCGGCATTCGCGAGATAGGCGGCAATGCGGCCATTTATCTCGCCGACCTCTCTTCGCTGGACGAGGTCCGCGCACTTGCCGATGCTGTCGAACGCGACCATGAGCGCCTTGACGTCCTGATCAACAATGCCGGCATCGGCACCAGCGGCGTAGGACGCCAGGAGAGCCGCGATGGGCATGAACTGCGCTTTGCGGTGAACTATCTCGCCGGCTTTCTTCTGACGCGCCGGCTCCTGCCGCTGCTGAAGGCAAGCGCTCCCGCCCACATCGTCAATGTTTCATCGGTCGGCCAGCAGGCGATCGACTTCTCCGATGTCATGTTGACGCGCGGCTATAACGGCGTGCGCGCCTATTGCCAGAGCAAACTGGCGCAGATCATGTTCACCTTCGATCTCGCCGAGGAGCTTGCCGGCTCCGGCGTCACCGCCAACTGCCTGCACCCGGCGACCTATATGGACACGACCATGGTACGTCAGGCTGGCGTTGCGCCGATAAGCTCCGTCGAGCAAGGGGCCGATGCCATCCTCAATCTGGCCGCCGGCACCGCCCTGGAGGGGCGCACCGGCCTCTATTATGACGGACTGCGGCCATCGCGCGCCTCTGCCCAAGCCTATGACGCAACTGCGCGACAACGCCTGCGGACACTCAGCCAAAGCCTTACCCACCTCGCCTAAGCGTTAGCCTTCCCACAACTTCCTTACCCAGAAAGGAGACAACCCATGTCGTCCCAACACGCAGTTATTGTCGGCGGTTCATCCGGCATCGGCCTTGCGACCGCCGCCCATCTTCTCGAAAAAGGATACCGCGTCACGATCACGGGTCGTGACCCGGCGAAACTTCAGGCAGCCGCACAGAGCCTGAATGGCGATGTCACCGCCACCGTCATGGATGCGGCCGACTTTACCGGCCCTGCCAAAGCCTTCCAGGCAATCGGACCGCTAGATCATCTCGTCCTGGCACTGGGCGGCGGAAATGGGGCCGGTCCCTTCGCCACCGTCGATCTCGCCGATGTCAGAAAAGGTTTCGAGCAGAAGACGCTGGCGCATTTCGCCTGTGCCCAGGCTTGCCTTCCCCATCTTTCGAAACAGGGGAGCATCACCTTCGTCTCCGCCGTCTCGGCACAAGCGGCCATGCCAGGAACCGCGGGACTCGGCGCCATCAATGCCGCCATTGCCGCTTTGGCACCGATCCTCGCCGTCGAACTCAAGCCCATCCGGGTGAACTGCGTTTCCCCAGGGGTCATCGACACGCCCTGGTGGGATTTCCTATCCGCGGAGCAGAAAGAGCCGACCTTTGCCAGCTTCGCAGCGCGCACGCCGGTCGGCCGCGTCGGCAGCCCACGCGAGATTGCAGAAGCCATCGCCTTCCTGATCGGCAACGGCTTTACCAGCGGCCACACGCTGATCTGCGACGGCGGTATCCGCCTCGGCCAGTAATCCCCAGCACCATCGCCGGCCAACACCGGCGATGGTGCTTTCAGCCATTGCGGGCATCGGCCTGATCTCGCACGCCGACGCCCTGCGCTGGCAGAGCAAACCAGACCTGATGGATCAATCGCTCTACGACGTGATCTCAGATACGTCGCTCCCGGTCGCGCATGCCGACGATACTGTGGGACGCGTCGCCGATATCATGATCCAGTCCGATACCGGACGCGTTCCCGTCGTCGAGCCGCAGACTGGCCGCCTCGTAGGTCTCATTGCCCGCAAGGATCTGCTGCGTCTGCGCAGCGCGACGAACCGAGCCGAACTCGAGCGTGGTGTTACCTGAGATCGAAAGGTTAAGGGGAGGAGGAGTGGCGTCAGCGCGGCGCCTTCCTTGGCCATCAGCCGGGAAATTGGCGATCAGCCGGAGAAATTTGAGAGCGATCCACGACGACCGATGGATGTTTACGATCCTGGGTGCCTACAAACGTAGGTGGGCACCGTGTGTCCAGGCCCACAGGCCTAGTCAGGGACAGCTCCCTTTGGATCGAGTATGGCCCCAGGGATTGTGGTTCCTGTCGGGAAGCGCAGACCGCCCAAGCTATATAGAGCGAATTACGCCATCGCACCAGAGGTCCGCAGCTGGCATCCGCAGAAATAAACTTAAGCCTGCTCGGCGCCCGGTCGCTCCAGAAGCTTCTCGGTAATACCGTGAATGCGCATCGTCACCTCATCGATGACGCTTGCGAGCGTTTCCTCCGCGCGCGCATTGGCGGCCACGGTCGTATCCCGGCTGCTGGTCAGCGTTTCCAGCTCGGCCTCCAGCGAAGACACGCGCCGCGTCAATTCGCTCACCTCGTCCATGATCATGATGCCGGCCATGACGGTTACCCGGAGATCGCCGATTTCGCCGAACTGGCTCTTCAAATGCATGACATAGCGGTCGAAGCGATTGGCGAGATCCGTCAGATGGTCTTCCTGCCCCTCTTCGCAGGCCATCCGGTAGGCTTTGCCGTCGATCGTTACCGTTACTTGCGCCATTCGACTTTCCGATCACTGCCGCGCCGCGACGGCTGCCTCCCGAGGGATCAGCGGTCCAGCACGGCTCTTATGGTTTCCATCGCCGTAACCAGCCGGCGCGACACTTCACGATTGACCTCCTCGAGCCGGTTCGCACGGAACTCGGCCTGGTCCAATTCCTGGGCAAGGCGCGAACGATCGGCGTGAACCCTGCGGACCTCGCCTTCGATATCGCTTTGCGCCCGTTCCCGCTCGAACCGTCCATCGACGGCGCTCTCCAAAGTCGAGAGTGCCTGGCGCAATTGGGCGAGCGCCGCGTCCACCGTTTTGCCTGAAGGTGTCATACCCTTCGCTTCTCCGCGCAAGGCCCGAATCAAAACATCCGGCCACTTGTCTGATTTCGCAACAATATTCAACTCGGCAACAGCACGTCAATAAAGGCTGTCATGTGGCACCCCCCCTATTCTGTGGATGAATGCCGCCTTTTCCGGCCGCACAGGCCTTGTCGCACGATTGTCGTCTTTTGTAAAAGTGAACGGGCAAATGTTAAAAAATTGCCGCAGGAGGGTCGGATTGAGCCCTCGATTTGTTGACTTGCGCGCCCCAACTGCTATGTCTCAGCCGCCTGAGGCGACGTTGGAAATGACGTTCGGAAGAGCGTCGCCTTTCACCCGCCTTTCAACCGATGGCCCTCCTTCCCAAGCGTGTGGCCATCCCCCGAACCCGGAACATTGCGGAAAAACCCATGAACTCTCGCGAACAACACGACCGGATGGCGAATGCGATCCGTTTCCTTGCCATGGATGCTGTCGAGAAGGCCAATTCCGGTCACCCCGGTTTGCCGATGGGGATGGCCGATGTCGCCACCGTTCTCTTTGGCAAATATCTGCGCTTCGATCCGAAGAACCCCCATTGGCCAGACCGCGACCGCTTCGTGCTCTCGGCCGGCCATGGCTCGATGCTGCTGTATTCGGTTCTGTATCTGACCGGCTATCCGGACATGACGGTCGATGAGCTCCAGCGCTTCCGCCAGCTCAGCTCCAAGACCGCGGGCCATCCGGAATATGGTCATGCCACCGGCATCGAAACCACGACCGGCCCACTCGGCCAGGGCATTGCCAATGCCGTCGGCATGGCGATCGCCGAACGCAAGCTGCGCGAGGAATTCGGTGCCGACCTGCAGGATCACTACACCTATGCCATGTGCGGCGACGGCTGCCTGATGGAAGGCATCAGCCATGAGGCGATCGCGCTTGCCGGCCACCTCAAGCTCAACAAGCTGATCCTGTTCTGGGACAACAACTCCATCACCATCGACGGCGCCGTCTCGCTTTCGGATTCGACCGATCAGGTCGCCCGCTTCAAGGCCGTTCACTGGAACACGATCGAAGTCGACGGTCACGACCAGGCCGCCATCAGCGCCGCCATCGAAGCCGCCCACCAGTCCGACCGCCCGACGCTGATCGCCTGCAAGACGATCATCGGCTTTGGCGCTCCGAACAAGCAGGGCACCCACAAGGTCCACGGCTCGCCGCTCGGTGCCGAGGAAATCGCCGCGACCCGCGTCGCGCTCGACTGGCCCTACGAGCCCTTCGTCATCCCGAACGACATCCTCGGTGAATGGCGCGCCGCCGGCGAACGCTCCATCGGCACCCGCGAAGCCTGGGAAGGCCGCCTTGCCGCCGCCGACACAGCCAGGAAGGCCGAATTCAGCCGCCGCTTCGCCCATGAGCTGCCCGCCGGCTTCGACGCCGCCATCAGCGACTACAAGAGGAAGCTTGCCGAAACCAAGCCGACGGTTGCCACCCGCAAGGCATCGGAAGATGCGCTCGAAGTCATCAACGGCTTCCTGCCGGAAACGCTCGGCGGCTCCGCCGACCTGACGCCGTCGAACAACACCAAGACCAGCCAGATGAAGTCGATCACCCCGACCGATTTCTCCGGCCGCTACATGCACTGGGGTATCCGCGAACACGGCATGGCCGCTGCCATGAACGGCATCGCCCTGCATGGCGGTCTCATCCCCTACAGCGGCGGCTTCCTGATCTTCTCGGATTATTGCCGCCCGCCGCTGCGCCTCGCCGCCCTGATGGGCATCCGCGCCATCCACGTCCTGACGCATGATTCCATCGGCGTCGGCGAAGACGGCCCGACCCACCAGCCGGTCGAACAGGTCGCCAGCCTGCGCGCCATCCCGAACTTCCAGCTGTTCCGCCCGGCGGACGCAACGGAAACGGCAGAATGCTGGCAGATCGCCATCAAGACGACGAACCGCCCGTCCGGTCTCGCGCTGACCCGCCAGAACCTGCAGGCCGCTCGCACGGAATACAGCGAGAAGAACCTCTGCGAACTCGGCGCCTACACGCTGGCCGGCAATGCCGACGCCAAGGTGACGATCTTCGCTTCGGGCTCCGAAGTCGAACTCGCCGTCGCTGCCCGCGCGGTCCTAGAAGGTAAGGGCGTTTCCACGCGCGTCGTTTCCGTTCCCTGCACCGAACTCTTCTTCGAGCAGCCGGACGCCTACCGCAAGGACGTCATCGGCAACTCGCCGGTCAAGGTTGCCGTCGAAGCCGGCGTTCGCGAAGGCTGGGATGCCTTCATCGGGCCGGAAGGCGCCTTTATCGGCATGAAGAGCTTCGGCGCTTCCGCTCCGTACAAGGACGTCTACAAGCACTTCGGCATCACGACGGAGGCCGTTGTCGCCGCCGCTGAGGCAAAGCTTTCCTGAGGGCGCTGACAAGCGCTCTCAAATCCAATAGATAAACACCCTGAGTGAACGGGAGTGAATTTCAATGACTGTAAAAGTTGCTATCAACGGCTTTGGCCGCATCGGCCGTAACGTCCTGCGCGCAATCGTCGAATCCGGCCGCACCGATATCGAAGTCGTCGCCATCAACGACCTCGGCCCGGTCGAGACCAATGCCCACCTGCTGCGTTACGATTCCATCCACGGTCGCTTCCCGGCCGAAGTGAAGGTCGAGGGAGACACGATCATCGTTGGCGGCGGCAAGCCGATCAAGGTCACGGCGATCAAGGACCCGGCAACCCTGCCGCACCGCGATCTCGGCGTCGACATCGCCATGGAATGCACCGGCATCTTCACGTCTCGCGACAAGGCTGCCGCTCACCTGACGGCCGGTGCCAAGCGCGTCATCGTTTCGGCTCCCGCTGACGGCGCCGACCTGACCGTCGTCTTCGGCGTCAACCACGACCAGCTCACCAAGGAGCACCTGGTCATTTCCAATGCTTCCTGCACCACGAACTGCCTGGTGCCGGTGGTCAAGGTTCTTGACGACGCCGTCGGCATCGATCACGGCTTCATGACGACGATCCACTCCTACACCGGTGACCAGCCGACGCTCGACACCATGCACAAGGACCTGTACCGCGCCCGCGCCGCAGCCCTGTCCATGATCCCGACCTCGACGGGCGCCGCAAAGGCCGTTGGTCTCGTTCTGCCGCACCTGAAGGGCAAGCTCGACGGCACGTCGATCCGCGTTCCGACCCCGAACGTCTCGGTTGTCGACTTCAAGTTCGTGGCCAAGAAGGCAACGACGGTCGGCGAAATCAACGAAGCCATCAAGGCTGCATCGAACGGCAAGCTGAAGGGCATCCTCGGCTACACCGACGAGCCGCTGGTTTCCCGCGACTTCAACCATGACAGCCACTCGTCGATCTTCGCGACCGACCAGACCAAGGTCATGGAAGGCAGCTTCGTGCGTGTCCTGTCCTGGTACGACAATGAATGGGGCTTTTCCAGCCGCATGTCCGACACTGCCGTCGCACTTGCCAAGCTGATCTGATCATGGCGTTCCGCCCGCTCCTTCCGACGACAGTCCGCTGGCGTCCCATGGAAGGAGACGGGCTGGAACACCTGACGATCGCCCCTATCGACAATGCCGGCGCCGCGGCCATCCGCGCCGCCGGCATTATTATTGGCGGACGCGGCGGCACGCCCTACGGCGTTTCCTACCGCATCGACTGTTCCGCCGATTGGGCGGTTCTTTCCTTCTCCATCGAAACCACCGATGGACGCCGTCTCGCACTGAACTCGGACGGCAAGGGACATTGGTGCACCGGGGACGGCGTGGCCCTGCCGCAATTCGATGGCTGCATCGATATCGATCTCTACGGCTCGCCTTTTACCAACAGCCTGCCGATACGCCGGCTCGAGATGACGCCGGAAATCGGAACCGCCAGGCTCTCCATGCTCTATATCCCGTTCGACACCTTCGAGCCGGTGCGCGACGGTCAGCACTACACCTGCATCGCGCCGCAGAAACTTTATCGCTACGCCGCCGAAGACCGGGATTTCACCGTCGATCTTCCGGTCGACGAGGATGGGCTGGTGATCGACTATCCGACCTATTTCAAACGCGTGGATGTTTGAGCTGCAGCCTCGGTATCGATACCCTTGTTCATTCGGCGAGCAACGAGCATGGATCCTCGGGTCGAGCCCGAGGATGACGTGGCTTAAGGGTAGGCCAAAGACACATAGCGACTTTGGATATGCATTTCGCTGATCAACTGCGTGGTGACAGTGAAAACCTGTCTAAGAAAACTATCGTTTGCCCGTAGGCCTACCCAATACACCGTCATCCTCGGGCTCGACCCGAGGATCCACGCACAAGCCTTTCGGCGTGTCTCTAAAGCGTCGTGAGCACTAATCGCAATTGCCCTTCAAAACGCCGCAATCTTTGCCCTCCCTGCCCTGCTATGGTCCAGATTTACCAATAAATTTTGGGTGGGAAGTCTCCCAGGGCATTCCAAGCCGCTTCGCCGTTCTGGCAAAAGCGCATCACACCATGACGTCGCAGTCGTCAGAGCGGGCTTCAGTCGTAAAGCTCTCCTCTGAATAAGGCCATATTTGCCAATATGGCCGGCAAGACTGCATGATGGGATGACGAAGGGATTTCCGCATTCCGGGCTTTTGGCCCAGCAGCGGCGCAGGGAAAGGGGAAGACAAGGTGGAGGCATTTTACGTCATCGTGCTGGTCAGCACGGTCCTTGTTCTCATTGCGGCCTTTTCCAGCCTCCTCGCCTTCCGCTTTGGCGCGCCCTTGCTGCTGCTTTTCCTGATGATCGGGCTTGCCGCCGGCACCGACGGGCTCGGCATCGAATTCTCCAATAATTATCTCGCCTATATTCTCGGCTCGCTGGCCCTTGCCATCATCCTTTTCGATTCCGGCTACGGCACGCCGATCCAGGCCTTCAAGCTTGCCGCGGCACCGGCGCTGACCATCGCCTCCGTCGGCGTCATCGTCACGGCGGCGCTGTTCGGCCTTGCCGCCACCTGGCTGCTCGGCTTTACTTGGCTGCAGGGCCTTCTGCTCGGCTCGATCGTCGCCTCGACGGACGCCGCGGCCGTCTTTTTCCTGCTGCGCATCGGCGGCATCAATATCCGCGACAAGGTGCGCTCGACGCTGGAAGTCGAATCCGGCACCAACGACCCGATGGCGATCTTCCTGACGCTCGCCTTGGTCGAGCTGCTGGCAAGCGGCGAAGGCTACGCCGGCATCAACCTCGCCATGCTCGCCACCTTCATCCAGCAGATGGGGCTTGGCGTCATCCTTGGCCTGCTCGGCGGCATGATGATCGTGCTCATCGTCAGCCGGCTGGAAACCGATCGCGGCCTGACGCCGATCTTCGTGCTGGCGCTGGCGCTCCTCGTCTTCTCCTTCACCGGCGCCGTCGGCGGCAGCGGCTTCCTGGCCGTCTATGTCGCCGGCATCTATGCCGGCAATCGCAAGATGCCGGCCTCCGCTTCGATCAAGCGCTTCCAGGACGGCATGACCTGGCTTGCGCAGATCATCATGTTCCTCGTCCTCGGCCTGCTCGCCACGCCATCGCAATTCCCGGCCATCGCCATTCCCGCCGTGGCATTGGCGCTTTTCCTGATCTTCATTGCCCGACCGATCGCCGTGTGGCTCTGCCTGCTGCCCTTCGATTACACCCAGCGCGAAACCGGCTTCGTCGCCTGGGTCGGCCTGCGCGGCGCGGTCTCCATCCTGCTTGCCATTATGCCCATCCTCGGCAACCTGCAGGCCGGCCAGACCTATTTCAACGTCGCCTTCATCGTCGTGCTGGTGTCGCTGCTCGTTCAGGGCTGGACCATCAAGCCGATGGCGCGCCGCCTCGGCCTCATCGTTCCCCCGCGCATGGGAGCGATCGACAAGGTCGAGGTCGACCTGCCCGGCACGGTCAACCACGAACTTCTTTCCTATCGCGTCGTGAAGGATAGTCCGGTTCTGCGCGGCGAGCGCATACCGCGCTGGGCTATGCCTTCGCTCGTCGTGCGCGACGGCAAGTCCATGCGCTATCAATATGCCGGCCGCCTGCGCGAGAGCGATATCGTCTATCTTTTCATCTCGCCCAATTATTCACGGCTTCTCGACCGGCTTTTCGCCAGCCGCGCGCCCGTCGATCCCGATGACGCCGAATTCTTCGGCGCCTTCTCGATCTCGCCGCTGCGCCCCGCCGCCGATCTCGATGCGGCCTATGGGCCTGGCCTTCTGAGCGAACAGGAGAAGGGGCTCACCATCGCCGAACTCATGCGCCATCGCCTGGGCGGCAAGGCCGATTATGCGGATCGCGTTCGCCTGGGTGAGATCATTCTCATCGTCCGTGATCTCGACGAGAACGACCATATCCAGTCGGTCGGCATGTCGCTCGAAGCGGTCGAGCCGCCCGTCATCCTTCCGATCTTCATCAATCTCCACGATATTTTTAAGAGCATTCGCGCTCACCTGCAAAAGCGCCGGGAACACCCGGAGGACGGCGTTTCAAACGATTCAAATGCCGGAAAAAACGACGCCTGAATGGCCTTGCGTCTCCGATCATCCGTAGTATGGTCGGCGCACTTTTCGCCACCATCAACATTGGATCCTCCCATGGCAGCCTTCAAAACTCTCGACGATCTCACCGACATCACGGGCAAGCGCGTGCTCGTGCGCGTCGACCTCAACGTGCCGGTCAAGGATGGCAAGGTCACCGATGCGACCCGCATCGAACGTGTCGCCCCGACGATTCTCGAACTGTCTGAAAAGGGCGCCAAGGTCATCCTGCTTGCCCATTTCGGCCGCCCGAAGGAGGGCCCCTCCCCGGACCTTTCGCTCGGTCTTATCGTGCCCGCCGTGGAAGAAGTTCTGGACCATGCCGTTCTCTTCGCCTCCGACTGCATTGGCGCTCCGGCGGCTGACGCCGTTGCCAAGATGAACAACGGCGACATCCTGCTGCTGGAAAACACCCGCTTCCACAAGGAAGAGGAAAAGAACGACGCAGCCTTCACCAAGGCGCTCGCCGCCAATGGCGATATCTACGTCAACGACGCCTTCTCGGCCGCCCACCGAGCGCATTCCTCGACTGAAGGCCTCGCCCACCTGCTGCCGGCCTATGCAGGCCGCACGATGCAGGCGGAGCTCGAAGCCCTGGAGAAGGGTCTCGGCAATCCGATCCGCCCGGTCGTCGCCATCGTCGGCGGCGCCAAGGTTTCCACCAAGATCGACCTCCTAATGAACCTGGTGAAGAAGGTCGACGCGCTTGTGATCGGCGGCGGCATGGCCAACACCTTCCTCGCCGCGCGTGGCACCAATGTCGGCAAGTCGCTCTGCGAACACGATCTCGCCGACACCGCCAAGCAGATCATGATCGAAGCCGCGGCAGCCGGCTGCGCGATCGTCCTGCCGGAAGACGGCGTCATCGCCCGCGAATTCAAGGCCGGCGCTGATAACGAGGTAGTGGCGATCGAGGCCATCCCGGCCGATGCCATGGTGCTCGATGTCGGCCCGAAGTCGGTCGAGGCCATCAACGCCTGGATCGGCCGCGCCACGACGCTGGTCTGGAACGGCCCGCTCGGAGCCTTCGAAATCGCTCCCTTCGATGCCGCCACCGTCGCGGTCGCCAAATATGCGGCCGAATGCACCAAAACCGGCAAGCTGACCTCGGTCGCCGGCGGCGGCGATACTGTCTCGGCGCTCAACCACGCCGGTGTGACCGATGACTTCACCTATGTCTCGACGGCCGGCGGCGCCTTCCTCGAATGGATGGAAGGCAAGGTCTTGCCGGGCGTCGCTGTCCTGCAGTCTGCCAAGTAAACCGCTTCTGCGCCATGAATGATAAAAGCCGCGAAAGCCAAGACTTTCGCGGCTTTTCCATGAGTGCTAGGATGACATCCCAAACATTCAAACGGTTGAAATCATTTCAATCGTTTCAATTAGTTAGCCTGCCATTTCCCTCCTTCTACACTTCTGTTATCGCCGATCTATATTGATCCTGTCGCCGACTGAAATCGCCTTGGAGAAACAAAATGAGCGAACGAATTGAAGACATTGCCGTAAAGATGGTTGCTGGTGGCAAGGGCCTCCTGGCGGCGGACGAATCTACCGCCACGAACAAGAAGCGCTTCGACACCATCTCTCTCGTATCAACGGAAGAGAGCCGCCGCGACTATCGCGAGATGCTCTTCCGCTCCGACGACGCCATGAAGAAGTACATCTCCGGCGTCATCCTCTATGAGGAAACCCTCTTCCAGAAGGCTGCGGATGGCACTCCCTTCGTCGACATCATCAGGGCTGCAGACAGCATTCCCGGCATCAAGGTCGATGTCGGCGCCAAGCCTTTGGCTGGCTTCCCCGGCGAAACCATCACCGAAGGCCTCGACGGCCTCGCCGATCGCCTGGCGAAATATTATGAAGCCGGCGCCCGCTTCGCCAAGTGGCGCGGCGTAATCGCCATTTCCGACACGCTGCCGACCTATGGCGCCGTCAAGGCCAATGCCCACGCACTCGCCCGTTATGCCGCCCTTTGCCAGCAGGCCAAGATCGTCCCGATCGTCGAGCCGGAAGTGCTGATGGATGGTGAGCCCGGCACGCAGAGCCTCGACCGCAGCGAGGAAGTCACCCGCTGGACGCTGCAGATCGTCTTCCAGGAACTGGCGGAAGCCCGTGTCAAGCTCGAAGGCATGATCCTGAAGCCGAGCATGGTCATCGACGGCAAGAAGGCCCGCAAGGCTTCCGTCGAACAGGTTGCCGAGCGCACCGTCAAGGTTCTGAAGGAAACCGTTCCTTCCGCCGTGCCGGGCATCGCCTTCCTCTCCGGCGGCCAGTCGACCGAAGAAGCGACCGCGCACCTCTCCGCCATCAACTCCGGCTACGATCTGCCCTGGCACGTGACCTTCTCCTATGGCCGCGCCCTGCAGGACAGCGCGCTGAAGGCATGGGGCGGCAAGGCCGAAAACGTCGCCGCCGGCCAGCGCGCCTTCACCCATCGCGCCGAGATGAACTATCTCGCCGCAAAGGGCAGCTGGACGAAGGACAGCGAAAAGGCTGCTTGATTTCAGATAGTGGTTCGAATGGACAGAGCCCCGGTCGCGATGTGACCGGGGCTTTTTGCTTTTGCGCGATGCATATACGCCTGGAAAGCCCCTCATCCGGTCTTCCGGGCTTGTCGAAGGGATCCCCGGAAGCATTCCGCGGCGTGCGCCTTCGGCACGTTGCAGCCATCTCCAACAAACTCTTCCTAGATGGTCGGCAACATTCCACCATCGAGCCTCAGATTGACACCGGTTATATACGCGGCCCGCGGACTGACGAGGAAGGAAACAGCATCGGCTATTTCCTCCAGGGTTCCCACGCGGCCTGCGGGCACCTGGGTGAACATCGGAAGCACGGCCTGTTCGATCGTCTCCCACGGAGCGTCTTTCGCAAGTCCTTGCTCCACCGCAACCTCGCGAAACCGCGCGTCCAGCCTGGCGCTATGTATCGTGCCGGGCGATACCGTATTGACTGTGACCCCATCGACCGCGACCGCTTTCGCCATGGAGACGGTCATTGCGTTCATGGCGGCCTTGCAGGCGGAGTAATCCGGCCTCGAGGCGGGCGGCATCAAACCGGCCAGGCTGGAAATGTTGACGACCCGTCCCCACTTGGCTTGCCGCATTCTCGGCAGCAGCAGGGTCGTTACTCTGACGGCAGCGAGAACGTTGCGGTCGTAGGCGGACATCCATGAGGCGGGGCGACTGCTCGTCCAATCCTCCGCGTCACCTGAGCCGCCGGCATTGTTGATCACGATGTCTATCGGACCGGCAAGCGCTTGTGCCTCCTCGACAAGCCGGCGCACGTCGTCATCGATCGTGAGGTCCCCGACAACGGTGTGGGCGCGTCCTCCTTCGGCGATGATGTCTTGGGCGACCCGCTCCGTCTGTGTCCTGTCGCGGCCGTGGACGACGGCGACCGCCTTCTCACGAGCAAGCCCTCTGGCGATCGCTCCTCCTATGCCCTTGCTGCTTCCGGTGACAAGCGCTGTCTTCCCGTCCAGTTTCAAATCCATTGTCCGGTACCCATTTTGAAGTCGATACCGCACAAAAGGACAGAACGATGATCGAGACAATTACGCACTTTAAAGTGCCTGCGGAACGCGAAGACCGGTCCGTATGCCTTGGTCCGGACGGATCCGTGGCGCATGTCACCAGGATGCTTCGAATGATCAGCGGACGCTGGAAGCTTCCGATCCTGTTCCGCCTCTTTGCCGGGCCATCGATGCGCACCTCGCAATTGAAACGGGACATGCCGGGCATTTCTCAGAAGATGCTCACGCAACATTTGCGGGAACTTGAGAATGACGGCCTTGTCGAAAGGCGGGACTTTGGCGAGCAGCCGCCCCGCGTCGAGTATCAGCTTACCGACGCCGGACGAGGGCTCATGCCTGTCCTAATGGCCGCAAGGGAATTTTCGATACGTCATATCGTTGAAAGTTAGTTCCCCACCTGCGTTCGGATTTTATTCGAATTATGAGGACGACCTGAACTTGTCACCGGCACAAGTTCTCGCTTCAAGCCATGGTCGGGCAGCGTCTATATCCTGACAGTCCTATGAAAACATCAGGAGCCGCCATGAACACCGTCGCTTATGTCACCGTCGACGTCTTCACATCGGAGCGCTTTGTCGGCAATCCGCTGGCCGTGATCCCCGATGCCCGTGGCCTCGATAGCGGCGCGATGCAGAAGATCGCAGCCGAGTTTTGTTTTTCGGAAACGACCTTCGTGCTGCCGCCGGAAAGCCCTGATCACACTGCGCGCGTCCGCATCTTCACGCCGACGGCCGAAATCCCCTTTGCCGGCCATCCCAATGTCGGCACCGCTTTCGTTCTCGGGCAACAGCGGGAAATCTTCGGGAAAACCGCAGGCGACAGGCTGATCTTCGAAGAAGATGCCGGCTTGGTCGAGGTAACGTTGCTGCGCAAGGATGGCGCCGTCACCAGCGCAAGCATACGCGCGCCGGCAAGCCTGACGATCGGCGAAACAATTGCCGACGAATTGATTGCGCGTTGCGTCCAGATCGAGCCGCAAACGATCCGCAAAACCACGCATGCCCCGAGCTTCGCCTCCGTTGGCCTGCCCTTTGCCTTTGCGGAGCTGGACAGCCTAGAGGCGCTTGGAAAGGCAAGACCGAACGCGGCGGTTTTTGCCGAAGCGGCCGCGCGCCACAAAGAGGACAAGACCGGCTTTTCGCTCTTTCTCTACGTGCGCTCCGCCGAAAATCCGTGGCATATCCGCGCCCGCATGTTTGCGCCACTCGACAACGTGACGGAAGACCCCGCCACCGGCAGCGCCTCCGCGGCCCTCGGCGCTTATCTGACTTCGCTGCTGCCGGCACAGGATGCGGAAGTGAAAATCACCATCGAGCAGGGCGTGGAGATGGGAAGGCGCAGCCTCATCGGCGTCGAGGTCAGGAAAACTGCCGGCACGGTAAATGAAGTCTTGCTGTCGGGCAGCAGCGTCTCCGTCATGCGCGGAGAGATCCGACTTTAGGAAGCGGCGCATGCCGGGGCTGAAGCCCCGGATCCAGCCTGAAATATGCTAAAACGCCTCGTTGATGACCAGCGCCACCGTCCAGATGGCAAAGGCGAAGATGGCGATCTTCCAGAAATCAGCCCGGCGCTTCAATCCCGGCAAGCCCAGAGGCTTGATGATATGCACCGCCATGGCGAGCAGAAGCAGCACCGCTATGGCTTTTGTCACGCTCTTTTTCCCCATTTTCGCAAGAGTGAGAGCCGCCGCGACCAAAAACCGCTGCATAGCTTTCGCGTTCATGCTGTAATCGCCACAGGACGGACATCTTTCCGCGCCAACAGACTGTTTCTACAGGCCGATAGCGGCAATCCGGGACACAATCAATAGCGAAAACAGGCAGGGCGGAATCCTGTCTTATCGGTTCCTTAAGCGGAGCCGCATGAAGGTGGGGAGCATGAAAAGAAATATTTTGCCCGTACTCGCCCTGCTGTTCGGCACGCTCTTCCTCTTCACGGGAAACGGCCTGCATAGTCTGCTGCTGCCGGTACGCGGCACGGCCGAAGGCTACGCGACCACGACGCTCGGCCTGCTCGGCACGACCTGGGCCACCGGCTTCGTGCTCGGCTGCCTGACCGCGCCGAAACTGGTGAGACGCATCGGCCATGTCCGTGCCTTTTCGGGCTTCATCTCCGTCATCGCCATCATCGCACTGCTGACCGGCATTATCGTCGACCCGATCTGGTGGGTGGCGCTGCGCGCCGTCACCGGCTTCTGCACGGCCGGCACCTCGATGATCATCGAGAGCTGGCTCAACGAACGCGCCACCAATGAGAGCCGCGGCGCGATCTTCTCGCTCTATATCGGCATCACCCTCATCGGCGCCGTTGCCGGCCAGATGATGGTGCCGTTCGCCGATATCCACACGCCCATCCTCTTCATGATGTGCGGCATCTGCTATTGCGTCGCCATGCTGCCGACGACACTATCGACTGCCGCCTCCCCGCAGCCGCTCAAGGCCGTCAGCCTCGACTTGAAGGCGCTTTACCGCAATTCGCCGGTCGCCTCGATCGGCATCCTGCTCGTCGGCATCGCCAACGGCGCCTATGGCACGCTCGGCGCCGTCTTCGGCGCCAATGCCGGCCTTTCCCAAAGCAATATCGCGCTGATGATGAGCTTGACCATCTTTGCGGGCGCCGTCATGCAGCTGCCGGCAGGCCGCCTTTCCGATCGCATCGACCGCCGCTACGTGCTGGCGGGCATGGCCGCTGTCGCAGCGCTCGACGGCCTGCTGCTCTTCCTGGTGCAGCCCGGCAATCCCGCCTTCCTTATCGGCATGGTAGTGATCTATGGCGCGGTCGCCAACACCCTCTATCCGATCGCGGTTGCCCATGCCAACGACTTCGCCGCGCCGGAGGATTTCGTCAAGGTTTCCGGCGGCCTGCTGCTGCTCTATGGGATCGGCACCATCATCGGCCCGACGCTCGGCGGACCGGTCATGTCCTCCATCGGCCCCTACTCGCTGTTCTTCGTGACGGCCATCGCCCACGTCTTGATCACGGCCTATTCGATCTTCCGCAGCCGCATGCGCGCCGCCAAGCCGGCGGGCGATCGCGACGCCTATACGACCATGCCTTCAGCCAATGCACAGATGATCACGCCCGAGAGTATGACGCTCGCGCGGAGCGAGACTTCAAAAAAGGACGATATAACTGTAAATTACGGCACCTGATCCCCCAAAAGGGAAAGGAGGAGCCGAAATGAGCCTATTCGACGATGATCGTCCGCAGCAGCCGTCAGCCCATGAAATCGGCAGCGATCTGTCGCTGCTATCCGTGGACGAGCTGAAAAACCGCATAGCATTGCTCCAGGGCGAGATTGCCCGGCTGCAAGAGGAAATCGAAACCAAGGCATCCGGACGCAAGGCGGCGGAGAGCCTCTTCCGTTTCTGATGAGCTTGTTCCAACGCAGTTGGCGGTAGCCCAAAATCCGGCCGGCGCAGGCCGGATCAAGGCATGCTCAACCGAATATTAAGCTTTACGACATATTACTATGATCATCCAGATTCGCTCTGGACTCAGACAGTTCCTCCACTTGGCGAATTGGTCTGATTTTTCTCCCTGTTTTACCTTGAGAGCCGCTTTTGCGGCTCTTCTTTTTTCATCCTGTAACACCGCCTCCACCGAAACTGTGGAGATTAACCCTTTCTTAAGAATGGCCTTGCGGATTTCAGTTAAAACCAGCATCCTAAAGTCATAAAAGCGGATGCCGAAAGCTCTTAGGGACTTGACCGGCTTTTCCTGAACAAAAGTGTTGCGTGAAGCAGGGATTTATTCGATGTCGGAACTTGGGTTGAACACGATCAGCTTCGCTGGCCATGCCGCATCGTCGGCGCAGTTCAGGACGCTCTATTCTGAAGGCATGTCGCTGGTCGAGGAAACCGCAGGCTATCTCGACGGCCAGGGCCGTGCTGCCTCCAAGGTTCTGCCGCGCATGGCTTCCGTGCTCTATGCCGCCGAATCCATGCGGCTGACGACCCGCCTCATGCAGATGGCATCCTGGCTGCTGTTGCAGCGCGCCGTCAACAATGGCGAAATGTCGCGCGACCAGGTGCTGGCCGAGAAGAACAAGGTCCGTCTCGACGGCTTCAACGTCGATCGCAGCGCTCCGGGCTGGAGCGATCTGCCGGAAGCTTTCCGCGATCTGGTCGAGCGCTCGCTGCGCCTGCAGAACCGCGTCGCCCTGCTCGACCGCGAGATCTATCGCCCGACGGAGGCCGCCATCGTTCCGGACAACCAGAACAGCGTCAAGGCACAGCTGACCCTGCTGCAGACGGCCTTCGGCAGCAACTGAGCCGCAACCTATCGGCAACGAATTTGAACCGGTCGCGCCTGGCGCGGCCGGTTTCGTTTTGGCAGCCATCCACCGCTTCGAAGGATCTCACGCGAAGTTAAGCCCAGAGTAGAAACCGCGCAGAGCTTGACGGATTCCGCGAAACATCTGTAAAAAGAGCGCCTGCCTCTCAAACGGGAGACGGGCAAGCCGAAAACGAATCCGCGTGGAGGACCCAATGCGCCGACTCACTTCTCACGAAAATCAAATCCGAAATTCTGAGAAGATGATGGACCATGCGCACATTGAATCTGGGCATTCTCGCCCATGTAGACGCGGGCAAGACTAGCCTTACGGAACGACTCCTTTTCGACACCGGTGTTATCGACAGGCTCGGCAGCGTCGACGCCGGCAATACGCAGACCGATAGCCTCGACCTCGAAAGACAACGCGGCATCACCATCGCTGCGGCGGTGGTTTCCTTTACCATCGGCGATGTGGCGGTGAACCTCATCGACACGCCAGGCCACCCGGACTTCATCGCAGAGATCGAACGGGTGCTGCAATTGCTTGATGCCGCCGTAGTCGTCGTTTCGGCGGTCGAGGGCGTGCAGCCGCAGACCCGCGTACTCGTCCGGGCATTGCGACGCCTCGATATCCCCTTCGTATTCTTCATCAACAAGATCGATCGCCTCGGCGCGCGTTACGATGACGTTCTCGAGGATATCGCGACCCAGCTGGCAGTTCGCCCGGTTGAGATGTCAGATGTCAGCGATGCCGGCAGCAGGCTCGCCACCGTGGAAGCCGCCAATATCGGAAGCGATCCCCATTTCTCGCGCCTATGCGAGTTGCTTGCAGTCAATGATGAAGCGCTGCTGGCCGATTACGTGCTTCATCCGGAGCGCCTGACGAGACAAAGACTGGAGCGCGCCCTTGTCGCCCAGGTAGCAAAGTCTCTGATCCATCCGGCATTTGCCGGTGCGGCGACACGCGGCCTTGGCATCTCTGCCTTGATCTCGGCGATCGAGACCCTGCTGCCCAGCCGGCGCCCCGATCCTGATGATCCGGTCTCCGGAAAAATCTTCAAGATCGAACGCGGATGGGGCGGCGAGAAGCTCGCCTATCTCTATCTGGCGTCAGGCACGGTCGGAGTTCGTGACGATCTCGAACTCCCGAACGGCTTGGCAAAGATCAGCAGCCTTCAGCTCTTCCGTGATGGTCGGGCAGACAAGGTCACGCAGATCAGCGCCGGGCAGATCGCCAAGGTCGGCGGGCTCGCGAATGCCCGCATCGGCCATTGGGTCGGCACCGAGACGTCACTCGGCACCCTTCGCCACTTTGCGCCGCCCACCTTGGAGACCCGCATCCGCCCGATGCGCCCCTCCGAAAACGCAGCGCTCTGGCTGACCCTTGGCCAGCTCGCCGAGCAGGATCCACTCATCAACCTGCGCGCCAACGAGGAAACCGGCGACATATACGTCTCGCTCTATGGCGAAGTGCAGAAGGAGGTCATCCAGGCAACGTTGTCGAGCGAGTTCGGCCTGGATGTCGTCTTCGAGGAAAGCACCGTCATCTACGTCGAGAGGCTGGTCGGAACCGGGAACGGACTGGAGCTGATATTCAAGGAGCCCAATCCGTTTCTCGCAACGGTCGGATTGCGCGTCGCGCCACGGCCGGAAGGCGCCGGCAACAGCTTCGCCCTGGAGGTGGACGTCGGCCAGATGCCCGCAAGCTTTTATCGAGCGGTCGAGGAAGCTACTTTCGAAACGCTGAAGGAAGGACTTTTCGGATGGCAGGTCATCGATTGCCACGTCGCCATGACATCGGCGCGGCAGAGTTCTCCGGCCACAACGGCGGTGGACTTCCGCAAGCTGACGCCGCTGGTGCTGGCATCGGCGCTTTCGTCCGCACGCACGATTCTCTGCGAGCCCATCGAGCATTTTCACATCGAGATACCGGCAACGGCGCTCACCGGCGTGCATAGCCTGCTGGCAAAATCCGGCGCATCGATGAAGAAATCGATGATCGACGGTGGGCTGGCGCGGCTGGAAGGCACGGTGGCGTCGTCGATGATCCAGAATATTCAGAGGCAGCTGCCCGGATTGTCGGGCGGAGCGGGCGCCTTGGATCACGCCTTCGACCACTATGCGCCACTATCAGGCCCGCCGCACTTGCGGGAGCGCGCCGGCGTAAACCCATTCGATCGCGCTGATTATCTGCGGTGCGTGCGATGAGGCCGCCGGTGCCATGCGCCGAACACAAAAAAGCCCGGCGAAACCGGGCTCTTTTCAAACGGCAAATCGCAGAGCGATTAGATGCCGAGACCGCCGAAGCGCTTGTTGAACTTCGAAACGCGGCCGGCACGGTCCATCATCTGCTGGTTGCCGCCCGTCCAAGCCGGATGGGACTTGGAGTCGATTTCGAGGTTCATGACAGCGCCTTCAGAACCCCAGGTCGAGCGGGTTTCATATTCGGTGCCGTCGGTCATGACTACCTTGATCGTGTGGTAGTCGGGATGAATGTTGGCCTTCATAACAATCTTCCTGTCATGCCAGGGTCCATTTGTCGCAAGCCATTGCGGCAACCGAACCGATTGAATAAATGAAGCCGCAGTCCGTTAAAGGCCACGGCTTCCAATTAAGATGGCGTGCCTATACATGAAGGCAGCGGCGATAACAAGGGGCGAAACGTCGAGTCCCTTGCTGATATGGGGATTGGAGACGACTTGTCAGAAACTGGCCAGGCAGAGGAAAAGAAAAACCGTTCAATCCGTCCCCTTGGACGACTGACGCCATATCTCAGGCGATATCGTGGCATGGTGTCCGGAGCGCTTGTCTCGCTCGTCCTCGCAGCCGTCACCTCGCTCGCCCTTCCCGTCGCCGTCCGCCGTATGATCGACCATGGCTTCGATGAGGCCGACCGCGGATTGGTCGACAGCTATTTCATCGCGATCATGGGCATGGCCCTGGTGCTCGCCGCGGCGAGCGCGCTGCGCTACTATTTCGTCATCTCCATCGGCGAGCGTATCGTCTCCGACATGCGCCGCGAGGTCTTCGACCACGTCACGCGGCTGTCGCCCTCCTTTTTCGACGTCAATCAGTCCGGTGAAATCGTCTCGCGGCTGACGGCCGACACGACTCAGATCAAATCCGCTGTCGGCGCTACCGCCTCCGTCGCGTTGCGCAACCTCATCCTCTGTCTCGGCGCCGTGATCATGATGATCGTGACCAGCCCGAAGCTTTCCAGCATCGTCCTGATCGCCATCCCGATCATCGTGCTGCCGCTGGTCAGCTTCGGCCGTTCCGTGCGCAAGCGATCGCGTGCCGCGCAGGATACTTTGGCGCAGGCATCCGCCTATGCCAATGAGACCATCGCGGCCAACCGCACCATACAGGCCTATAATGGCGAGATCGCCGCTTCCCAGCGCTACGGCAACGCGGTCGAGGATGCCTATCAGGCGGCGCGCGCGGCAATCAAATCCCGCTCGCTGCTAACGGGCTTCGCCATTGCCATGATCTTCGGCAGCATCGTCGCCGTTCTCTGGGTGGGTGCGCAGAATGTGCTCGCCGGCACCATGTCGGCCGGCACGCTCGGCCAGTTTCTGCTCTATTCCGTCATCGCCGGCTCCTCGCTCGGTTCCCTGTCGGAAGTCTGGGGCGAGCTGTCGCAGGCCGCGGGTGCGGCCGACCGCCTGGGCGAACTGCTTGCCGAGGTTTCGCCGATAGCCGCTCCGGCCAATCCCCTGCCTTTGCCGCAGCCGCCGCAAGGCCGCGTGGAATTCACCGACGTCCACTTCTCCTATCCGTCGCGGCCCGGAAGATCGGCGCTGCATGGGCTCTCCTTCTCGGTGAAGCCGGGCGAGACGGTCGCGATCGTCGGGGCTTCCGGCGCCGGCAAGAGCACCATTTTTTCACTGCTGCTGCGCTTCTATGATCCGCAGAAGGGCGGTGTCGCCATAGATGGCGTCGACGCTCGCGATGTTCTGCCGGACGCCTTGCGCGAGCGCATCGCCATCGTACCCCAGGATACGACGATCTTCGCCGCCTCCATCCATGACAATATCGCCTTCGGCCGCCCGGATGCCTCTCGCGAGGACGTGCGCGCCGCCGCCATCGCGGCACAGGCGGACGAATTCGTCTCGCGCCTGGAACAGGGATATGACACGCAAGTCGGCGAGCGCGGCGTAACACTCTCCGGCGGCCAGCGGCAACGCATCGCGATCGCCCGTGCCATCCTGAAGAACGCGCCGATCCTGCTGCTCGACGAGGCAACCTCCGCCCTCGATGCGGAAAGCGAAACCCTGGTGCAGAAGGCCCTGGAAGGCCTCATGGAAACACGCACCACCCTCGTCATCGCCCATCGTCTGGCAACCGTGCTGAAGGCCGACCGCATTCTGGTGCTCGATCAGGGCCGTATCGTCGAGGAAGGCACGCATCAGAGCCTGATCCGCCACGGCGGCATCTATGCGAAGCTCGCCCGCCTGCAGTTCGATGCCGGCATAGAGGAGCACATGCTTATCGCGAAATAGTGTGTGCAGTGTTCTGTTGCCGCGAATACAACCATATGGAAATAACTTTGAAGTTGCGCTAGATTTTCCGCGTTATCCCGCGCTGACGCGATTCTAGGAGACGTGAACCATGTATAAATTTGAAGTCTACAAGGACAAGGCCGGCGAGTTTCGCTTCCGCTTCAAAGCCTCGAACGGCGAAACCATGTTCGGTTCCGAAGGCTACAAGGCGAAGGCTTCGGCTCTGCACGCCATCGAATCGATCAAGGCTCATGTCGGCGGCGCAGCCATCGACGACCAAACCACCGCAACCGCCTGAGGCTTCGCGTCAAGCATCCGCTGTAAAGCCATCTGCGGCCGGCTGCCCTTGGGCATGCCGGCCGTTTTGATTTTTCGGCGAAGAATTTCAAAAAATCTTTTCGCGCGTGTCGAATTCGCCCGGGCCCGCGGCTCATTATATCGAAGCGGCAGGAAGCCGTTTTGCCAGCGGTGTTGTATATTCCGGCATTCAGCTTTGTGGGTTACGCCGTCCGGCCATCGTCAAACTGCAAATGGGAGACTTATCTCATGCAATATGCTTTGATCATCCGTGAATCAGCCGAGGATTTTCAGCGTCGCGCCGATCCAACCTATAAGAACGGCTGGATCGCCTACACGCAGGCGCTTGTCCAGGCCGGCATCATGACCGGGGGCGCGGGATTGACCGCGCCGGAGACAGCAACGGTCGTCCGTCGCCAGGGCGAAGACCACGAGGTAAAGGACGGTCCCTTCCCTGATGGCAAGGAGCAGCTTGGCGGCTTCTATCTGATCGACGTGCCGGATCTCGATGCCGCGCTGGAATGGGCCTTGCGCATTCCGATCTCCCAGCAAGGCTCGGTCGAGATAAGGCCGCGATTGCAGATGTAGCCATCATGGCATTGGATGCCCGACGCGCTGCCGAGCAGGCGGCACGTCAATCCTACGGCAAGCTGATTGCTTTTCTCGCCGCGCGTTTCCGCGACGTGCCGGCGGCCGAGGATGCTTTGTCCGATGCGATCGCGGCAGCGTTGAGTACCTGGCCGGAACGCGGCATCCCCGACAATCCGGAAGCTTGGCTGCTGGTTGCAGCCAAGCGCAACCTCCTTCGCCGGGTCAGGCACGAGAATGTCAGGGCCGGAGCGCGCGACAGGATCATGATGGCCTTCGAAGAAGCGGAGGAACGCATGAACGCAGGCAATCCCACCTTTCCGGATGAGCGCTTGAAGCTTCTCTTCGTCTGCGCCCATCCGGCTTTGGATCGCTCGGCTCACACACCGCTGATGCTGCAATCCGTACTGGCCGTCGATGCAGCAACCATAGCCAAGGCCTTCCTCGTTTCGCCGCAAGCCATGGGCCAGCGGCTGGTGCGGGCAAAAATCAAGATTCGCGAGGCGCATATCCCGTTTATCGTTCCGGACCGGTCCGTGTTGCCGGACCGATTGGAAAGCGTGCTCTCGGCGATATATGCCGCCTATGGCCTCGGCTGGGACGGGGTCGACGGAGAGATCGGCAAGCAAAGATCCCTAGCGGATGAGGCCATCTGGCTCGGCCGCACTCTGCTTGCGACCCTGCCCCAGGAGCCGGAGGCCATGGGCTTGTTGTCACTCATGCTCTACAGCCAGTCCCGTCGTGATGCGCGGCGCGACGCGAATGGACGATATGTCCCTCTCGACCAGCAGGAAATGGCCCTTTGGGATGCCGAAATGATCGTCGAGGCCGACAATCTGCTGCGAAAGGCCGGTGCATTCGGGCGTTTCGGTCCGTTCCAGTGCCAGGCCGCGATCCAGTCCGTGCATGCCGACCGGCGACGCTCCGGCGCGACCGACTGGGCCGCACTGGCCAAGCTCTATGAAGCGCTTGTGATGATGAAGCCGACAGCCGGCGCGCGCGTCAGCTACGCGGCGGTGACGGGCAAAGTGAAAGGTCCAGCCGCAGGGCTGGCTCTCCTTGACCGGATAGCCGAGCGCGAGATCGTCAACTATCAGCCTTATTGGGCCGTGCGCGCCCATCTACTGACCGAAGCTGGAGATACGGAAAACGCCTCCAGTGCCTACCGGACCGCGATCGGCCTCAGTGACAGCGAAGCCGTGCGGCAATTCCTGCAGGCACGCCTAGACAATATCGCATCGCCGGGGCGATGACCGCTTATTTTTCCGTCAGCTTCAGCTCGATGCGCCGGTTGGTGGCACGAGCATCTGGCGTATCGCCGGGTGCGATCGGCTGGAATTCGCCGAAGCCGGCTGCAACAAGCCTGTCGGCGGGAACGCCTTGCGAGATCAGGAACTTGACGACTGCGATGGCGCGCGCCGACGACAGCGCCCAGTTGTCCGGATAGCGGCCACTGCCCGAAAGCGGCACATTGTCCGTATGGCCATCGACGCGCAGCACCCAATTGATCTCGGGCGGGATTTCCTTGGAAAGATCGATGAGAGCCGCAGCGAGCTTGGTCATCTCAGTCTGACCGGCCGGATTGAGATCGGCCGCTCCCGACGGGAACAGCACTTCCGACTGGAATACGAAACGGTCGCCGACGATGCGGATATTGTCACGATCGGAGAGGATTTCGCGCAAGCGGCCGAAGAAATCCGAGCGGTAGCGGTTCAGCTCCTGCACGCGCTGCGCCAGCGCCACGTTCAGCCGCCGCCCAAGATCGGCGATCTTCACCTGCGACGACTGATCCTTGGCCTCGGAAGCCTGGAGTGCTACCTCCACGGCCGCGATCTGGCTGCGCAGCGCGGCAATCTGCTGATTGAGGAGATCGACTTGGGTAAGAGCCCGCGCACTCACCTGCTTCTGCTCGTCGAGCTGCTGCGACAACGTACCGGCCCGCTGCTCGGCGGCCTGGCTGCTGCCTGAACCCGCGGCAAGCAGAGACTGCAGGCGCGAACGTTCGCTTTCCGCCGATGAAAGAGAGGCCTGCAGATTGGCGACGGTATCTTCCAGATCCTGCTTGCCGTTCTTTTCGAGCGCCAGTTGCTCCACCAGATCGTTGATGCGGCTGTTGAGGCGGTTGAGCACCTCGTCACGCCCGGAGATTTCACGGCTGAGGATGAATTGGCCGACGACGAAGACCGTCAGCAGGAACATGATCGCCATCAGCAGCGTGGAGAGCGCATCGACGAAGCCGGGCCAATAGTCGACGCTTCTCTGGTGGCGTCGGTTGCGGGCGAGCGCCATGGCTTACTTGCTCCCGGTCTTCTCGGTATGGCCGATGCGGTCGGCAAGGCGGTCGAGCGTGCGGCGCATCGATTTCGCCTCTTCCTGCTGCGCCTCGATCCAGTCGCGCAGCATCTGCTGTTCGTTGCGCATGTTCTTGACCAGGCCCTGAATGCCCTCGGCGAGATTGGCCATGGCGGTTACCGAGCGCTGACCGCCGCCTTCCTCGGCGATCTTGCGCAGATAGTCCGACAGCGCCCGCACATCCTCCGAGGAGGCACCGGCCGCGCCTTCGATGACGGGGGCGATATCGGAGCCGACATCGGTAACCGACGAGAGCCAGTTTTCGAGCTCGGTATAGAAACGGTTCTGCGCGCGGCCGGCCTGCAGGTCGAGGAAGCCGAGGATCAGTGAGCCGGAAAGGCCGAGCAGCGACGACGAGAAGGCCGTGCCCATGCCGACCAGCGGGCCGGAAAGCCCGCTCTTCAGGGCGCTCAGAATATCGCCGCTGCCGCCGGTGCCGGCATCGAGGCCCTGGATGACGTCGTTGATCGAGCCGATGGTGCCGATCAGACCCCAGAATGTGCCGAGCAGACCCAGAAAGACCAGCAGGCCGATGAGATAGCGCGAGGTATCGCGCGATTCGTCGAGGCGCGTGGCGATCGAATCGAGAATGGAGCGCAGTGTGGCGGTGGAGAGCTGCATCGCGCGGCGGTTGCCGAGCAGCGCCCGCATCGGTGCGAGAAGCCGCGGATTGCGGCCGACTTTGTCCGCATTGCCGACGGCGCGGAAATGATTGAACCAGCGAACCTCCGGCCTCAGCATCAGCACATGATTGAAGACCAGCAGGATGCCGACGGCCAGAACGCCCAGGATCAAGCCGTTAAGGCCGGGATTGTGCAGGAAGGCGACCTGAGCTTGACGGAAGAGGATGGCCACGATGAAGCCGACGATGATCAGGAAAAGAACCATCGTCCAGAAGAAGGCCATCGGGCTTGAGAGCTTGTAGGTGTAATTGCCCGATACGTTGTCGGTCGATCCCAGGTCCGACAGATTCACATTTTCCATCACACGCTCCGCCACCGCATTTTCCGCAGGCGGAGACTAGAGCAACATTGTGCCGAATTGAAGAGACGGAAAGCACAAAACAGTCCGTTGGCAACAGACTGTTTTGTCATTCGAAAAAGCGAACGGGGGAACGGCTTACTTCGTCGGGATCGGACGCTTGACCACTTCGGCGAGCGCCTTCTGGATGTGCTCGTTGCCGCAGATGATCGAACTGGTGCCGAGCATGTCGTTACCGCCATGGAAATCCGAGACGAAACCGCCGGCTTCACGGATCAGCAGAATGCCCGCCGCGACATCCCAGGGCGAAAGGCCGGTTTCCCAGAAACCGTCGAAACGGCCGGCGGCGACATAGGCAAGATCGAGCGATGCGGAGCCGAGGCGGCGCACGCCGGCGACTTCGCCCATGACGTGGCGCAGCTCCACCAGAAACTTGCCGTGATTGCCGCGGCCGAGATGCGGAATGCCGCAGCCGATGACGCTGTCCGACAGCACGCGGCGCGAAGCGACGCGCAGGCGACGGTCATTAAGGAATGCGCCGCCGCCGCGTTCGGTCGTATAGAGTTCGTCGGTCGCCGGATTGAAGATGACGCCGGCAACGATCTCGTCGTTGCGCTCGAGCGCGATCGAAACCGCGAACATCGGAATGCCGTGCAGGAAGTTGGTGGTGCCGTCGAGCGGATCGACGATCCAGCGATGCGCGCCATCCGTGCCCTTGACCTCTTCGCCTTCCTCGCCGAGGAAACCGTAGGTCGGACGCGCCTTCATCAGCTCGTCGCGGATGATCTTCTGCGCCTTCAGATCCGCCTGGCTGACGAAATCGCCCGGCCCCTTCACCGAAACCTGCAGGTTCTGCACTTCGCCGAAATCGCGGCTGAGCGACTTGCCTGCCTTGAGGGCAGCCTGAACCATGACATTGAGAAGAGCAGAACGGGCCATCGGGTTTCCTTGGATAATGCAGAATGCGCTGACCGGGCGGCCCGAAAGCAGGCCCCGACGGAGCGGGAGCGTCAGCGGAAATAAAGATTGGCGGCCTCAAGACCATAAAATCGGGGGAATTTCAAGTGGTGAGGCTATGGCACGCGCAAACTCACCTCACATCAGGCCCGCTGCGGCTGGTTTCGACCTCGGCTGCTACCGCGCGCGACGATACTTGTTCGCGGCGTCGATGGCCGCTTTCTGCTGAAAGTCCTCGATGCCCTGATAGAAATCCTCAAGCTCCGCATCCTTCAGACCGGCGCGGCGGGAAATAACATACCAGGTGGCCGCAGCCACCGGATCCTGCTTCGTACCGATGGCGTTGATATAAAGGTGCGCCAGCTTGTTCTGGGCGACGACATTGCCGCGAAAGGCGGCGACCCGCATCCAGTTGAAGCCGTTTTCCAGATCCTTGCCGCCACCAATGCCGTTGATGAGCCAGAGGCCCATATCGAGCTGCGCGGTGTCGAAGCCTGAATTGGCGGCGCGCGACAGCCACTCGCGCGCGCGGGCCTTCTTCTCCGGCGGCAGGTCTGGAAGGTTGAGATAGAGCTGCGAGACGGCATATTGCGCGTCGGCGATACCCTGCTGGGCGGATTTCTCATAATAGGGAAGCGCCATTTGCAGGCCCTTCGCGCCGGGATTTTCGGCCGTCAGCATCTGTGCCACATTGAATTCGGCCGAAGCCTGCCCGGCTTCGGCAGCCTTCCTCATCCATTCATCCGCCTTCTTCTGATCGCGGGGCACGTCGCGGCCTTCCATCAGGATCAAGGCGTATTTGAACATCGAGGTCGCATCACCGCCATCGGCAGCCTTGCTATACCAGAAAGCAGCGTCCTTGGTGTCGCGCTTGACGCCCAATCCCTGCGACATCAGCTCGGCAATGAGGGTCTGCGCGGCGGGATCACCGAGCTGCGCTCGCGGCAGCGCTCTCTGAAAGGCGGTCAGATAATAGCCGCGCTGAAAGGCGCCGTAGGCGTCGTCGACCTTGCCCTTGAAGGGCTTTTCCGGCGGCAGGGCGGGCAGATTGGCACCCATGCGCTCGAAGACGCCGACGCCTTCCGAGGGCTTGATGTCGCCGTCGGCCTTCGGCTCGCTACCCGGCTGGATCTTCTCGGTCTTGAAGGTGCCGGCATCGGCACCCAAGGGCCGCGTCACGATGCTTTCGTTGGTCGCCGGCGCATCCGGCACGGAGGATGCGTCATCGGACTGCGCCTGATCATCGGCCTGAACCTTGTCATCGGGCCGCGCCCCCTTCTCCGCCGGCGCCTTAACACCCGGCAACGACGTAGCGCCATTATCCGATTGCGCTGCAGCCAGCAGTGGAAATATCGTCAGCCCGGCCGTGAGCGCGACAAGAAAAGGTTTATGGCGGAATCGAGGCTTTGACGACATGAACCGCTATCAATCCTCAAACCGTGGCGCTTTTTCGTCCAGAAGCGCATTCACTTGCGCAACGATGGACGGAGCCGCTGCGGAGTCGGCAAAAACCGCTGTGCGCAACGCCACGAACTCTGCACCCGTCAAGGCCACTTCGAGCGCCGATTGCGGATCAGTGCCACCCATGACGATACAGGGGATTTCGACCATCGAGGCCCACCATTCGCCGAGCGCCAGGTTCTTCGGATGCGCCTCCGGCTTGATGTCGCCATCCAGCTTGCCGAAAAAGATATAATCCGGTCGCAACTCGCCAACCTCCAGCGCGCCGTGCCTGTCGGCAGCGCTTCCGCCGACGATCAGCTTCGGCACGAATTTTTCGACGGCTTCGGTAAGCTCGGTAATATTTCCGGCAATGTGCAGCCCGTCGGCCTTGGCCCTGCCCGCTACTCGGCTGTCGCCGGCAATCAATGCCGCGGCGCCTGCCGCCTGTACCACGGGCACCAGCTTTTCCGCATGTCTTTGGAAGGTGCCATCATCCAGCCCGTATTGGGGAATGATCACCGAGGCGACATCCCCGCCCCTCAGCGCATCGGCCACGACCTTCGCCTGCTGTTCGATATCGGCGATATCGGGAACGATGAGAACAAGGCGGCAACGATCTTCGGGCGCGGTCATGCGGGCTTCCATGGTTTCGGCTTCCATCGTCAGCGATGGCGCACCGGTTCGATAGTCGTGAGTAAATCCGTTAGCTCTTTCTGACAAGGGGCAGCGGCTGAAACGGCGATCCGTGGCGTAAATCCGGACATTCTCGGCGCCGCTGGAGCATGTCGCGCAAAAGTGTGCAGCGGTTTTACGAAAACCACATGCGAAAAATCAAGAATCTAAAGCGCACAGAGCGAATCTGAAAGATCGCGACGCGCTTTAGTAAGCCTATCGCGCAATATATCATGCAGCGCACAATTAACTTGCCGCCCTTTGGTGTTTGACGTAGCTTTCCGCCATGTCGACCATGGACCCTTTCGCAGCCATCGCGGATCCGAACCGGCGCTATCTGCTGGAGGAATTACGCCGCGCACCCAAAACGGTCAACGAACTGGCGCAGGGCCTGCCGATCAGCCGCCCGGCGGTTTCGCAGCATTTGAAAGCGCTGCTCGACAGCAATCTCGTTTCCGTCACCAATGAAGGTACGAAACGCATATATGCAGTCAACAGCCGCGGTTTCGACAAGCTGAATTTATGGCTGGATCAGTTCTGGTCCTGAAATCCTTGGCTTTCGCGGCTTCAGGAAAATTGCGCCAACTTCTACCTCAAACGCTATGATGTTGGCGCATCCGTTTTGACGGAAATGCTCATCGATCCTGGCTGGGAAATTTTCGATCTGCCTCTGTTGCCCCCAAGATCGATGGCTTCTTGAACTTTAAAACCGTTATGTCAGTGAACTGACGAACGCAGACGTTGGATTTCGTCCTTGACGCGCAGTTTCCTGCGTTTGATGTCGGCTATTTCCGTATCATTCATAGAGGGAGATGACAGTGCCACATGCAGCGCCTCCTCGAGCGCGACATGTTTCTTTTCGAGCGATTCAAGATGAGCTTGAACAGTCATATGACCCTTCCTTCCTCTTTGAGAGCCCTGACCATCCATTCGCCAAGGCTCTAGGTGTCAACCCTCCCACTGTGCCATAATATCGAGGCTTTGTCGAAGGCGAAAACGTGGCCTATAGGCGGCAAATTCGTGATGAAGGATAACTTCCCGTTATCGCCATTTGGTGATAGGAGCTTGCGGGATTCACGAGACGGAACGAATACGATTCCGCTATATGCTGGGGAAATGAACATGGCCGATCAGGAACAGGCGGAAATCAGGCTGATCGTGGCGCGGCTGCGCCAGGAGCACGAGGATTATGATACCGCAATCAATGCCATGATCCAGACGGGCTGCGATGCCCTTCGAATCCAGCGCATGAAGAAGAAGAAGCTCGTCATCAAGGACAAGCTGACCAAGCTGGAAGACCAGATTATCCCCGATATCATAGCGTGAGGAGCACAAAGCAACGATGATGACCGAAAGACCGCCTGTCGCCATCATCATGGGAAGCCAGTCCGACTGGGAAACCATGAAGAATGCCGCGGACACCTTAGAGGCGCTTGAAATCACCTATGATGCGCGCATCATCTCGGCTCATCGCACGCCCGACAGGCTGGTGAATTTCGCGAAGGGCGCGAGGGACGAAGGCTTCAAGGTCATCATCGCCGGCGCCGGCGGCGCGGCGCACCTGCCGGGCATGGCGGCATCCATGACGCCTCTGCCTGTCTTCGGCGTGCCGGTGCAGTCCCGCGCGCTGTCCGGGCAGGACAGCCTCCTCTCCATCGTCCAGATGCCGGCCGGCATTCCCGTCGGGACGCTGGCGATCGGCAAGGCCGGTGCCGTCAATGCCGCCCTTCTTGCCGCTGCCGTCCTGGCGCTCGGCGATGAAGAGATTGCCGACCGGCTCGACGAATGGCGCGCCCGCCAGAGTGCCGCGGTCGCCGAATATCCGATGGACGACCAATGAGCGCGAAGACGATCGGCATCATCGGCGGCGGCCAGCTCGGCCGCATGCTGGCCATGGCGGCTGCACGCCTGAATTTCCGCACCGTCATCCTCGAACCGCAGACGGATTGTCCCGCAGCCCAGGTCGCCAACGAGCAGATTGTCGCCGGCTACGACGATGCGGCCGCCCTTGCCGAGCTGGCCAGACGCTGCGATGTCGTGACCTATGAATTCGAGAATGTCCCGGTTTCCGCCGCCGAGGCGCTTGCCTCGCAGATAGCCGTCTATCCGCCGCCGAAGGCGCTGGAAATGGCGCAGGACCGGCTGACAGAGAAGCGGTTCATCAACGGCTGCGGCATTCCGACGGCCCGCTTCCACGCCGTCGATAGCCAGGCCGATCTCGAAAAGGCGCTGGCCGATTTCGGCGGACAAGGCGTGCTGAAAACCCGCCGCCTCGGCTATGACGGCAAGGGGCAACGCGTCTATCGCTCCTCAGCCGATAGCGCCGAGGGCGGCTATGCTGCCTTGGGCAACGTGCCGCTGATTCTCGAGAGCTTCGTTTCCTTCGAGCGCGAGATATCCATCATCGCCGCACGCGGGATCGACGGAGCGGTCGCCTGTTACGATCCTGCCGAAAACATCCATCGCAACGGTATCCTTCACACCTCGACGCTGCCGGCCAATATTTCCGCGCAGACGGCGATCGCCGCTCGCGAGGCGGCCGAGAAAATCCTCACAGCTCTCGGCTATGTCGGCATCATCGGCATCGAATTCTTCGCGCTGGCCGACGGCAGCCTGATCGCCAATGAAATGGCGCCGCGCGTGCATAATTCCGGTCACTGGACGGAAGCCGCCTGCGTCATCTCGCAATTCGAGCAGCATATCCGCGCCGTCGCCGGTCTGCCGCTCGGAAATCCCGAGCGCCATTCGAACTGCGTCATGACGAATCTGATCGGCGACGACATCGAAGCTCTGCCGGAATGGCTGCGCCTTGACGAGACGCTGGTACATCTCTACGGCAAGACCGAAGCGCGGCCGGGCCGCAAAATGGGGCATGTCACACAGCTTCTGCGCTGAGAGCCGTGGGAAAAAGCCCCTGACATGGTTGACAGGCCCAGTATGACAGGGTATTTGCTCCCCACCCTAAAGAGCGCGCCCCGAGCGCGCTTTTGATTGTTAAAGATACGGGCGAATGTGACATTCCCCCTCGAACATCGCGGATCAGAAAAATGAAGATCAAGAATTCGCTCAAGTCGCTCAAGGCGCGTCACCGTGACAATCGTCTGGTTCGCCGCAAGGGCCGCATCTACATCATCAACAAGCTGAACCCGCGCTACAAGGCTCGTCAGGGCTGATATAGCGCGGCTCGGATCCTTTGGATCGGAGCTCAGTTTTAGTTGATCGCATCAAATTTGGTTTTGATCTTCGACATTGGCGGGCTACTATGCCCGCCATGCGAGTTTTTGCTTTGCCATATCTAGCCCTGCCGATTCTGCTGGCTCTGACGGCCTTCGCCCCCCACGCGACGTTGGCGGATGAACCGAGCATAGTGGAGAAGAAGGGTCCCAGTGATTCCTCCGGCAGCCTGTCGCCGAAGCAGCAGCTCAACAATCTCTTCACGGCGCTGAAGCGCCAGCGTGATCCCGATCAGGCAAGCCTGATCGCAGATCAGATCAACGCCGAACTCAGCGATTCCGGCAGCGCCACGATCAATCTCCTGATGCAATGGGCCGGCAAGGCCATCCAGGACAAGCGCAATGCCGCCGCCATGGACTATCTCGATCAGGTGATCTCGCTGAAGCCAGACTATGTCGAAGGCTGGAATCGTCGTGCGACGCTGAATTTCGCGATCGGCGACTATCGAAAGTCGATGGAAGACATCAATCAGGTCCTCCGGATAGAGCCGCGCCATTTCGGCGCGTTGGCCGGCATGGCGGCGATCCTGACCGAAGGCGGCAATGATGCGCTCGCGCTCAAGGCTTGGGAGCGCTTCCTGGAAGTATATCCGGCGAATCGGTCGGCTCAGGAAGAAGCCGGTAAGCTCTCGGAAAAGGTTGCCGGCAGCCGCACCTGATATCGTAGCCGAAGGCTCTCCCCTTCTGAAATCGCATTGGCCTTCATCGAAACCAAATTGGAAGGGATGAAAAGCCGCAGGAATGCGCTAGATTAGTGTCTTACGATATTTGATCCGTGCCGCAATGTTCGATTCTCTTCTCGCCGCCATTGTCATGCTCCTTGCCGCTGCTGCGGGCTTTTCCGCCTACAAGACACGCGCCATCGAGCAGACCTATCCCAATATCGGCGAACTCACCGATATCGGCGGCTACCGCCTGAACGCCGTGCATCTGCCACACCCGGCGACAGCGGACCTGCCGGCTCTGGTCTTCATCCACGGTGCCAGCGGCAATCTGCGCGATCAGTTCGAGGCCTTTGCGGCACCTTTGAGTGGCCGCGCTGAAATGCTGTTCGTCGATCGTCCCGGTCATGGCTATTCCGAACGCGGGACCGCCGAAAATGCCCTTCCCTCCGGCCAGGCCGACGCTATCGCCAGGCTGATGGATAGGCGCGGCATCAAGAGTGCCGTCATCATCGGTCATTCCTTCGGCGGTGCCATCGCCGCCGCCTTCGGCATGCGCCATCCCGAAAAGACCAAGGGCCTGCTCTTCCTCGCTCCGGCGACTCACCCCTGGCCCGGCGGCGTCGACTGGTATTATACGCTCGCCGCCATGCCCGTCTTCGGTTGGCTCTTCACCCAGCTCTTCGTCATTCCGATCGGCCTACGTCGGGTCGATACCGGTACGCTCAACATCTTCCACCCGAACACGCGACCGATAGATTATATCATGAAGACGGCTCCGGAACTCGTGTTGCGGCCACAGACCTTCCGCAACAATGCAATCGACGTGGTCAATCTCTTTGCCTATGTCTCAACTCACGCACCGCGCTACGGCGAGATCAAGGCGCCCACCGTCATCATCACCGGCGACAGCGACGATATCGTGCTGGAGGAATTGCATTCGCGCGGGCTTGCGCGGGATATCGCCGGTGCCGAACTCATCACCATCCGCAATCTCGGCCACAAGCCCGATTATGTGACGACGGATGTTGCGATCGCAGCCATCGAACATCTGGCAGGCCAGCCGCGCGACCTGGAGATACTGGCGGCCGAGGCCGAAATCCGTATAGCCAGCCTGCCGAAGGAACCTTCCGAATCCCGCGCCGTCTCTCAGGCCGTAACGACATCATAGTCTGGCGTATCCTCGAATATCCGGCTTTGCTGCACGGTGTCGACCGTCTGCCGTACGGCCTGCAGCATGATTGATGCCAGCCGTTCCGTTGCCGGGCTCGCCTCCGCCTCGGCGCGATGCAATACGAGATCGAGCTTCGGCAGGGCCGGTAAACCGGCCTCCCCCGGCGTCAGCTGCCGTACCTTACTTGGTAAGCCGAGCGGGGTGCGCAGCGCCAGGCCGAGGCCTGCCGCCGTGGCCGCCCAAAGGCCGCCGAGGCTCGGGCTGACGAAGGATATCCGCCAGCCGATGCCGGCGCGATCGAGCGCCTTCGTGGCGATAGTCCGCAGCAGACAGGGCGCCTCGAGCGAGGCCAACGGCATGATCTCGCCGCTGTCGGCGTGCCAATGCACCGCGCCATTTGCCGGACCGACCCAGCAGAATGGTACTTCGGCGATACGATCGGTATGCGCCGTGCGAAAACCGTCACTCCAGGCAAGCGCCAGATCGAGCTTGCCAGACGTCACGCGCTCGACCAGCTCGGCATTGCGCACCACACGCGCCTCGATGCGCACTTTTGGATGCGCGCGTGCGAAACGGCCAAGCACCTCAGGCAGCAGCGTTTCTCCGAAATCCTCCTGCAAGCCGAGCCGCACCCAACCTTCCAGCTCCGTCCCATGCAGCGCCGTGGCCGCTTCGTCGTTCAAATCAAGCAGCCGCCGTGCATAGCCAAGCATCGCCTCGCCGGCCTCCGTCAGCGCCAGTCCTCGCCCAGCCTTGCGAAAGATCGGCGTACCCGCCTGCTCTTCCAGCTTCTTGAGCTGGGCGCTGATCGCAGACGTCGAACGCCCGAGTCTGTCGGCTGCCTTGGCATAGCTGCCAAGATCCATACCGGTGACAAAGCTGCGCAGCACATCGAGATCGAAGATAATCTTCCGCATGGACAATCATCCATATTTTTGGGACTATAAATCCAGAATTATCTGATTTTCAGGATTATTATCTGCTGGCATTCTATGCTCGTCAAGTGACACGGAAACAGGAGCATCCCATGCCATTCACCCGCATCACCCTTCTGCGCGGCAAGTCGCCGGAATATCTGAAGGCGCTGTCCGATAATTTTCACCGCGCCATGGTCGAAGCCTTCGACGTGCCGCCAACCGATCGCTTCCAGGCCATTCATCAGTTGGAGCCGCATGAACTCGTCTTCGATCGGACTTATTTCGCCAGCACTCCGCGCTCGGATAATTACATCTTTTTCGACGTCACGATCGGCAAGCCGCGCAGCACCGAGGTCAAGAAAGCCTTTTATCGTCGGGTCGCCGAGCTGCTTGGCGATGCACCCGGCATCCGTCCCGAGGACATCATGATCACCATCACGACGGCGACGCGCGAGGACTGGTCCTTTTCCGACGGCATCGCGCAGATGATCGAGCAGGTTTGAGAAACATGCCTCAGACCACATCCACCCCATCGCCCGCCATTCACCGTGCCGGCACGAACATGCGATCATCACCCGAGGGCATCGCCACCGCTTCCTTCTGGGTGGAGCCGCTCGTGGAGAATGGTGAGAATGGCGGCCTGACCGCGATGCGCTGCGCCCTCGAGCCTGGCGTGATGACACGCTGGCACACGCATCCGCACGGACAGATCCTCTATGTTCTGTCCGGCATCGGGCTTGCAGAACGTTTCGGCGGTTCCGCCGAAGAGTTGCGGGCCGGCGACTGCATCAGCTTCGCACCGAACGAACGCCACAGGCACGGTGCGGCAGCGGAAAGCACCTTTTCCTATATCAGTATCCAGGCGGCGCAGGATGGCAGCGCCGTGACCTGGCTGGAGGAATGAGCAATGATCGCCATGCAGTATAACTTTCCCCTTCCCGCGGATTACGACATGGCGATTATCGATCGCCGCATCCGCGACAAGGGTCCCCTGCTCGACAATCTCCCGGGCCTGAAGTTCAAGGCCTATCTCACAGCGAGAAAGGGCGATGTGATGACGGGAAGCCGGGAAAATCTCTACGCTCCCTTTTACGTCTGGCAGCAGGAGGAAGGCATGAGCGACTTCGTCTGCGGCCCCGGCTTCGTGGCCTTGACCGAGAGCTTCGGCCGCCCCCGGGTCAACACATGGATCGTCTGGCACGCCGATACATCGGCGGATATCCGCAGCGCCGGCTTCGCCGCGCGTGAGGTGGTCGCAATCGACGCCGAAACCTCGCTTGCCGAACTCCGCGCGAACGAGACCGAAACCGCAGCACAATCCATATCGAATGGCGGCGCCCTCGCCTCGGTCGTGGCTTTCGAGCCGACCTCTTGGACGCTCGTGCGCTTCCGCCTCTTGGCCGAGCCGCCCAAACATCCGGCTCGATCCGGTCTGCAGAGCTATAATGTCGGGCATCTCTCGCTGCCTGGCGCTGCCTGAAGTGTCACGGAGACAATCTCCTTGTTTCAAAGGAAAGCGGCGCGCTTTATGGATGGAAAACCTTTCTAAATCAGAAGAGTGATCCCTCCATGGTCGATATCGCAATGATCGAAGCCGCCCGCACTCGCCTCGGCGGCCGGGCTCGGCGCACGCCGCTTCTCTCCTCGCCCTTTCTCGATGAGATTGCCGGGCGCCCCCTGTTCGTGAAAGCCGAATGCCTGCAGCATTCCGGCTCCTTCAAGTTTCGCGGCGGCTGGTCGGCGGTCTCGGCGCTGGAGCCGGCCGTGCGTTCGCGAGGCGTCATTGCCTTCTCGTCCGGCAACCATGCGCAGGGCGTTGCGCTGGCAGCAAAGCTGCACGGCATCCCCTCGGTCATCATCATGCCGACGGACGCTCCAAAGCTGAAGATCGCCAATACCCGCGCCTTCGGCGCCGAAGTCGTGCTCTATGATCGCGTCAAGGAAGATCGCGATGGGATCGGCGCGCGAATCTCAAAGGAGCGTAACCTGACGCTCATCAAGCCCTTCGACGAACCGCAGGTGATCGCCGGCCAGGGAACGACGGGACTGGAGATCGCCGAACAGGCGGCCGAAGAAGGCATCGAGGCTGCGAGCGTACTGGTTCCCTGTGGTGGTGGCGGGCTGACCTCGGGTATCGCACTGGCGCTCGAATCCCGCGCGCCGGGCTTCAAGGTGCGCCCGTGCGAACCGGAAAATTTCGACGACACCGCCCGTTCGCTCGCCTCGGGCAAGATCGAACGCAATGCCGCGCTGCAAGGCTCGATCTGTGATGCCATCATCAGCCCGCAGCCGGGCAACATCACTTTTCCGATCATGAAACGCCTTTGCGGACCCGGCCTAGTTGTCACGGATGAAGAGGCACAAAAAGCCATGGCGCTCGCCTTCACTCGGCTGAAGATCGTCGTGGAACCGGGCGGCGCCGTCGCGCTGGCTGCGGCACTCTTCCATAACAAAGATATCGACGGCGATACGGTGATCGCCGTCACGTCGGGCGGCAATGTCGACCAAGAAGTTTTCGAGGCGGCACTGAGCCGTCAATAACCTTAGTTCACGGCGCGACGATAAAGCGCCAGCGAGCCGGCAAGAGCCAGCAGCGCGCCGCCACAGGCGCGCTCGAGCCATTTCGCCCCTTCCGATTTCAGAACACGAACGGCCTGCGAGCCGAACACCGCATAGCCGAACATGATCGTGAAATCGAGCGCAGCAAAGATCGCGCCAAGAACCACATATTGCTGCAGCTGCGGCGCGGAGGGATCGATGAACTGCGGCAGGAAGGCCGAGAAGAAGAGATAGCCCTTGGGATTGGTGACGGCGACCATGAAGCTCTTGAGGCCAATGGCAAAGGCCGTGCCCTTCGGCTGGCTCGCGCTCGCCTGCAACGCGCCGTCGATGCTCCCCTTCGAACGCAGCATCATGATGCCGAGAAAGGCGAGATAGGCTGCACCCACCCATTTCAGGGCCGAGAACCAGAATTCGGAAGCCGCAAGCAGGGCACCAAGGCCGATGGTGACGGCGCTGATCAGGACGACATCGGACAGCACCGCGCCGACCATGCCTGGCAAGGCGCGCCTGACCCCGAAACGCGAACCATTGGTCAGCGCCAGAAGCACGGTCGGCCCCGGCGTCGCAATACCGATAAAGGAAACGGCGGCAAAGGCGAGCAATGTGGTGAGATGCATGGGGTCCCTCCTCTTGAAGTAAGGGAGGTTTGCATGTGGTGGGGTGGTTAGCAAGTGTCTGCTTGCTTCCAGTCTGCCGCACCTCTGATACCCCCCTCTGTCGCTGCCGCGACATCTCCCCCACAAGGGGGGAGATTGGTAGCTCGCGGCACCGATGGTCTTCAAATGAACATTGAGTTCGCAGAATCTGCTGTTTATCGATTTGGGAAGAACGGGCAGCAGGCTCCTAACGATCTCCCCCCTTGTGGGGGAGATGTCACGATAGTGACAGAGGGGGGTGCTCCACAAACTCGAACGTCGATGGGACGCCCCGATTTACCCCACCAATCCCGCATCCTTCGCAGCCAGCGCCCCGATGGCCGACCAGTCCAGCTCCTCGCCGCCATGGGCAAGCAGGGTCAGGAAGCGATCACGCAGCAGGCTCGCCAATGGCAACGGCACATTGAGCGCCTCGCCGGCAGCCAGTGCCAACCGAACATCCTTCTGCCCGAGCGGTGCGGTGAAGCCGGCCGGCTGGAACTTGCGATCGGCGATCAGCCCGCCATAGGTCTTGTACACAGGCGCGTTGAAGAGCGTCGATGTCAGCAGATCGAGATAAGCATGCCGGTCGACACCGCCCTTCTCCACCAACGCCATGGCTTCACCGAGCGACTCGATGACGGCGGCGATGAGGAAATTGCCGCTGAGCTTGACGAGATTGGCGGCCTTCGGCTCCTCGCCCAGCACGAAAGTACGTTGACCAATCGCCTCGAAGAGCGGCGCGACTGACTGGATGGCATCGGGCGAACCCGCTGCAGCAACGAAAAGCTTTGCCGCGGCGGCAGCTTCCGGACGGCCGAAGACGGGTGCGGCAACGAAGCGCTGGCCAGCGGCGGCATGTTCCCCGGTCAGCCGTTCGGACATGGCAACGCTGATCGTGCTCGCGGAGATATGAACCGCACCCTTGCCAAGGCTCGCAAGGACGCCGCCATCGCCGTGAACGACGGCCGACAGCGCATCGTCATGGGCAAGCATGGTGAAGACGGCCTCACCGCCGCAAGCCTCCGCCACCGTTCCGGCAACTTTCGCGCCCTCGCCGGCCAGAGCCTCTGCCTTGTCCCGCGAGCGATTATAGACCGTCACCTCATGCCCAGCCTTGACGAGATTGACCGCCATGGCGCTGCCCATGTGACCCAATCCGATAAATCCGACTTTCATTGGCATATCTCCTTCTCAATCCGCCTGCTCAGGGGGATCGCAGGCGCTTCGGCTACAAGAAAAAACCCGCCGTCTTTCGACAGCGGGTTTCGGATATTTCAGGGTGCTGCCGGCTCGGATGTCGGCAATCACACGCCGGACTGGCCGTCCGAACCGATATAGGCAATGCGCAGCATGTTGGTGGCGCCGGGCGTACCGAGCGGCACGCCGGCCGAAATGATGATGCGGTCGCCCGGCTTGCCGAAGCCTTCTTCGGCAACGATGCGGCAGGCATTGTTGACCATGTCGTCGAGATCGGTCGCATCATGCGTGACCACACAATGCATGCCCCATACGACGGAGAGGCGACGCGCCGTCTGGATGATCGGCGACAGCGCCAGGATCGGAACCTGCGGGCGCTCGCGCGAGGCACGCAGGCCTGTCGTGCCCGACGAGGTGTAGCAGACGATGGCGGCGAGCTTCAGCGTTTCGGCGATCTGGCGGGCGGCGAGCGAGATCGCATCGGCGCCGGTCGCTTCGGGAAGGGCGCGCTGGGCATAGATGATGCCCGGATAATGCGGCTCGCGCTCGATGGTGCCGGCGATCGAGGCCATCATGGAGACGGCTTCGACCGGATAGTCACCGGAGGCGGATTCCGCCGAGAGCATGACGGCATCGGCGCCTTCGAAAACGGCGGTCGCAACGTCGGAGACTTCGGCGCGGGTCGGAACGGGCGCGGAGATCATCGATTCCAGCATCTGCGTGGCGACGACCACCGGCTTGCCGGAGCGGCGGCAGGCGCGGATCAGCTGCTTCTGAATGCCGGGAACGGCCTCCAGCGGCATTTCAACGCCGAGGTCGCCACGGGCCACCATCAGCGCGTCGGAAAGCTCGATGATTTCCTCGATGCGCTCGACGGCCTGCGGCTTCTCGATCTTCGACATCAGGCCGACGCGGCCATGGGAGATCTTGCGGACCTCAATCAGGTCTTCGGGGCGCTGAATGAAGGAGAGCGCTACCCAATCGACTTCGTTGGTGGCGAGAACGGCATCGAGGTCGACGCGGTCCTTGTCGGTCAGCGCACCGACGCCGAGCAGCGTATCGGGCAGGCTGACGCCCTTGCGGTCCGAAATCTTCGAGCCCGAAATGACCGTTGTGACGATGCTCTTGCCATCGCACTTCTCGGCACGCAGCGCCAGCTTGCCATCGTCGATCAGCAGGCGATGGCCGGGCTGGACCGATTCCAGGATTTCAGGATGCGGCAGGAACACGCGCGTGTTGTCGCCAGGCGTATCCTGATTGTCGAGCGTAAACGTCTGGCCGGGCTTGAGATCGACCTTGCCTTCGGCAAATTTGCCGACGCGCAGCTTGGGACCCTGCAAGTCGGCGAGAATGCCGATCGGACGGCCACAGCGGGCTTCGACGGCACGAATACGCTGGATCAGCGTGCGCATCACATCATGGCTGGCATGGCTCATGTTGATGCGGAACAGGTCCGCCCCAGCCTGATGGAGCTTCTGGATCATCTCCTCAGAAGAGGAGGCCGGACCGAGCGTTGCGAGGATTTTGACTTTGCGGTTGCGTATCATCAATTCTGGCTTTCTTGGCTGCCCGAGGTATCGGAGAGCTGAACCATCCAGCTCGCCTGACGCCCCGTGTCGTATTCCTTGAACCCCATCTTTTGGTAGCCACGAGCGTAGCAGTCCTTCACGCCTGGGATTTTGAATTCATTTTCCGCCACGCACATTTCGACGTCGCCCGTCCAGCGGCCGCCGCGAGCCGCATCTTCTGCGTAGAGATAATAATAGCGGGACTGAAGCGGCCCCTCGATCAGCGTGGCGCAGGTGGTCGCCGGAACCTGCCACCATCCCTCCGTCACCCAGCCATCCTTCGCGCGATAGCCGATCGCGACACCGACGAGATTTTGCGTGCCGTTGCAAACGCGGAAGTCGGCATGAGCCGCATTTGGCATGAGGAAGAACGGCGCTGCCGCGGCGAGAATGAGGAAGGCGATTCGGGCGAGCGGACCTGACCGCTTAACGAAACGTGGCGCGACTTGGCTGGACACGGCTTCCAATTGGCTCCCGGTTATTCGTTGTTGCGTCTTCTTGCGCCGCCATCCCATGAATGTCAACGCAACTCTAATCGATTATATTTTCTTCACGGAGTGGTAACGACGCCCCGCGCCGCTCCTCATCCGATCGAAGCTGCAAACCTTGCACCTTCCATCCACACATGCAATCAAACAAAGAGTTGAAAATTTCGATAACCGACAATCCGCATGACCGACTTCAGACCATTCGAAATCATATCCGGCAATCGTGACAAAGGCATGGTCATTCTCGGCGATCACGCCATGCGGCATCTGCCCGAGCGCTATGGCAGCCTCGGCCTGCCGGAAGCCACCTTCTCCCGCCACATTGCCTATGATATCGGCATCGAAAACCTGTGCCGCAATCTCTGCGAGAGGTTGGATGTGCCGGGTGTGCTCGGCGGTTTTTCCCGCCTGCTGATCGACCCAAACCGCGGCGAGGACGACCCGACCCTGATCATGAAGATCTCGGACGGCGCAATCATCCCAGGCAATCATCTGATCACGGATGAAGAGTGGAACCATCGTATCCAAACCTTCCATCGCCCCTACCACAATGCCGTCGACGAGACGATTTGTGCGGTGGCCGACATGACGGGAAAGGCACCCCTGGTCCTGTCGCTGCACTCCTTCACGCCGGCATGGAAGGGCGTTCCTCGGCCCTGGCATGCGAGCGTGCTCTGGGACAGCGATGATCGCGCCGTCGTGCCGCTCCTTGCAAAGCTCGGTGCCGATACCAATCTCGTTATCGGAGACAATGAGCCGTATGACGGTGCCCTGCGCAACGACACCATGTTCCGCCATTGCATGATGAAGGGCATTCCGCACGCGCTGCTGGAGGTCCGGCAGGATCTGATCAGCGATGAAGCCGGTATCGCCGAATGGACCGACCGGCTGGCACCGATCTTCGCCGAGATCAACGCCGATCCGGCTCTGCATGAGTATAAACGCTACCCTTCGCGCACCGGTCCTTACAAGGCATGACGCCGCGAGTGAACCGAGGAGAATAGAGATGACCAGGCTCACCAAGGAACAAGAGACCGAGCTCGAGGCCGCCGCCTTCCGCCGTCTCGTGGCACATCTGCGCGAACGCGGCGACGTTCAGAACATCGACCTGATGAACCTTGCCGGCTTTTGCCGCAACTGTCTCTCCAACTGGTATCGTGAAGCGGCCGAAGAGGCCGGCCTGCCCGTCAGCAAGGACGAGTCGCGCGAGATGATCTACGGCATGCCCTATGAGGATTGGAAAAACCTGCACCAGAAAGAAGCCTCGCCTGTGCAAAAAGCCGCTTTCGAGCAGAACAAGCCAAAAGATTAACCGTCCCTTCACCAATCCGGCTTGACCTTGCGCGCCATTCGCGGCACGTCAACTGCCCGATCCAATTCGAAATACCCGCGCAGGCCGTGAAGCGATGTGCCGTATCGGTGCCCCACCGATCTCATTGCGACCGGCTGCAAGCGACCCTTTGAGACCCACTAGGAGAAGTGCATGGAAGAGAACAGCGTCGAGAACGTGGCTGCGGCGGAACTGCGTCAATTCATCGAGCGCATCGAGCGCCTGGAAGAAGAAAAGGCCGCGATCGGCAGCGACATCAAGGATGTGATGGGCGAAGCCAAGGGCCGCGGCTACGACACCAAGGCGATCCGCACCATCATCCGCCTTCGCAAGAAAGACGCGAATGAGCGTCTGGAAGAAGAATCCATTCTGCAGACCTATATGGCTGCGCTCGGCATGGAATAATCAAGGCGCTCATCAGCCTTGCGAGACGATCGGGAGCCGGCTTGCCGGCTCCTTTCTTTTTGAGCGAGTTACTCTGCGAAAAGGCGACCGATCAGCTCCGCGGTGCTGCCCTGCCAGAGTTCGCCCTTGCCGGTTCCCGACCAGAGAGAGAGGAAATCCGGCGATCCCTTTGCCGTCGATGCGCCGCGCATGTCCCGGGTGAACTTGTTTTGTGCGGGAAAGGGAAGAATAGCGTCCGGCTTCCCGTCCATCTCATCCATGAAGCGATTTTCGATGCCGCGTGCGAAGCGGCCCGAAAAGGCGCGTGTCGTGCGCGTCCTGCGCTCGGAGGTTTCGACAAGCTTCCTGCGATAGGGTGCCGATGTTCCGGCTTCCGCGCAGGCAAGGAAGGCCGTGCCCATCTGGACGGCCTGCGCGCCCGCCTGCAGCGCGGCCCGAATATCGCCAGACGTCATGATGCCGCCGGCGGCGATCAGCGGCAGACGGATGACGCCGACGCATTGCGCCAGGAGATCGCGCATCCCGATTTCCGGATCCGCTGCCCCGGCATCGAAAATGCCGCGATGCCCACCCGCTTCGAAACCCTGCAGCACGATCGCATCCACGCCGCTGTCTTCCAGAGCCCTCGCCTCCTCAAGCGTCGTTGCCGTGCCGATCAGCGGAATGGCAGCCTTTTTCGCTTCGCGGACATGGTCGGTGGAGAGCAGACCGAAGACGAAGCTGAAGCAGGCAGGCTTGACGCGTAGAACAGCTTCGAACTGCGCGTCGAAATCCTCCTCATAGGGAGCCTCAAGCTGCGGCGAAGGCAGTTCCAATTCCTGCCGATAGCGAGCGGTCGCTTCCACGGCGCGTTGAACGCGCTCGGCCGCAACGTCGGCGATCGAATGTGGAATGAAGAGGTTGATCGAAAATGGCTTGTCGGTTCGCTGGCGCACCTGGTCCGCAAAGGCTTCGATGGCCGCGTCATTGGAATAGGCGCCTCCCATGGCACCGAGCGCGCCCGCAGCCGACGCAGCCGCCACGAGCTCCACCGATGAAGGACCGCCAGCCATTGGCGCGACGATCAGCGGGTGCTTCAAACCGAGTTGACGAAAGAGATTGCTGTCCGCGGCAGCCGGCATATCCATCTTCCTTTCGGGAGTGTCTGTTCCGTCTCAATGCAACATAGGTGCGGGCACGGCGCTTTCCCAGGATCGGGCGAGAGCGTTGCTGGATCTCACTCCAGCACCGTTGCACCCGGCTCGTCGCCGGGACGTTCACTGACATTGGTCATCACAACAACTCCGACGGTTCGGGTGACTATGCGATCTCAAAAGTCAGAGCCCGGCGGGGGAGCCGATATGCATTTCCCGCCGGGCATCGATCAAAGTCCGGTTAAAGCCCGACGCGGATCTGCGTTTCCCCTCAGAACAGGCGGTCCAGCCACTCATGCTTGTCGGGCGCGCGGCCGAACTGGATATCGGTCAGCGCGGCCTTCAGGCGCAGGGTCGTAGCACCAGCTTCACCATCGCCGATGGTGAAGCCGTACTTGCGGCCCTTCAGCTTGCCGATCGGCGTCACCACAGCTGCCGTGCCGCAGGCGAAGGCTTCGCTCAGGCGTCCGCTCTCGACATCGGCCTGCCACTGCTCGATCGAATAGGGCTCTTCGCGAACGGTCAGGCCCATGTCGCGTCCGAGCTTGATCAGCGAGTCGCGCGTGATGCCCGGCAGGATCGTACCGCCGAGCGGCGGCGTCTGCAGCGAGCCGTCCTTGAAGACGAAGAAGATGTTCATGCCGCCGAGCTCTTCGATCCAGCGCTTTTCGACGGCATCGAGGAAGACGACCTGATCGCAACCTTCACGCTGGCCTTCGGCAAGTGCGGAAAGGCTTGCGGCGTAATTGCCGCCGCATTTGGCAGCACCGGTGCCGCCGGGAGCCGCGCGCGTGTAATTCTCGGAAAGCCAAAGCGTAACCGCCGACCCGCCGCCCTTGAAGAAGGAAGCAACGGGAGAGGCAATGACGCAAAAGATGTAGTCGGTCGCGGGCCTTGTGCCCAGCGCGACTTCCGTGCCGATCATGAACGGCCGGAGATAGAGCGAAGATCCCTCGGCGGTCGGAATCCACGCGCGATCGATCTTGACCAACTCGCGGACGGACTCGACGAACATATCCTCAGGCAAAGTCGGCATCGCCAGCCGCTCGGCCGAATTGTGGAAGCGCCGCGCGTTGGCGCTCGGGCGGAAGAGTGCCGCACCGCCATCGGGCAGATGGTAGGCCTTCATGCCTTCGAAGATTTCCTGCGCATAGTGAAGCACCACAGTCGCGGGATCGAGAGCCAGCGCCTTGCGCGCCTCGATCTTGGCGCCATGCCAGCCGCGATCCTGCGAATAGCGGATCGTCACCATGTGATCGGTGAAGATGCGGCCGAAACCCGGATTTTGCAGCAGCGCTTCGCGCTCGCTGGCCGTTGCGGGGGTCGAGTTTTTCTCGACGTCGAAAGTCAGTTTGCCGCCGTTGCTCATGGCTCCTCCAATGCTTCATTTATCGCGGCTTTCACCGCCCATCTCCCGAAGGATGGTTTAAATCAAATCGGGTGGTATTTGATTGCGTTTACGCCTGTTCCGGCGCAAGTTTAAGAGTGATTTTCAGAAATTCATGGGCAAATCGCCATTTCCCGCCCGCGACCGGCGCGCCCCTTTCCTCAACCTCCTGTCACAGCGCTTTAGCGGCGGCTTCAGCGGCGGCAGCGCCGGTCTCATAAGCACCATGCGCCGTCGAATATCGCGCTCTCGAACAGGCTTCGCCGGCGAAGAACAACCGATCGTCCCGGGCGGCGGCCAAGACCCCGCGAAGATCGGACGCACCGGGCCTCGCATAGGAATAGGAACCGCCGACGAAGCGCTCACCCGCCCATGCGGATATGATGAGGGGCGACAGTTTCGCGCCGACATCCGAACCGAAAACGCGCTTCAACTGTTCCACCGAAAAAGCAAACATCGCCTCCATGCCTTGCCGTTCCAGATCAAGCGCAAGATCGCCGGCAAAATAGGCTTCGATGACAGGTGCGCCGAACGGCTTCAGCTGATAGGCGCCTGTCCGGCGGCTGTGCTGCGATCCCATGACATGCGTATCGTCGGGAAACATATCGGGGTCGGCGATGCGAATGAAGAGCTTGTTGGCCAGCCCGAGCGGCAGACGCGACGCGGCCTCGATCTTTTCGGGCAGCGGCGGCCAGAAGGCGATGCGTTCGGCAGCGAGCACATTGGTGGAGACCGTGACGATGACGGCCTTTGCCCGCAGCTCGCCCTTGCTCGTGGAAAGCACGACATGGCCGGCACCACTATGGTCGATGCGGCTGACCTCGACGCCAAGGACGGTCGGCACCGGCAGGCCATAGGTCGCAACCAGTGTTCCGTAGCCCTGCCGCACCCGCCAATCCGGGCCGGGACCGGGATCATAGCGGCCAAGATCGATCACGGATGACTTATCGAGCTCTCCCCCGGTCATGAATGCCCCGACAGCATGAATCCGTTCGCTCCATGGATCGTCGGGCGCCACCAGGGTCGAAAGATCCGCATCGTCCTCGCCTTCATAGGCATAGGCGCGCTCGAAAAATCCGTTCACCGCCGCTCCGGCAGCCTTTACCTCGGGATCGTCCTGCTCAAGCCGATGCCCGCCATCGCTCCAGGGCGCGGGCGTGCGATCGACGGTCAAGCCGACCTCTTCGGCGATCCCGGTCCAGGCGTTGGTTCGCGCGCCATGCAGCCAGCCGCAGCCGAGATCGAGCGCGGTTCCATCCGCGCCGAACGGATGGATGGTACGAGCGCGGCCACCGACCCGATCGGAGGCTTCCAGCAATAGGATGGAGAGATCCGGGCGAAGCCGCTGCAATTGCCGGGCAGCGCCCACACCGGCGGCTCCGGCGCCGATCACAGCGACGTCGACCTCGCCGCCTTTCCAGGACTCGATGGGCATTCCAATTCCTCTGCGCACTAGCGCCCGAGAGCGATCCGGCCGCGCGCGACGATAGACGATAAGAGGCCCGCCAATCCGCCAGCGCGAGCACTCGCTTTCATCTGTAGCCGACCTCGACGCGGCATGTAAACGGGCGCGACGACGGCGATACCAAATTGCCGCATTGAGCTGAAACGGCGAATGTCGTACGTGCTTCATCCAGACAGATAATGGAGAGAGATCATGCGCAAGCGGGTCTTCGCAACAACACAACGGCCGGTGCGCAGTTCATGCGCCGTCCCGTTGATGTCCTCAGCTCCTACTCTGCCTGGATACTTAGTTTTGGAGGCAAGGATGCCGACACAGCTCAATAAGACGGCGGCGGGCCGCCGCGCCACGTTCAAGTCCCGCCGGCAGACGCCGATGTTCACCAAAGAATGGTCCATTCCGGCGATTCTCACCGTCTTTCTGCTCGGTGTCTGCGGCCTGATCGCCTATTTCACATGGACCCTCATGCCGCCGGCAACGCCGGTAAGGAACCATGTCGGCAGTCCCATCACGCTCAGCGACACCAGCAGCCAGCCCGTCGCGGAGCCCGCTCCAGCACCGAAAAGACAGCCATAACCGGTGCCGCCGCGAATTAGAGCATTTCCAGGAAAAGCGAAAAAGCTCTAGGTGTGTAGTCCCCGAGTGTGATGGTGCATCATTGATCCTGAGTCGTCAGGAAGAGGATGCATTATGGGAAGTATTCTTCACGGCAGCGCCCGCACGACGCCGCGTCTTCGAGCCGAACTCCAAGCGTCGCAAGAAAGCACCCGGTCCCTTGCCGCCCGCTACGGCCTGAACCCGAAGACCGTCGCCAAATGGCGGGAGCGGACCACGACGGCCGATGCGCCGATGGGGCCCAAGTCACCCAAGAGCACAGTGCTGACACCGGCTGAGGAAGCCATCGTCGTAGCTTTCCGGCAGAAGACGCTGCTGCCACTGGATGACGTGCTGGGCTGCCTGCGCGATACCATTCCCCACCTCAGTCGCAGTGCGCTGCACCGCTGCCTGCAACGCCACGGCATATCCCGACTGCCCGTCGAGGAAACCAAGGAGCGGCGTAAGCGGTTCAAAAGCTACGAGATCGGTTACGTCCACATCGACAGTTGCGAACTGCGCCATGCCGACGGGAAGCTGGTCATGTTCCTGGCCATCGATCGGGTTTCGAAGTTCACCCATGTCGAGTTCCATGACTGCGCCGGAAAAATGGAAGGCGCGGCCTTCCTCCGGAACGTGGTGGATGTCTTCCCTTACAAGATCCATACCGTGCTTACCGACAACGGCATGGCCTTTGCCGACCTTCCGAAAAACCGCACCGGCCCCAGCCGCCGCTTCCTAGGCCCGCACATCTTCGACCGTGTCTGCATCGCCAACGGCATCGAGCATCGGCTGACCAAGCCCTACCATCCTTGGACGAATGGCCAAGCCGAGCGGATGAACCGCACCATCAAGGACGCCACCGTCAAGGTCTACCACTATGACGATCTGGATAGTCTCAAGGCCCATGTCCTGGCCTTCGTCACCGCTTACAACTTCGCCAAACACCTCAAGGCGCTGCGATGGCGAACACCCTATCAGGCAATCTGCGACGCCTGGACAAAGGACCACTCAATCTTCAAAATTAACCCGCACCAGCTCATTCCGGGACCGCACACCTAACGACAGCCCTATCCGAGAATGCATTTCCGAACGAAATGCATCCAGCTGTCATTGCGCCGGATGGTTGCGCGCGGCAAGCCGAACGGATCGTCGGCCGATCGCGCGCGGCCGCGGCGGGTCGTCGTCGCGGCACTATAGCCCGCCTCATAGGTCAGCACCCGGTCGAGCGGCGTTTCGTCGCCATAGGGGAAGCAGAAGGACGAGATGCCCTCGTCGAGCAGGTCTTCCAGCAGCTCGCGCGAATGCGTGATCTGGCGGCGCGCCTCTTCCATCGGCAATCGCGGAAGGCGCACGTGATCGAGCGTGTGCGATCCTACCTCGTGCCCCAGGCTATGCCAGTGGCGCAACTGCTCCACCGACATGCAGGGCGCATGCGCCACGCCGATGGGCGTATCCCAGACGTTGCTGCCGCCGATCTGGTTCACCACCACGAAATTCGTGGCCGTGAAGCCGAATTCCTGCAGTACCGGCAAGGCATTCTCATAGACATTGGCATAGCTGTCGTCGAAGGTGATGGCGGCGACCTTGCCGGTTTTTTCACCCCGGATGTAGGGCATTGCCTCACGCAGCGTCATACCCTGAACGCCAAGCCTTTTCAGCCATTCCATCTGGCGATGGAAGGCTTCGGGATGGACGACCATACTTCTGAACGGCGCCTTGCGCGACGGCGGCACCGCAATCTGATGATAGGCGAGAATTGGAACGGTCACGATTGGCGTCTCAGATGAAGCGGCGTGAACGGAGGGCTATTTTCGCGCGATAGAGGGGCCGCAGCACCTCCCTGGAAAGCCGCTCCGCCAACGTCCTGTCGCTTTTAATGGTGCTGCCGCCGAGCTGCGGGGAAATTTCATGCACCCCGCCCGGCAGGACCGCCAGCGGGGATACGCGGGTGAACCAGCTCATCTGCACGGTCGTATCCACGGGCCGATCAAAAACCGCTGTCGCCTCCAGCAGGCGGATGGCCGCATCGCGGCTGACAAGCTGGGCCACCATGCCGAGACCGATCCGGGTCGGCTGAATGACATTGGTCTGCCCCTCGGAGAGAACGCACGTGCCGTGCTCCTTGCCCATGCGGAATGGGAAACGAATGAACGAACCCGGCTTCAGGCAAGCCTTGGCTGCGGCAAAGGCAGTCCGGAACGCATCGTCGACCTCGACGTCATCCTCGAAGACGAGACCGGCGTCGATTCCCTGCTCGACGATGGCAGCCCATGCCTTGCGGTGCGACAGGAAACAGGCGATTTCGCCAATGCTCATTTCGAAGGGATAATATGGCTTCTGCAGTCGGCGGCGATAGACGCGCTCGACCTCGTTGTCCGTCAGCTTGCGGCCGTCGACCGCTTCGATGATCTCGCTTGGCACCGGAAGCCTGGCCGCAAGCCGCTCGACCTGAGGCATGCGGTCGCGGGCGCGCTCCAGATGGATGATGAAGCCGCGAATGACGGGCTGTTTGGCTTCTTCCAGTCTCGCGCCGACGGAACTGGACGCATGATCGAACTCGAATCCCGTATGAGATCTTTCGAGCGGCATCGCCGAAGACGGGTTGAATTCGTAGGTTTGCATTGAGAATACCTCGGTCAATTTCGCGAGGCTCTAGCAACCGTGAATGAAAGCGGGCTTAGGCAAGCCTGAGCTGAAACTGAAAACGGTTGTTTTCGATCGATCTGACAACTGAAAGAAGGTTAGACGAGCAGGCTGATGCGCCCGCTCGCCATCTTGTCGTCGACCCAGCGGCGCTCATCCAGCCAGGCATGACGCTTCCATCCTTCCCAGCTGAAGCCGCACAGCTTCACGTCCCACTCGTCGGCGGGCAAACGCGACAGAACATAGCGGATGCCGAAAAAACCGGTGCTCGGAAAGAGTTGGCGCATCCGGCATTCGCTCACGCCAAGTTCCGTACAGCCTTCAATATAAAATTGCGGCGGCATGATGCGGATCTCCTTGCCGGCAGCGCCGACAAGTTCGATCGTCCGCATCGTCCAGTCGCCTCTCCTGCCTTTCAGGCGCGAAAGGAAATTGGGCTTGGGGTGATATTTGCTGATGATGGCGGGATGGTAAGCAAGCACGACCTCCTTTGCGGCCTTGAAGGTGGCGCTGGTCAGGAAGGCCGGATCCGTCAGCCGGCGTTGCATCGGCTTGCTCGAGGCTGCGAGCATCAGAATATCGGTGCGCGATCCGCTCATCCCGATCGACGCCTTCGGCTCGTTGAAGCGCATCGTGAAATCCGCTCTATCCACGATCTCCGAGAGATCGCGCGGCAGCTTGCCATTGCCGATGATGATTGCCGTCTTTCGGTTCAAACGCGGATATCCAGCCTTGCAAAGACTGCCGCCCTAATCCGGCTGAATGAAGTGACGCTGAATGACGCGTGAGGCCAAGATGAATAAAGGCTGACTTGAACCTGAAAACGGATGCGGTGTCACCTGCGAGCAACAGCACTGCATCTCCGCTATATCCGCCATATGCAAAGGGAGCCCAAGCGGCTCCCCAGAACTGCATGGAGCAGAAATCTCAGCCTATTCGACCGAATTGAACTTCTTCACCTGGAGGAAATTCACGGCGGAACCGCTGAAACGTTCCGGATCGATCGATGCCGTCTGCATCTTGAAGCCATCCGTATAGACGGCGGTCGGCTGGGCACGCAGCGTCGGGCTGACGAAACGCGGCGCCTTGACCGGGCGATTGACGATCTCGACACGGGCCTTGGCGATCGCCCACTGCGAAATCATCTTCTCCGTCAGGGTCGGCGCGGTCGTCACGGTAGCCCGGCCAGCATCGGCCACTACCGCATCCTGCTTGCTCGGACGCGAACCCTTGGTCGCGATGCCGGCGGCAATCGGACGTTCCTGCGGCGTCACCGTATCGAAGCTGTCATTGAAACGACGGCTGCTGGCTTTGACCTCGTTGCGGATCGGCGCGAGCGCCGCCACCTGCATCGGCATCTGCTGCGCGGGTCTCTGCTGCGGCAGGACCGAAGCGATAGCCTGCGCGGCACCGTTTCCGCCCGCGGCTCCATCATTGACGGGCGCGATCTGATCTTTCGAGGCAACATCGTTAAGCGGCGGCGCTACCGCAGCATTCGCATCGGACCGATCGGGTCGGCTCTGCTCGAGAGCGGCGACGACCGAGGGCGAAAGCGCGGCGACATCGGCCTCATCGTCAATCCCCTCCTGATCCGCGTCAGCGGATGCCAAAAGGTTTTCAGCAAGTTCGGGGCGCTGTGCCGGCACGGGTACGGAAGCGACCTGACCCTTCATGTCAGCCTCGGCCGAGGCCAGCTCGGCATCGCCAGGCGCACGCCGATCGAGCAAGGCCGGAACGGGTACGTGATAAGAGCGAAGATCGGCATATTGCTGCTGATCGTCCGTATTCGGCATCGCGGCGGCAAGCGCGTCCTGCGCGGCGTTACGCGACGGCGAGACAAGCGCGGACGCAACATCGCTGCCGGCAGGCTGATTGCCGAAGGCCGGACGAACCTGCGGAACGGGCGCGTTTACGCTTGCAACCTGAACTTGGGCCGGAGCTTCGACCGGAGCGGCGCTATCGTCACCCTCGTCGCTTGCGGCCGGAGCCGGCTGACCTTTACGCGTAGCCGAAGCGACGGCCACCGGTGCTGCCGCTACGCCGCTTTCCGCATTGTCCTCTTCCTCATCCGCACCGCCGCCGCCAAACAGGCGGGCAAAGAAGCCGCGGCGCGGCGACGAGGAGCTGGCGATCTGGATATCGTCGGACGACATGCGGCGCTTGTGATCGGCGACTGCCTGCTGATAGCCCGGCAGCGGCCGGCCGTCTGCCGGAATGTGCATGGTCTTGCCGTCCGGGAACAGGCGGACGAGATCCTGGCGATCCATGCGCGGCCAGGCGCGCACGCCGCCAACGTCCATGTGGACGAAGGGGGAGCCGGAGGTCGGATAATAGCCGACGCCGCCCACCTGCAGCTTCATGCCGAGCTCGCGTAGCTTGGTGAGCTTGACGTCGGGAATATAGAAATCCATCGCGTTGCCGAGCATGTGCTGGCTCTTCTTGGCAACGCCGGTATGGGAGGAACGCGTGCGCAGCATCTCGTTGGTGCCGGGCGAACGGAAGCCGCAAATCACGTAGATGAATTCATGCGAACCGCTTTCGCGGTAAACTTCCCAGATCAGGTCGAACAGGCGCGGATTCATCTTGGTCGGCTGATTCTTGCGCCAGTCGCGCAGGATGCGGTTCAGCTTCTCCAGGCCGTCCGGATCGAACTTGCCATTGCGCTTATAGGTGATGACGGCCTTTTCGCCGGTGTGGACGTAATAGATTTTGAGGCTGCGGGTTTCGCCACCGGCCTGCGAGGGAGTGCCGACGAAAACAGGGGTGGAAACGGCCAAAGCAAGGAGGCCAACGGCTGCAACCTTGGCCACCTTGCGAAATAAGTCCGAGCACGCAGAATGCCAGCTCAAGCTTTTAGGCTTGGTATTTCCACTCAGATTCGGCAATTCGATCCCCGTCCGACAGACAATGTCGCATCGTGTTCCAAATGGCTGTCAATTGCGGTGACACGATGGCAAAAATGCCACACATGGTCGCCCTCTTCATACATGGTGAACGATGCACTAACAAGTGCTTTACGACGGGTAACAAAATATGCTTGCTTAAACGTTAAATGGCCTCTCATGCGGCGTTTTTTTGCGGGTCATCCGGGTCTATGCCATAGTCCTTCAACTTCCGATAGAGAGTTGAGCGCCCGATACCAAGCTTCCTTGCCACCTGACTCATCTGCCCGCGATAGAATTTCAAGGCAAATCGGATCAGTTCTTCCTCGACATCCGCCAGTTTTCTGACATCGCCTGATGTGTTGGTGCTGACGATGACATTGTCGGAAGCGCTCTCCGAAGCATCACTTCCCGGAAGAGAGGAGGTTGCAGCCGCACCCTGAAGAAGGGCGTGTGCGGTCCGTTCCGCTCTCTCGGTTGCGATGACATCCGCCGCGTGCGCGTGCGAATTATCCACAACTAAAGTCGGATGCTCGGCAGCGAAATAGCCCGGCAACTGCGCGGCGATCTGCGGAAAATCGCTATCGAGCAGTTCCGGTCCTTCAGACAGGACGACTGCGCGGAAGATCGCGTTTTCGAGCTGGCGGATATTGCCCGGCCAGTCATAGGCCGTCAGCAGCGCAAGCGCGTCGTTGCTGATCCCGAGCGGATGGTCGAGCTTCTGCTCCAGCGCGAACCGGTCTACGAAGGCGCGTGCCAGATGCGGAATATCTTCCTTGCGGCGGCGCAATGCCGGCATGGTGATCGGGAAGACATTGAGGCGATAGTAAAGATCCTCGCGGAACCGCCCTGCCTTGACCTCCTCGATCAGATCCTTGTTGGTCGCCGAGATCAGCCGGACATTGACCTTCTGCGCGACGCGCGCGCCGACGGTCTCGATTTCGCCCTGCTGGACGGCGCGCAGCAGCTTGACCTGGACCTCCAGCGGCAGATCGCCGATCTCGTCGAGGAATAGCGTGCCGCCATCGGCTTCCATGAACTTGCCGACATGGCGCTCAGCCGCACCCGTGAATGCGCCCTTCTCGTGGCCGAAAAGGATACTTTCGACGAGATTGTGCGGAATGGCGCCGCAGTTGACCGTCACGAACGGCTTGCCGGCCCGGTCGCTGGCAGCCTGGATGGCCCGCGCGACCAGCTCCTTGCCGACGCCGGATTCGCCTTCCAGCACGACCGGGATATTCGATTGCGCCGCGCGATGGGCAAGGTCGATGACGCGCATCATCGCCGGGCTTGCCGAGACGATATCGTCGAAGGTGATACTGCTCGAGCGCGACTTGCGCCCGGCACGAGCCTTGGCCTCGCGCTGGTCGAGCTTCAGGGCGTTTGCGATCGATGCCGCAATGCGCTCGGGCGATACCGGCTTGACGACGAAATCGAAGGCACCGGCCCGCATGGCCTGCACCACGGTGTCGATGCCGCCCTGCCCCGTCTGGACGATCACGGGCAGATCGATGCCCATATCGTTCAGTGCGCCCAGGAACTCGATGCCGTTCATCTCCGGCATCATGAGATCGAGCACGATCACATTGATCTGATCGCTGCTGCGCTTCAAAACTTCAAGGCCGAGACGGCCATTCTCTGCCAAATGGGCGACGTGTCCGTGCCGCTCGATGGCATTCTTCAGCAGACGGCGTTGAATCGGATCATCCTCAACAACGAGAATCTGCGCGCCTCCCTTGGCGCTATTGTAAACGGTCATTGGTGCCTCACTTCATGCGAAACCTGAAGCGAACACTCGCAGAAAGGCTTGAACACGAAGTTTTGCCAAATCATCGCATTTTAATCATTATGACGAATGTAATATCGCTTATGTTTCAAGCGCCAATGCAGGGAAATCAGGCCTTGCGGCATGCTTTTCAGCCGAATAGACACGAACGGACCGGACGTTCCGTAAAATAAAAGCAGAGGAAATATCGCCCATGAGCCCGACCTCGCTCCGTCAATCCTTTAACTTCTCCGCAAGCCAGGCCGCCGGCCAAGCGCTTGGCGACCTGCCAGCCTGGAAGCTCAGCGATCTCTATCCGTCCGCCACCTCGCAGGCCTTCCTCGATGACATGGAAAAAGCCGGCAAGATGGCCGTTGCCTTCGAGGAAAAGTGGAAGGGAAAGCTTACCGATGCCGCCGCCAAATCGGGCGATGCCGGTATCGGCGCCGCCCTCAAGGAGTATGAGGCGCTTGACGACATTATGGGCCGCCTCGGCTCGTTCGCCGGGCTCACCTACTTTTCCAATACGACCGATCCGAACAACGGCAAGCTCTATGGCGATGTCCAGACAAAGCTCACGGACTATTCCTCCCATCTTTTGTTCTTCCCGCTGGAACTGAACCGCATCGACGACGCTGTCATGGACGCTTGCATGGCGAACGACCCCGCTGCTGGCCACTATCGCCCCTGGATCGTCGACCTGCGCAAGGACAAGCCGCACCAGCTCGACGATAGGCTGGAGCAGCTGTTCCTGGAAAAATCCATGACGAGTGCCGCTGCTTTTAACCGGCTGTTCGACGAGACGATGGCGGAGCTGCGCTTCGAGATCGACGGCGAGAAGCAGCCGCTGGAAGTCGCCTTGAACATGCTGCAGGAACAGGACCCCGAGGTGCGTCGCAGGGCCGCCATGGCGCTTGCCGAAACCTTCAAGGCCAATCTGCGCACCTTCACGCTCATCACCAATACGCTCGCCAAGGACAAGGAAATCGCCGATCGCTGGCGCGGCTTCGAGGATATCGCCGACTCGAGGCATCTGGCCAACCGTGTCGAGCGCGAGGTGGTGGATGCGCTGGCGGCCGCCGTGCGCGAGGCCTATCCGCGCCTCTCGCACCGCTATTACAAGATGAAAGCCAAGTGGCTCGGCATGGATCAGATGAATTTCTGGGACCGCAACGCGCCGCTGCCGGAAACGCCCAATGCGCTGATCCCTTGGAACGAGGCGAAGGATACGGTGCTATCAGCCTACGGCAGCTTCTCCCCGGAAATGGCAGATATCGCCAAGCGCTTCTTCGATGAAGAATGGATCGATGCCCCGGTGCGTCCAGGAAAGGCGCCGGGCGCTTTTGCGCATCCGACCGTGCCGTCGGCCCACCCTTACGTTCTCGTCAACTATATGGGCAAGCCGCGCGATGTCATGACGTTGGCCCACGAACTTGGCCATGGCGTGCACCAGGTGCTGGCGGGCGGCCAGGGCGCATTGATGTGCCAGACGCCGCTGACATTGGCCGAAACCGCCTCCGTCTTCGGCGAGATGCTGACCTTCCGCGCGCTCCTCGACAAGACCACCGACAAGCGCGAGCGCAAGGCCATGCTCGCCCAGAAGGTCGAGGACATGATCAATACGGTCGTGCGCCAGATCGCCTTCTATGAATTCGAGCGCAAGGTGCATACCGCCCGCAAGAATGGCGAGCTGACATCGGACAATATCGGCGAGCTGTGGCTCTCCGTGCAGGAGGAGAGCTTGGGCCCGGCGATCAAGATTTCCGAGGGCTACGAGACCTATTGGGCCTATATCCCCCATTTCATCCACTCGCCCTTCTACGTCTATGCCTATGCCTTCGGCGATTGCCTGGTGAACTCGCTCTATGCGGTCTATCGCAACGCAGAAAAGGGCTTCCAGGACAAGTATTTCGAACTGCTCAAGGCAGGCGGCACCAAGCATCACTCCGAACTCCTGAAGCCTTTCGGCCTCGACGCCACCGATCCGTCGTTCTGGAGCAAGGGACTGTCGATGATCGAAGGGCTGATCGATGAGCTGGAAGCGCTAGATAAGAACTGAGCTTAAGAGAAGCAGGACAGGCACGTTCGCCATTGCTGCAGTTTTGTGCCTGACAATCGACATAACAACGACCCGATAGACACCCGCGCATGGCCGATGCCATACCCTACGTCCTCTTCAGGGACGACAGCACAGGGCAGGTGATGATCTTCGCCGAGCCGGCCGAGATCATCATGGCCCATACGCGTGCGCAGTTTTTCGATGCGCTGGATCGCATGGAAAAGGCCAGGCGAGAGGGAAAATGGCTGGCCGGCTACATGGCCTATGAGGCTGGGCATCTCTTCGAGGAAAAGCTCACGGCCTTTGCCGAGGAAAACAGGGAAACGCCCCTGCTCTGCTTCGGGGTTTTCGCCGCACCCGCCGCCGACGGCCATCCGCTTGGCCAGCCGGCACAGCGCCTGGAAAACCAGGAATTCCTAACGGAACCGAAAGCCGCCTGGAATTTCGAGATATATAAGGAACGCTTCGACAGGCTGCATTGGCATCTGCGCCAGGGTGATTGCTATCAGGCGAACCTTACCATGCCGATCCATGCCCGCTGGAACGGCGATCCCCGCGCCGCATTCTGGTCGCTGATCGAACGGCAGCCGGTGAAATACGGCGCGCTCGTCGATCTCGGCGGGCCGATCATCCTGTCGCGCTCGCCGGAGCTTTTCTTCCGCACGGATGAGGACGGCTGGATCGAGACGCATCCGATGAAGGGCACCGCCAAGCGCGGCAAGGATGCCGCCGAGGATGACGAGATCATCGCCGCCATGCTGGCCGACGAAAAGACGCAGGCCGAAAACCGCATGATCGTCGACCTGCTGCGCAACGATATCTCGCGTATCACCGAAGTCGGCACGCTCGACGTTCCCAGGCTGTTCGAGATCGAGACCTATCCCACGCTGCACCAGATGGTGAGCCACGTGCAGGCCAGGCTGCTTCCCGGCATATCAATCCGCGATATCCTCGCAGCGCTCTTCCCCTGCGGCTCGATCACCGGCGCGCCGAAGATGCGGGCAATGGAAATCCTGCATGAGCTCGAAGACACCCCCCGCGACGCCTATTGCGGCGCGATCGGCATGATCTCGCCGACCGGCGCCATGCGGTTTTCCGTGGCGATCCGCACGATCACGCTTTTCGAAGACGGCCGCGCGGTGTTCAATATCGGCGGAGGCATCGTCTTCGATTCGACGGCGGAAGCGGAATACGAGGAATGCCTCCTCAAGGCGCGCTTTGCCGTGGGGGACCGATGGATCGACCGGTAGAGGATTTTTCCCTGATCGAGACGCTGCGCTACGAGCCGGAAACCGGCTTCGTCCGCCTGCGCCTGCACCTCGCCCGGCTGCAGCGCTCCGCTCGCCGCCTCGGCTTTTCAGCGCCGAAGAACGTGCTCGGAAAACTCGAGCAGGCTGTTGCCGGTGCAGCCACGCCCTTACGGGTTCGGCTGACGCTGGACCGCGAGGGGCAAACGGCGGTGACGACCGCCCCCTTTACTCCGCTGCCGCCCGACACCATCTGGCGCGTCCGCATCGCCGCGACCCGGCTCGATTCCACCGACAAGCTGCTGCGTGTCAAGACCACGCGCCGTGGCGTCTATGAAGCGGCGCGCGCCGAATATCGGCCCGATGAAGCGGACGAGGTGCTGCTGCTCAATGAGAAGGACGAGGTGTGCGAGGGGACGATCACCTCGGTCTTCATTGAGGATGGTCCGGACGCGCTGCGCACTCCGCCGATTTCCGCCGGCCTGCTGGCGGGCGTCCTGCGCACCGAACTTATCTGCCAGCGCAAGGCCCGCGTCGGCCGCATCCGCCTTGATGACCTGAAAGACCGCACCCTTTACGTCGGAAACTCCCTGCGCGGCCTGATCCGCGCGCAACTCCTATGGAATTGATCGAATGTTCATCCTCTCGCTCACCTATCTCAAGGGCAATGACGAAGCCGACAAATACATGGAACCGCATATGGCCTGGGTGAAGGAAGGCTATGCCAAGGGGTGGTTTCTAGCCTCCGGCCGCAAGGTGCCGCGCACCGGCGGCGTCGTGTTCGCCCGCGGCGAGCGGACGGAGCTGGAAGCCTATGTCGCAGCCGACCCCTTCACCATCCATGGCATCGCCGTCTACGAGGTCCAGGAAATCGCCCTCACCACCGTCACCGATGGCTTGGAAGCCTTAAAGGCCTGATCGACGAAGGCGGCCGCCGGAGCCCAGTTCCCGCTAGGTCAGTGAAAACAAACCTTGAAGGCAACAAACTCGTCGCATATGGCGTGTATGTTGGCCTTCTTGACTTTGTTCGGCTAACCCTGAACAGCTCTTTATTGTGACATCAAATTATGATTAGAGCCGCTCATCTCGCGTTTTCGCGCAAACTCTGCCAGCGCTTTCGCGCAAACTCTGATTGAATTTCGCAAACCGAACGGCGTCCTGCCTTTCGAAGGAGAAAAGAATGACGGAAAAGAACTATCCGGTATATGCCGAAATTACCGGTCCGATCGTGATGATCGGCTTTGGCTCCATCGGCCGCGGCACCCTGCCCCTGATCGAGCGCCATTTCAAATTCGACAAAAGCCGGATGGTGGTCATCGACCCGCAGATGGATGCCGAGCACCTGGCGATCCTCGAAAAGCATGGCGTCCGTCATATCAAGGAATATGTCACCAGGGATAATTACAAGGATCTCCTGAAACCGCTCCTGACGGAAGGCGGCGGCCAGGGCTTCTGCGTCAATCTTTCGGTCGATACCGGCTCGCTCGACTTGGTCAAGCTTTGCCGCAAGCTCGACGTGCTCTACATCGACACCGTCGTCGAACCCTGGCTCGGCTTCTATTTCGACAAGAGCCTGAAGAACGCCGACCGCACCAACTATGCGCTGCGCGAAACCATGCGCAAGGAAAAGGCGAAGAACCCAGGCGGTGCGACGGCCGTTTCCACCTGCGGCGCCAATCCGGGCATGGTCTCGTGGTTCGTCAAGCAGGCGCTCGTCAACCTCGCCAAGGATATCGGCCTGAAGTTCGAAGAGCCGGACCAGCACGATCGCGAAGGCTGGGCCAAGCTGATGAAGAAGGTCGGCGTCAAGGGCGTTCACATCGCCGAGCGCGACACGCAGCGCACCAAGCATCCGAAGCCGCTCAACGTCTTCTGGAACACCTGGTCGGTCGAAGGCTTCATCTCCGAAGGCCTGCAGCCGGCCGAACTCGGCTGGGGCACCCATGAAGAATGGATGCCGAAGAATGCCAAGAAGCACAAGAAGGGCTGCCAGGCCGCCATCTATCTGGAACAGCCGGGCGCCAACACCCGCGTCCGCACCTGGTGCCCGACCCCCGGCCCGCAGTATGGCTTCCTCGTCACGCACAACGAGTCGATCTCGATCGCCGACTATTTCACCGTGCGCGACAAGGACGGCGAAGTAACCTTCCGCCCGACCTGCCATTACGCCTATCATCCCGCCAATGACGCCGTGCTTTCGCTGCACGAAATGTTCGGCAATGGCGGCACCGCGCAGCCGGTCCATCACGTTCTCGACGAGGACGAGCTCGAGGACGGCATCGACGAACTCGGCGTGTTGCTCTACGGCCATGCCAAGAACGCCTACTGGTACGGTTCGCGCCTGTCTCTCGAAGAGACCCGTCGCATCGCTCCCGACCAGAACGCCACCGGCCTGCAGGTCACTTCGGCCGTGCTCGCCGGCATGGTCTGGGCACTGGAAAACCCGACGGCCGGCATCGTGGAAGCCGACGAAGTCGACTACAAGCGCTGCCTCGAAGTGCAGCTGCCCTATCTCGGCCCGGTCGAAGGTCACTACACCGACTGGACGCCGCTCGATGGTCGCCCGGGCCTCTTCCCGGAAGACATCGACACCAAGGACCCCTGGCAATTCCGGAACATTCTGGTTCGCTGAGAGTAACAGCGTTCGTCTGAGCAACGCTTCAATGCCCGCACAGGTCGTGCGGGCATTTTTGTTACGCAAGCCAGATAAATCAAGCAGATCGGCGGTGAAGCCTTGCTTTAGCCCGATGGTCGCGGCATCTTCCTTGCAACCGATGCGCCTCTGGTCCGCCCTTATTCGCGGGAGACATTTATGAAGATAAGAACCTTGCTTGCCCTCGTTGCTGCCACCGCGGCCCTGTCCGCCTGTGTCGATTTCGGCGGATCCAGGCCGCCGCCGATGGGGATGAACACCGGCGCCCAGCCGCGGATGAACTCGGTGGAAGGCAGCTGGGCCGATTCGAACGGCCTGAACTCGACCTTCAACGCCGGCCGCTTCGAAACGCACACCACTGATGGCACGAACCAGCAGATGGCCTCGGGAACCTACACGACCGATCCGTCGGGCACGATCCAGATCAACCTTTATTCGAACATCAAGCGCACATCGTCGAAGGTGAATTGCTTCCTGGCCAATCCAGGCCAGCTCAATTGCACCTCCGAAACCGGCGGGCATTTCTCGCTCAATCGCCAGGGCTGACATGAGTCCACTGGAGGGATAAGGCATCATGCGCGGCATGCTGCTGGTCCTCTATCTGGCTCTTATCGCAGCCTTCCCCGTCGCCCTCCTGGCGACGGTTCTTCCCGTCAACACCTATCGGGCTCAGGGTATCGAGGCGCTCGATTGCGACGGGCCGATCAGCGTCCTCACCTTCGCCTTGCCGGCCTTGCTGATCTATGGCGCCGGCGCGATCGTCCTCTACCGGAAGAGGAAACTGCGCTTTCATCTTGCAGCTTCCCTTTGCTGCCTGCTCGTCTTCTGCGCCGTCGGCTGGAATGCCGCTGCGGCATTGCGGGAATCCTACGGCCTCTCCTCCGCAGAGGCATGCGCCTGATCCGTCGGCCCATCTCGCCGCTTGCAAAAATCCTAATGAAGCCAACAGCTTTTGCTTGCACTCGCTTGTCCGTGATGAAAACATCGGGGCGGGGGGCCGCCGTGAGGCACAGGCGGGCCGGATTGCAATGACCAACAGGAGACACAGATGAAGCAGCCCTTCGGAGTGGGCCTTTTGGCCGCCACGCTGCTGGCGCTCAGCACCAGCGCCGCCTTCGCGGACTATCAGCTCAACATCCTGCATTTCAATGATTTCCATTCGCGCGTGGAATCGATCAACAAGTTCGATGCGACCTGCACCGCAGCCGAGGAAGCCAAGAACGAATGCTTCGGCGGCGCAGCGCGGCTGAAGACCATCATCGATCAGCGGCGCGCCGCACTTGCCGGCCAGAATGTGCTGGTTCTCGACGCCGGCGACAATTTCCAGGGCTCGCTGTTCTACACCACTTACAAGGGTGCGGCCGAAGTCGAATTCCTCAATAGCGTGAAGATCGACGCCATGACGGTCGGCAATCACGAGTTCGATGATGGCGAAGGCCCGCTTGCAGCCTTCCTCGATAAGGCACAGTTCCCGGTCGTGACTGCCAATCTGGTGGTCGACGATCAGTCGAAGCTCGGCCAGCGTATCAAGAAATCCATCGTGCTCGATGTCGGCGGCCAGAAGATCGGCATCGTCGGCGCCGTGACGACCGAAACGCCAGAGCTGGCCTCGCCCGGTCCGCATGTGAAGATCACCGACGATGCCGCCGCCATCAGCGCCGAGGTGGATGCGCTGAAGTCGCAGGGCATCAACAAGATCATCGCTCTCACCCATGTCGGCTATCCCCGCGATGTCGAGAAGATCGCCAAGATCGCTGGCGTCAGCATCGTCGTCGGCGGCCACTCGCATACGCTTTTGTCGAATACCGACCCGAAGGCGGCCGGCCCCTATCCGACCATGGTCGACAATCCGGCAGGCTATAAGGTGCCTGTCGTCCAGGCCGCCTCCTATGGCAAGTACCTCGGCGATCTCGTCGTCACCTTCGACGACAACGGCATCGTCAAGGATGCCAAGGGTGACCCAATCCTTCTCGATGCCTCCATCAAGCCCGATCCGGCGATCGCCGCGCGCGTGCAGGAAATGGCCAAGCCGATCGAGGAGTTGCGCAAGAAGGTCATCGGCAGCTCGCAGGCGCCGATCGAAGGCACGCGTGAAGTCTGCCGTGTTCAGGAATGCTCGATGGGCAATCTCGTCACCGATGCGATGCTCGACCGCACCAAGACGCAAGGCATTTCCATCGCCATCCAGAACGGCGGGGGCCTGCGCGCCTCCATCGGCGCCGGCGATGTCAGCATGGGCGACGTCCTGACCGTGCTGCCCTTCCAGAACACGGTCGCGACCTTCCAGCTGACCGGCGCGGAGGTAAAGGCGGCGCTGGAAAACGGCCTCAGCCAGATCGATGAAGGCGCCGGCCGCTTCCCGCAGGTTGCCGGCCTCAAATACAGCTTCGACAAGACCAAGCCGGCCGGTAGCCGTCTCGTATCCGTCGAAGTGCAGGAAGGCACCGAATTCAAGCCGATCGATCCCGAAAAAACCTATGGCATCGTCAGCAACAATTACATGCGCGCCGGCGGCGACGGCTATGCGGTTTTCGCCAAGGACGGCAAGAATGCCTATGATTTCGGCCCCAATCTGGAATCGGTGGTCTCCGATTATCTCGGCGCACACAACCCCTATAAGCCCTATACGGACGGCCGCATAAGCCAAGTCGGCACCGTCGCGGCGACTGCGCAGCCCGAGCCGGCAAAACCCGCCGATACGACGCAGCAGGCCGCGCCCGAGCAGAAGCCGGCACCGGCCACCGATGGCGGCGCAGCTTCTTCCACGGCGACGCCACCCGCCTCTTCGGCTCCGACCGTCACCACACCCAGCACGACCATGCCGGCAAATCCGACCGCAACGCCATCCGCTCCGCCAAAATCGGACCCGGCCGCGTCGACGCCTGCCACGGCAGCGCCCACGGCCGAAACTCCGGCAACGTCGGCACCCGCGACGAGTGCTCCCGCGGCAACAACGCCGGAGACAACCGCGCCGGCAGCTACGGCCAGCGAGCCGCCGAAGACACCGACGACGCATGTCATCGTCGCCGGCGATACGCTCTGGGATCTTGCCAAGACCTATTATGGCAATGCCGGCCAATGGCACAAGCTTTTGGCCGCCAACTACAATATCAAGCCGCATCATCTCCCGGTCGGCGAAAAATTGAAGATCCCGTCCAAGTAAGGACGATTTGTCTCGCATGAGAGAGCCGGTCCGGGCTTTCCCGGGCCGGCTTTTGTTCTTATGTGAAGTGCTTCATATCTTGAAAGGAATCCAATCGATGACAGCAGACCTCGCCGCGTTTCCGCCCAATCACCCAAGCGCGAAATACGGTAAGGTCGGTGTGCTGCTCATCAATCTCGGAACACCCGACGGCACCGACTATTCCTCGATGCGGCGCTATCTGCGTGAATTCCTGACGGACCGCCGCGTCATCGAATGGTCCCGCTGGAAATGGTATCCGATTCTGTTCGGCATCGTGCTCAACACCCGGCCGCGGAAGGTCGGCAAAGCCTATGAGACGATCTGGAACAAGGAAAGGAACGAGAGCTACCTGCGCACCTACACGCGCAACCAATCCGAGATGATGGCCGAGCGCCTGCGCGACCTACCCAACGTCAAGGTCGACTGGGCCATGCGTTACGGTCAGCCCTCTATCGACGATCGCATTCAGGCACTGAAGGATGAAGGTTGCGAACGCATCGTGCTCTTTCCGCTGTATCCGCAATATGCGGCGGCAACCACGGCAACCGTCAATGATAAGGCGTTCGAGAAACTGGCGACGATGCGCTGGCAGCCAGCAATCCGAACCGTCCCGCAATATCACGATGACGAGACCTATATCGAAGCGCTCGCCAATTCCGTGACCCGACACCTTGCGACGCTGGACTGGAAGCCTGAAAAGATCATCGCATCCTTCCACGGCATCCCCATGTCCTATTTCAAATTGGGCGATCCCTATTATTGCTTCTGTCAGAAGACCGGCCGCCTGCTGCGTGAAAGGCTCGGGCTCTCCGAAGATCAGTTCATGGTCACCTTCCAGTCACGCTTCGGCCCGGAGGAATGGCTGCAGCCCTATACCGACAAGATGGTGGAAGAGCTTGCCAAAGGCGGCACCAAGCGCATCGCCGTTCTCAATCCAGGCTTCGTCTCCGACTGCCTGGAGACGCTGGAGGAAATCGCCGAACAGGCAGCCGAATCCTTCCATCACAATGGCGGCGAGAAATTCACCCATATTCCCTGTCTCAACGACAGCGAAGACGGCATGAAGGTGCTGGAAAAGGTCGTGCGGCGGGAGCTGCTCGGCTGGGTGTAAAAGCCCGCCGGAACTGCGTAAAACAAAGAGATAGAGCGGTTCAGAGATTCCGTGAAAAACCGAACCGCTCGAAGCCTATTGCAGCTGCGGCTTCTTGAGGAAGCTGCCGCGATCGGCCGACTTCACACGCAGCCAGGCCTCGCGGCCATCGCGCAGCACTCGCATGGGGATCTCGGCGCCGGCCGGCCCGCTCTCCCATACCTTGCGGTAGAAGTCCGCGAGCCCGTCGACTTCTCCGTCGCGGATCTCCGAAATGACGTCGCCCCGGCGCAAGCCCGCCTTGGCCGCCGGGCCGCCCTCGGTGACGCTCATGACAACGACCTCGCCATTGCTTTCGGCCGAAAAAGCGCCGAGCCAGGGGCGTGGCGGCTTGTTGACCCGGCCACGCTTGATGAGATCCTCCAGGATCGGCAATAGCAGGTTGATCGGCACGACCATGTTGATGTCGGCGCTATCGCCGTTCTGGGTTGCCATCTGCAAATGCAGCGAGCCGACGCCGAGAAGCTTGCCATCTTCGTCGAGAAGAGCCGCGCCGCCCCATGAGGGATGCGCCGGCGCAACGAAGATCGCCTCATCGACCAGATATTCCCAATAACCGGCAAACTCCTGCTTTGCGACGATCTTCGCCTCGACGAATTGGCCGATCCCGTCGGCAACGACGACTGCATCGCCGATCTCGGCCTTGTCCGCGTCGCCGAACTCCAGGGCGGGCACGTCGAGCGGGCCGAGTGCCTGCACCAGGCCGAACCCGGTTTCCTGATCGTAAGCCAAGGCATGGCCAGGCACGACGCGTCCGCTATTGGTCGTCAACCAGACATTGTCGGCTTCCGTGATCAGGTAGCCGATGGTCAAGACGAGCCCGTTGCCCCGGATGACCACGCCGCTGCCTTCCCTGCGGGTGCCGAGCGTTGCCGCTGTGAAGGCATCTTCCGGAATTGAGGCGTGCACGGCCACGACCGACCGCAAGGTCCTATCGATATTCATAGCTCCACCCTGATGATACGCGATGGTTTGGCTCGAAAGGCTGCATAGCAGCGGAGCCGAAAATTCTTACAATAAAGTATGAAGATCAACCGCCGGAAGCAAGACCCGGTCGCAATTGATTGATTGGAGCCTGCAAGCGCCTTCCCCTTCGACGCCCATTCCTCACTTGTCGAGAACATGCTAACCCACCACATTTGATTGAGCTGCCGCCTCCTATGCTCGGGCGAGCAATGGGAGGCAGAACGGCAGCGATTGACGCGACGCGGTTCGCTGCAGGCGGGGCGTCCATGGAGGAATTCGATGGTAGTCGGTGGTTTCAGCATCGTGGTGATTGCCCTGATCGTCCTGGTCATCCTGGTGCTGTTCGCAGGGATCAAGACCGTACCGCAGGGATATCGATACACGGTCCAGCGCTTCGGCCGCTATACCCGCACGCTGGAGCCGGGGCTCAACCTGATCGTGCCCTTCATCGAAACGATTGGCGCACGCATGAACGTGATGGAACAGGTGCTGGCCGTGCCGACACAGGAAGTCATCACCAAGGACAATGCCAGCATCTCGACCGATGCGGTCGCCTTCTTTCAGGTGTTGAACGCAGCGCAGGCCGCCTATCAGATCACCAATCTCGAAAACGCGATCCTCAATCTCACCAAGACCAACATCCGCTCTGTCATGGGATCGATGGATCTCGATGAATTGCTGTCGAACCGCGATGCCATCAACGAGCGGCTACTGCGCGTGGTCGATGAGGCGGCCGAACCCTGGGGCATCAAGATGACGCGCATCGAGATCAAGGACATCCAGCCGCCGAAGGATCTTGTGGATGCCATGGCGCGGCAGATGAAGGCGGAGCGTGAGAAGCGCGCGCAGGTTCTGGAGGCGGAGGGTCTGCGCAACGCCCAGATCCTGCGCGCCGAGGGCGCCAAGCAGGCAGCCGTGCTGCAGGCGGAAGGCCAGCGCGAGGCGGCGTTCCGCAATGCCGAAGCGCGCGAGCGTCTCGCCGAGGCCGAAGCGAAGGCAACCCGTGTGGTGTCCGAAGCCATCGCCGAGGGCAATGTACAGGCGATCAACTACTTCATCGCGCAGAAATACACCGAAGCTTTGACCGCGATCGGCTCCGCCGGCAATTCGAAGATCGTGCTGATGCCGATGGAGGCCAGCTCCATCATCGGCTCGCTCGGGGGCATCGGCGCCATCGCCCGCGAAGTCTTCGGCGACAATGGCGACGGCAATGGCGCGCCGCAACCCTCCCGGCCCCGGTCGGGCACGGCTCGCACCACACCTTCCGTCAATCCGCTGCCGCCTCGGGAGAGCTGAGATGTTCGACAATCTTGTCGTGGAACTCGGCCCCTGGAGCTGGTGGCTGTTCGGATTGGTGCTGCTTGCCGCCGAGTTGATCCTCCCGGGCTTCTTCCTGGTGTGGATCGGGCTTGCCGGCGTCATCGTCGGCGCTTTGTCGCTGCTTTTTTGGGACAGCGCCTTCTGGGTCTGGCAGGTGCAAGGGCTCGTTTTCGCCGCCACGGCGGTGGTCGTCACCCTGATTGGGCGCCGTTATCTCTATAACAACAACCAGGTTACGGACGAGCCGTTCCTGAACCAGCGCGGCGCTAGCCTGGTCGGACGAACGGCAACGCTGGATCAGCCGATCACCGAAGGCCGGGGGCGCATTCGCCTGAACGATACTTATTGGACGGTCAGCGGGCCGGACTTGCCGATCGGCACGCGCGTCAAGGTCGTCGCCAGCAACGGCCGCGAGCTTACGGTCGAACCCGTCTGATCAGGCTACGCCGATCCGCAGCAGATCGTGGAAATGCACGACGCCGATCGGCCGGGCTGCATCATCGACGACGATAAGCGCCGAGATATTGTGGCGATTGAGCACGGCCATGGCGCTCGTCGCCAGCGTCGTTTCCTTCACCGTCTTCGGATTGGGGGTCATCACCTCATCCACGCGCATCTCGGCGAGACTGGTGCCGAGATTGCGGGCGATATCGCCATCGGTGACGATGCCGCAGAGGCAACCGTCGTCATCGATCACGCCGACGCAGCCGAAACGCATTCGCGAGAGGGTCATCGCCGCTTCCGGCATGCCGGTGCCGAGCTTGACCAGGGGCACACGATCCCCCTTGTGCATGATATCTGCGACATGCGAGAGGCTGGCACCCAACTTGCCGCCTGGATGGAAGGTGCGGAAATCCTCGGCCGTAAAGCCCCTCGCCTCCAGCAGCGCCACGGTCAGCGCATCGCCGATGGCAAGCTGCAGCAGCGTCGACGTCGTCGGCGCCAGCCCGTGCGGGCAAGCCTCCTGCTCCTTCGGCAGCAGCAGAACCACATCCGACTCGCGTGCAAGGGTGGAAGTCTCGCCTGATGTAATGGCGATCATCGGGATCGAGAAGCGGCGAGAATAGCTGATGATGCCGCGCAGCTCCGCGCTTTCACCGCCCCAGGATATCGCGATGATGACGTCATCCTGCGTGATCATGCCGAGATCGCCATGATTGGCTTCGACGGGATGCACGAAGAAAGCCGGGGTCCCGGTGGAGGCCAGGCTGGCGGCGAGCTTGTTGCCGATATGGCCGCTCTTGCCGACGCCGGTGATGACGACGCGGCCGCTGATGTCGCCGATGATCTCCACCGCGCGGCTGAAGGGCTCGGCCAGACCGTTGGTCAGAGCGCGTTCCAGCGCCTCCATGCCCCGCCTCTCGGTCTCGATCGTTCGCATTGCGGATTCGATCGCACCGTTCTCGATGAGTCTTACAGCTCTCTTATTCATGAGCGAGGCCTAACGCTTTTCTCCAAATCTGTCCACAGAAGATCGACTTATGGCCATAGCGCCGGCCGGCCATGCCATATCGATAATATTGCCGATCCACATCCATGCGTAGTCCTTTGGCAACCAAGCGTTAACCACGCGGCTTTACACTTGGGTAAGAATTTTAAGACATTTCCAGCAGGGTCAGACATAAATAAAATGAACATCGGCAAGGATAAGGCGGGTCATGGTGCCCTCCGGCTGACGGCATGGGCGATCTCCGCCGTGCTCGGCTGGGGTATCGCATTCGCCGCGCCGGTGTCGGTCAACGCGCAATCTCTCTCGCCCGGCCAGAACCTCGACGACAGTTTACCTGCATCGACATTGGCATCCCCAACCGATCCGGCGACCGCCTCCGCAGGCGGTACGCAAGCAGCCCAGCCAACGAACCCGGCATCCACCAGTTCGTCGGATAGCGGCTCGCCGAACATGCGCCTCCGCCTTGACGGCGTCGATCCCACGACCACGGGCTCCACGCTCGATAACGACCTGCGCCGCGTCAACCTGCCGGAGCAGACCGTCGACGGATTGAAGGCGCGGCAATATCCGGATCGCGGCGAAGTCCAGGGCTTACCGCTTGGCACTTTCACCCTGCGCCCTTCCGTCAACCAGTCGATCAATGTCGAGCGGGATCGCACCGGCTCCACCGAGGACAACCGCACTTTCCTGCAGACGGATCTGCGCAGCACCTTGACCTCGGATTGGGACCGTCATGCCCTGACCGTTACCGGCGAAGGCGTTTGGCAAAAGAACCTCAGCGGCACGAGCGAAGAAAAACCAACCATCAATCTCAACGCCGACCTGCGGCTTGATCTTCCCGCCGATACCACCGCGCACGTCACCGCCGGCTATCAGTTCTACCGCGAGGATACGAGCGACCCGAACGCGATTGCCGGCGCCTCGAAGCAATCGGCCGTCAACCAGTTCACGACCGGGCTTTCGCTGGAACGCGACTTCGGCCTGCTGCGCGGCACAACGGCACTGGCGCTGACGCGCACGGTCTATTCCGATGCCGTGCTTTCCGACGGAACCAAGGTCACGCTCAGCGACCGCGACCAGACGGCCGGCACCTGGCGCGGACGCATCGGCTACGAGCTCTCGCCGGCCATCATTCCCTTCGTGGAAGTCAATCTCGGCCGAGCCTTCTACGACCAGACGCGCGACAGCAACGGCTATGCCCGGTCGAACCAGAGCTATGGCGGCAAGGGCGGCGTCGAATTCGACCTTGGCGAAAAGTTCAAGGGCGAGCTCGGTTTCGGCTATCAGCATACGCAATTCGACGATTCGCGCCTGGCGTCTGTGGACTCGCCGACGATCGACGGCAATCTCGCCTGGTCGCCGCAGCGCGGCACGGATGTCAGCATCGGCCTTTCGACCACGGTCCAGCCCTCCACCACGGCCGGCCTCAGCGGCTATACCGCCTACCAGCTCACGAGCACCGTAAGCCATCAGTTGCGCGACGACCTGACCGCCAAAGTGACGGGCGGAACGATCTGGCGCGACTATCCTTCCAACGGCGGCGCCTCCGACGAAACCGAATACGACACGGCTTTCGGCCTGACCTGGGGGATCAACCGCTACCTCGATCTGACCAGCAATATCGGCTATCAGCTGACCACCAGAAAGGCCGGTGACGATACGCACCAGCTTCAGGCCGGCGTCGGCCTGACGGTGAAGCGCTGATGAAATTTTATCAGCGCAAATGAAATGAGGCCCGGCATGACCGGGCCTCGATGTTTTACCTGCGAAGATCGTAAGCGCCTATTTCAGGGCTGCGATCAGCGCCTTCAGCTCATTTTCGATGGTCGGGCGGATATCCGCGCGCGCCAGCGAGAAAGCGACGTTGGCGAGGATGAAGCCATCCTTTGCGCCACAGTCGAAGGTCTGGCCTTGAAAGTGATAGCCGGCGAAATCCTGCGTCTGCGCAAGCTTCAGCATGCCATCGGTCAGCTGGATCTCGTTGCCGGCGCCGCGTTCCTGGCTTTCAAGGATACGGAAAATTTCCGGCTGCAGGATGTAGCGGCCGTTGATGAAGAAGTTGGACGGAGCCGTGCCCTTGGCAGGCTTTTCGACCATTTCGGTGATGCGGAAACCGTTGCCGATCGTCTCGCCGACACCGACGATACCGTATTTATGGGTCTGGTCCGGCGCGCATTCCTCGACGGCGATGACGTTGCCGCCGCTGTGCTCGTAAAGCTCGATCATGCCCTTCATGCAGCCCTTTTCGGCGCGCATGACCATGTCGGGCAGCAAAAGCGCAAAGGGCTCGTCGCCGACGATCTCACGGGCGCACCAGACGGCGTGGCCGAGGCCGAGCGGTTCCTGCTGGCGCGTGAAGCTCGCCGTACCCGCCTTCGGCAGCAGGCCGTTCAGCAGCGACAGTTCGGCATTCTTGTTGCGCTGGCGCAGCGTCTGCTCGAGCTCGAACTGGATGTCGAAATAATCTTCGATGACGTGCTTGCTGCGGCCCGTCACGAAGACGAAATGCTCGATACCAGCTTCCATCGCCTCGTCGACGACATACTGGATCACCGGCTTGTCCACGACAGTCAGCATTTCCTTCGGCACTGCCTTGGTCGCCGGCAGGAACCGCGTCCCTAGTCCGGCAACCGGAAATACTGCCTTACGCACCTTCTTATGCTGTCCCACTCATACCTCCTGGGCATTAAAACGCTGGCGCCAAGCCATTCGAAACGTCAGTAGATTAAATTTGCTACTGTTTTGCAAATAATGACTGACCCTCACTTCCATGGTAAAGAATTTGTTGACTTCGTTCCTTTAGTGTCACGCTTGGGCGAATGCTGTTTGCTTCGCCGCACCGAAATCCAACGATTGATGGACCAGGCTGTAGATGACCTTAAACCGCAAAAACTCCCTTCGTGGTCTTGCTCTGGCGCTCGCGCTCGGCGCCTTTGCGGGATTCTTCCCCGTTAACGCCAATGCTGACCCTGGGTTCCAGAAATGGATCGCGGGCTTCTACGCTACCGCTGCAAAGAGCGGCATTACACAATCGACCTATCGCGATGCATTTGCCGGCGTGACGGACCCCGACCCCACGGTCCTCGAAAAAGCGCAGTATCAACCGGAGTTCAAGTCCCAGATCTGGGACTACCTCGACTCCCGTGTCAATCCCTATACCGTGGATATTGGCCGGAAGATGGCGGTCAAATATGCATCCACACTGCGCGTGCTCGAGCAGCGCTTCGGCGTCGACAGGAACATCATCCTGGCGATCTGGTCGATGGAATCGAACTACGGCGCCGTGCTGGCGAAGAACGACCGGCTGCATTATGTGCCCCGCGCGCTCGCGACGCTCGCCTACGCCGACCCGAAGCGGGCCAATTATGCCAAGAAGCAGCTGGTCGCCGCGCTGAAGATCCTGCAGAAGGGCGATATCTCGCGCAAGGAGCTGAACGGCTCCTGGGCCGGCGCCATGGGTCACACGCAATTCATTCCGACCAGCTACCTGCTCTATGCCGTGGATGCCGATAACAGCGGCCATCCGGACATCTGGAACTCCATTCCGGACGCCTTGGCGACCACGGCCAATCTTCTTGCTAAGAATGGTTGGGATACCGGGCGCACATGGGGTTATGAAGTCGTGGTTCCGCCCGGCGGCGGCGCACAGGCTGGCAAGACCCACACCGTCGCTCAATGGGCAGCGCTCGGCTTCGTCCGTCCGAACGGCAAGGGCTTCCGCCAGACCTCGGACCGCGCCCAGCTGAAGATGCCGGGCGGCCCGGACGGCCCCGGCTTCCTGATGACCGGCAACTTCTTCACCGTCAAGCGCTACAATGCCTCCGACAGCTATGCACTGGCCGTCGGCCTGCTTGCGGATCAGATCGCCGGCTATGGCGGCATGCAGCAATCCTGGCCGCGCCCGAGCGGCACACTCGACGTTAAGCAGAAATTCGAGCTGCAGACGCGCCTGAAGGAGCTCGGCTATTATGACGGCGTCGTCGACGGCAATTTCGGATCGGGCTCCAAGGCTGCGATATCAGCCCTTCAGCAACGCATGGGCATGGATGCGGATGGCGAGCCCTCGATGGGCCTGCTGAAGGCATTGCGCAAGTAGGTAGCATAGAACGAACCCGGGATCGCTGGACGGGAAAATTGTCCTCACGCGATCGCGGGGCGTGAGCGGAAAAGTAGCTATGATAAAACCACCTGCCCGCGCGACCATGGCAATGATAAGGATTGTCCTTACGGCATTTCTTGCCGCCGTCATCATGCTCGGCTGCCTGTGGAGCGCAGCCGAAGCGCAGGAGCGGCCGCGCAGAAACCTGCTCGATATGCTGTTCGGCACCCGCGAGCCCGACTATCCCGACCAGTCCGCCGAGCAGCCGCCGCCACGGCGAAAGGCCCAGCCACGCAAGCGGCCGACCCCGCCACCCCGCCAGGCGGTCGTGCAGTCGGAAACGCCGGCGCCGGCGGAAAAGCTTACTGATGCCAAGACCATCCTCGTTGTCGGCGACTTCCTGGCGAGCGGCCTGGCGGCCGGACTGGAGGATGCGTTCTCGACCTCCCCCGGCGTCGTCATCCAGGCGCGCGGCAACGTCGCTTCCGGTCTTATCAGGCAGGATTATTACAACTGGCCGCAGCAACTGCCCGGGATGATCGATCAGCTGAAGCCGGCCATGGTCGTCGTCATGATCGGCGCCAACGACCGCCAGCAGATGATCGGCGACGGACTCAACGAGAAATACGGCACCGACCCGTGGTTCCTCGCCTATGAAGAGCGCGTGCAGCAATTCGCCAAGCTGGTGACGAGCCGCCATATCCCGCTGCTCTGGGTGGGGCTGCCTTCCTTCGGTTCGGATCAGTTGAGCGCCGGTGCGGTCAAGCTCAATCAGATCTATCAGAGCCAGACGACTAGCGTCGGCGGCGAATTCATCGACATATGGGACGGATTTACCGACCAGAACGGCGAATTCATCGTCACCGGCTCCGATATAAACGGCCAGCAGGTCCGATTGAGGACGGCCGATGGCGTCAACCTGACGGTGGCCGGCAAGCGCAAGGTCGCCTTCTATGTCGAAAAGCCGGCGCGCCGAATATTGGGAGATCAGGCAAGCCCCGACATCACCCGCCTCGACACCGGCAATCCGCTGCCGGCGCAGCAGGCCAACCTGCCCGCAACGGAAATGGAAAAAATAACCCGCACGCAGCCGATAAGTCTCTCCGATCCCGATCTCGACGGCGGCTCGCAGCTACTGGGCAGCGCGCCCGCTCCCGCCGTGACGACGCCCTCGCCACGCGACCTGCTTGTCGACAAGGGCCGAATGGACCCCGCGCCCGCCGGCCGCGTGGACGACTACCGGTTGCCGGGATCGGTGGCGCGATAGGTGCCTGGAACGGTTTGACAAGCTCGCAGCCCGCCAATAGAAGAACCGCATGAGCACAAACAGCGCAGATCATATCGATCGTAACCGCACCTGCCCGCAGGCTGTGGTTTTGCGCGCCTTCTCCGGCCGAGGTCTCCGCGTCCAGTCGTGACAGCCGGAGCGATTGGCGTGTCCGGCGACTGCTGGACGTAAAGCCCTCACCTCAAGACATCAACGTTGCCCATGGAGAATGGCACGTGCTCAATATCTATAACGTCAATTCGCTCGTTCATTGGGAAGAGCGGGACATCAAGCTGCGCGACGACCTCGTCCGGTTCTTTTCCGATGAAGTCGCAAGCTTTCTGCGGTCCGCAAACCCTGCCTGGGATATCCGCAGGGTCGAGGCTCCGACCCTGATGCCTCGAAGCCTCGTCTCGGATGCCTATTCCAATTCGGACATATGGGTGCAGGAGCAGATATCGAACACCGAGGCCGAACTTGTGCTTCGGCCCGAAACGACGCCGTCGACCTATGTCTACATGCAGCATCTTCTCGGAAACCATTCCAGAACACGGCTGCCTTTGTGCGTCTGGCAGGCGGGGAAATCCTACCGCCGCGAACAGGACCAGCCGAGCAAGCATGTGCGCCTCAAGGAATTTTGGCAGCTTGAATTCCAATGCGCGTTTACCGCCGATAGCGGCAATGATTACCATGCCGCCTCCTTGGAACCGATTCGCCGCATGATCGCTTCAATGATCCATTTGCCGACAAGAATCGTGCCATCCGACCGCCTTCCGGCCTATTCGGAGATCACGATGGATATCGAGGTCGATAACGGCGACAAATGGATGGAGGTCTGCTCGATTTCGAGACGCACGGACTTTCCCCAGCGCTATCGCAGTCAACCGAAGAAGGGGCCGGCGATAGAGCACGACGTCGCAGTGCTGGAAATCGCCATCGGTCTCGATCGCTGCATCTACAACTGGAACATCGCCGCAAGCCGATGAAAACAAAGAAGGCCGGGTTCGTCGTGAACCCGGCCTTTTGACAGCCACACAAAAACGGCAGCAATGTTTACTGCGGCAGAACCGTCGAGCCCATCAGGGCCTCGTCGATGGCGCGGGCGGCCTGGCGGCCCTCGCGGATGGCCCAGACCACCAGCGACTGGCCGCGGCGAATGTCGCCGGCCGTCCAGAACTTGTCGATCGAGGTCTTGTAGTCCTTGTCGTTGGCAACGACGTTGGTCGAACCACGGCGATCCGTGTTCAGCGTCAGCTTGCCGTCGAGTTCCTTGAGCACGCTGTCTGTGAACGGGCCGCGGAAGCCGATGGCGATGAAGGCGAGGTCGGCGCGGATGACGAATTCCGTGCCGGCGATCGGCTTGCGGCGCTCATCGACTTCGCAGCACTTCACGCCCGTCAGAACGCCATCTTCGCCGATGAACTCAAGCGTCGCGACCTGGAATTCACGAACGGCGCCTTCTGCCTGAGAGGAAGAGGTGCGCATCTTCGTCGCCCAGAACGGCCATACGGCGAGCTTGTCTTCCTTTTCCGGCGGCTGCGGACGAATGTCGAGCTGGGTCACCTTCACCGCACCCTGGCGGAATGCCGTGCCGACGCAGTCCGATGCCGTATCCCCGCCGCCGACGACGACGATATGCTTGCCGCCGGCAAGGATCGGATCGCCGGGCCAGCCGACGCTGTCGATGTTTTCGCGGCCGACGCGGCGGTTCTGCTGCACGAGATAGGGCATGGCGTCATGGACGCCGGCAAGTGTCGTGCCGGGAATGCCGGCTTCGCGCGGGGTTTCCGAGCCACCGCAATAGAGCACGGCATCATGGTCGGCCAGAAGCTGCTCGACCTTGACGTCGACGCCGACATTGACGCCGCAATGGAAGGTGACGCCTTCGCCCTTCATCTGCTCGACGCGGCGATCGATGAAGTTCTTCTCCATCTTGAAGTCCGGGATACCATAGCGCAGTAGGCCGCCCGGCTTGCTTTCGCGCTCGTAGACGTGGACGTCGTGACCTGCGCGGCCAAGCTGCTGAGCGGCAGCCATGCCGGCAGGGCCGGAGCCGATAATCGCGACCTTCTTGCCCGTATGCACGGTTGCCGGCTGCGGCCGGATGAAGCCGAGCTCATAGGCCTTGTCGGCAATCGCCTGTTCTACCGTCTTGATGGCGACCGGGGCATCTTCCAGGTTCAGCGTGCAGGCTTCCTCGCAGGGTGCGGGACATACCCGGCCGGTGAATTCCGGGAAGTTGTTGGTCGAATGCAGGTTGCGGATCGCCTCTTCCCAATTGTTGTTGTAGACGAGGTCGTTCCAATCGGGGATCTGGTTGTGCACCGGGCAGCCGGTCGGGCCGTGGCAATAGGGAATGCCACAGTCCATGCAGCGCGCTGCCTGTTTCTGCACTTCCGGGTCCGACATGGGGATCGTGAATTCACGGAAATGCCGGATGCGATCCGACGCCGGCTGATACTTCGCCACCTGCCGGTCGATTTCCAAGAAGCCTGTTACCTTGCCCATGCTTTCGTTTCCTCACTCTAAAAGAGGAGCTTGTGGCTCCCGTGCCTGAGGGTCATCTCGGTTTCCCTGTCCGGCACTTTAATTCAATTCCGATTCCGCTGTTCGACCGTCGCGATCGCCATAGTGGCGACCGCAATGCGAGGCGAAACCCTCGACTGGCTTTTGAGCCGGGGCGGATTACTCCGCCGCCACGCTCATCCGGCTGCGCTCCATTTCCTCAAGGGCGCGACGGTATTCGACCGGCATGACCTTACGGAATTTCGGGCGGTAGTCGGCCCAGTGATCGAGGATCTCCTTGGCCCGCGTCGAGCCCGTATAATGGACGTGGTTCGAAATCAGCTGGAAGAGACGCTCTTCATCATGGCGCGTCATGTCATCGGAGACGTCGACGCGTCCCTTGTGCATGATGTCGCCGCCATGATGATGCAGCTTCTCCAGGAGTTCGTCCTCTTCGGGAACCGGTTCCAGTTCGACCATGGCCATGTTGCAGCGACGGGCGAAATCGCCCTTCTCGTCGAGCACATAGGCGACACCGCCCGACATGCCGGCTGCAAAGTTGCGCCCGGTCTCGCCGAGCACGACGACGACACCGCCGGTCATGTATTCGCAGCCATGGTCGCCCACGCCTTCAACGACGGCGATCGCGCCGGAGTTTCTGACCGCGAAGCGTTCTCCCGCGACACCGCGGAAGTAGCACTCGCCCTCGGTCGCACCGTAGAGCACGGTGTTGCCGACGATGATCGAGTTTTCAGCAACGATCTTCGAGTTCTCCGGCGGGCGGATGATGATGCGGCCGCCCGAAAGGCTTTTGCCGACATAGTCGTTGCCGTCGCCGACGAGGTTGAAGGTCACGCCGCGCGCCAAGAACGCACCGAAGGACTGACCGGCGGTCCCCTTCAAAGTGACATTGATCGTGTCGTCCTTCAGGCCGCGATGACCGTAGCGCTTGGCAACCGCACCCGACAGCATGGCACCGGCGGAACGGTCGACGTTCTTGATGTCGACCTCGAAGGCGACGGGCGTCTTGGAAGAAAGCGCCGGCTCCGCCTTCTCGATCATCTTGCGGTCGAGAATGTCGTGGATCGGATGCTGCTGCACCGTCGTCCAGTAGGTCTCTTCCTTCGGCGCATCGACCTTGTGGAAGATGCGGCTGAAATCGAGGCCCCTGGCCTTCCAGTGGGCGAGCATATCGTCCTTTTCCAGAAGCTCGGACGCGCCGATGATATCGTCCAGCTTGGCAACGCCAAGCGAGGCGAGGATCTCGCGCACTTCCTGAGCCACGAAGAAGAAGTAGTTGATGACATGCTCCGGCGTACCCTTGAAGCGCTTGCGCAGGACCGGATCCTGGGTGGCGACGCCAACCGGACAGGTGTTGAGGTGGCACTTGCGCATCATGATGCAGCCGGCCGCGATCAGCGGCGCGGTGGCAAAGCCGAATTCGTCGGCGCCCAGCAGCGCGCCGATGATGACGTCGCGGCCGGTCTTGAGGCCGCCATCCACCTGCAGGGCGATGCGCGAACGCAACCCGTTCAGGACAAGCGTCTGCTGGGTTTCGGCAAGACCGATTTCCCAAGGCGAACCTGCATGCTTCAGCGAGGTCAGCGGCGAAGCGCCGGTGCCGCCGTCATAACCGGAGACGGTGATGTGATCGGCGCGGGCCTTGGCGACGCCGGCGGCAACCGTGCCGACGCCGACTTCCGAGACGAGCTTGACCGACACATCCGAGGTCGGGTTGACGTTTTTCAAGTCGAAGATCAGCTGTGCCAGATCTTCGATCGAATAGATGTCATGGTGCGGCGGCGGCGAAATGAGGCCGACGCCCGGTGTCGAATGCCGGGTCTTGGCAACCGTCGCATCGACCTTGTGGCCGGGCAACTGGCCGCCTTCGCCGGGCTTGGCACCCTGTGCGACCTTGATCTGTAGCACGTCGGCATTGACCAGATATTCGGTCGTCACGCCGAAGCGGCCGGAGGCGATCTGCTTGATGGCGGAGCGTTCCGGGTTCGGCGAGCCGTCGAAGAGCGGCATGTAGCGGTCGGATTCCTCACCGCCCTCGCCGGTGTTCGACTTGCCGCCGATGCGGTTCATGGCGATCGCCAGCGTCGTATGTGCCTCGCGGCTGATTGAACCGAAGGACATGGCGCCCGTCGAGAAGCGCTTCACGATATCGGCGGCGGGCTCGACCTCATCAACCGAGATCGGCTTGCGGCCGAGCGCTTCCGCGCCCTTGATCTTGAAGAGGCCGCGGATGGTGTTCATCCGGAGCGCCGATTCGTTGACCATTTCGGAGAATTCGCGGTAGCGGTCCTCGGCGTTGCCGCGCACGGCATGCTGCAGGGCAGCCACGGCATCCGGCGTCCAGGCGTGGCTTTCGCCGCGCATGCGGTAGGCATATTCGCCGCCGATGTCGAGCGTGCTTGCCAGCAGCGGATCGCGGCCGAAAGCAGCCTTATGACGCGAGACGGTTTCCTCGGCGATCGTCTCGAGGCCGATGCCCTCGATCATGGTCGCCGTGCCGAAGAAGTACTGGTCGACCAACTCCTGCTGCAGGCCGATCGCATCGAAGATCTGCGCGCCGCAATAGGATTGATAGGTCGAGATGCCCATCTTCGACATGACCTTGAGGATGCCTTTACCGACCGCCTTGATGTAGCGGTAGACGACTTCCGTCGCGTCCACTTCCTTCGGGAATTCGCCGCGCTGATGCATGTCGAGCAACGTGTCGAAGGCGAGGTACGGGTTGATCGCTTCCGCGCCGTAACCGGCCAGCAGGCAGAAATGATGCACTTCGCGCGGCTCGCCGGTTTCGACGACGATGCCGACCGAGGTGCGCAGGCCCTTGCGGATCAGGTGGTGATGCACCGCCGCGGTCGCCAGCAGCGCCGGGATCGCGATGCGGTCCGGACCAATCTGGCGGTCGGAGAGCACAATGATGTTGTAGCCGCCGCGAACGGCCGCTTCCGCGCGTTCGCAGAGGCGGTCGAGCATTTCGGGCATGCCTTCGGCGCCGCGTTCGACATCATAGGTGAAGTCGAGCGTCTTGGTGTCGAAGCGATCCTCCGTATGACCGATGGAGCGGATCTTTTCGAGATCGCCATTGGTCAGGATCGGCTGGCGCACTTCCAGGCGCTTGGCGTTGGCCATGCCGGTATGGTCGAGCAGGTTCGGGCGCGGGCCGATGAAGGAGACGAGGCTCATCACCAGCTCTTCGCGGATCGGGTCGATCGGCGGGTTCGTCACCTGCGCGAAGTTCTGCTTGAAATAGGTGTAGAGCAGCTTCGGCTTGTCGGACATGGCCGAGATCGGCGTATCCGTGCCCATGGAGCCGACGGCCTCCTGCCCGGTCGTCGCCATCGGCGACATCAGGAGCTTGGTGTCTTCCGTGGTGTAGCCGAAGGCCTGCTGGCGGTCGAGCAGCGACACGTCGCGGCGCAGCGCCCGCGGCTCCACCGGCTTCAGGTCTTCGAGGATCAGCTGCGTGCGGTTCAGCCAGTTGCGATAAGGATGCTTGCTTGACAGTTCCGACTTCACCTCGTCGTCGGAGATGATGCGGCCCTTTTCCATGTCGATGAGCAACATCTTGCCCGGCTGCAAGCGCCACTTCTGGATGATCTTCTCTTCCTCGACAGGCAGGACGCCGGCTTCGGAGGCCATGATGATGCGGTCGTCGTTGGTGACGAGATAACGGGCCGGACGCAGGCCGTTACGGTCGAGCGTCGCGCCGATCTGTTTGCCATCGGTGAAGGCGACGGCGGCCGGGCCATCCCACGGCTCCATCAGGGCGGCGTGATATTCGTAGAACGCCTTGCGTTCCGGCGCCATCAGCTGGTTGCCGGCCCATGCCTCGGGGATGAGCATCATCATGGCATGCGCCAGAGAATAGCCACCGCGCACGAGGAATTCGAGCGCGTTATCGAAACAGGCCGTGTCCGATTGCCCCTCATAGGAGATCGGCCAGAGCTTGGAGATATCCTCGCCGAACAGCGGCGAAGAGACCGATGCCTGGCGGGCGGCCATCCAGTTGACGTTGCCGCGCAGCGTGTTGATTTCGCCGTTATGCGCGACCATGCGGTAGGGATGCGCGAGCTTCCATGACGGGAAGGTGTTGGTCGAGAAACGCTGGTGCACCAGGGCAACCGCCGTCTCGAAACGCGGGTCGGACAAGTCCTTATAATAGGCGCCGACCTGGTAGGCGAGGAACATGCCCTTGTAGACGATGGTCGAGCTCGACAGCGACACGGGGTAGAAGCTGCTCTCCTCGCCCTCATATTCCGCGTAGATGCGGTTGGAGATCACCTTGCGCAGGGTGAAAAGGCGGCGTTCGAACTCCTCGTTCGTGCCGGCATCGCGGCCGGCGCCGATGAAGACCTGCACATGATGCGGCTCGGTGGCGGCGATATCGGCCGCCTTCGACAGCGAGGAATTATCGACAGGCACGTCGCGGAAGCCGAGCAGCACCTGGCCCTCTTCGGCAACGACCTGCGTGATGGCAGTCTTGAAATGCTCTATCAGCGCCTCGTCGCGCGGCAGAAAGAAATGGCCGACGCCATATTCGCCCGCCTTCGGCAGGATCACGCCCTGCTTCGCCATCTCCTCGCGGAAGAAGCGGTCGGGAATCTGTACGAGAATGCCAGCACCATCGCCCATCAGCGGATCGGCACCAACGGCACCGCGGTGCGTCAGGTTCTCGAGAATGAAAAGGCCGTCGCGCACGATCTGGTGCGACTTCTGGCCCTTCATGTGGGCAACAAAGCCGACGCCGCAGGCATCGTGCTCGTTGCGCGGATCGTAGAGGCCCTGCTTCGGCGGGATGCCAACAGCGCGTTTCGACGTTTTGGCCGTAGCGGCAGCATTCACTGCAGCGGTCTGGTCAAAACTCGTGGACGTCGTCCTGTTCGTCATCGTCTTCCCTCCGGTAAGGCCCGCGTCGCGGGCGCTCCTTCGTCCCGCGCGGTCCGTTACCAGGGCCGACGCGCGACAGCGCTGTTGCATTGTGAAGATCCGGCCGCGAACAGCGGCTCCTGAAGTGGAGCCCGTCGTCAGCGTTCCGCGCCTTGCTATTCCACCGCCGCATTGCCCGTCGCCTGAAAGGCTTGAAAGGGCATGCTCCGGATAACTATAGCTCGAAATCCCGACATCGTCAGGACCCTCTAGCGCATCTTCGGCCTCGGCGGCCAAAATAGGACAGCAACCCTGTCCTAATTCATCAGCTCTATGCCAGAAAGTGGACGCCTTCGCAAGAGCAAAACGGCAAAATTTCGTCAACGAAAGACGGAAGATTGCCAATGCCGCACAAATCAAGCAATAAAGTTTCGCTGCGGCGCATCATTTTATTTGTTGATTGCGTATATCAATTTCTGTGATGCATTCTTCAAGTTCATGCGCTTGATAGGTTTTTGCATTGGCGTAAGGTCCGGCGGACTCTATTTATGTCACCGCAATTCACTCCTTATAATTGGTGCACCTCCATGTTTTTTGCCTCCGACAATTGGGCCGGCGCCCATTCCAAGATCGCTGAACGTCTGCTTGCAGAGTCGGGAGGCTTTGCCACCGCCTATGGCTTGAGCGAACTGGACCAGAAGGTCGAGGCAAAGTTCTCGGAGATATTCGAGCGCGAGGTCGCTGTCTTTTTCGTTGCCACCGGCTCCGCCGCCAACTCCCTGTCGCTCGCCAGCGTCCAGAAGCCGGGGGGTATTACCTTCTGCCATAGCGAAGCGCATGTTGCCGAGGACGAATGCGGTTCGCCGGACTTTTTCAGCGGCGCGCGTCTGGCAACCGTCAAGGGTGGGTCCGGCAAGATCGACCCAAAGGCTCTTGCTGTGAAAATTGCCCGCTTCCCGCAGGATGCCATCCATCACGGCCGCGCCGCCGCCGTGACGATCACCCAGGCAACGGAGATCGGCACTGTCTATTCGCTCGACGAGATCGATGCCATCGCCGCCGTCGCCAAGGCGGACCGCCTGCCGCTGCATATGGATGGCGCGCGCTTCGCCAACGCCCTAGTCGCGCTCGGCGCCAGCCCGGCTGAGATGACCTGGAAGCGCGGTATCGACATCCTTTCCTTCGGCGGCACCAAGAACGGCTGCTGGTGCGCCGAGGCGATCGTCGTCTTCGATCCCGAGAAGGCAAAGGAAATGCATTTCATCCGCAAGCGCGCCGCCCAGCTGTTCTCCAAATCGCGCTTCATTGCCGCCCAGTTCGACGGTTATTTCCAGGATGGCCTCTGGCTCGATCTGGCCCGCCATTCCAATGGCATGGCCGATCGTCTGCGCGCCGGCATCGAAAGGGCGCGGGGCGCCCGCCTCGCCTGGCCGACGGCGTCGAACGAGGTTTTCGCGATCATACCGAAATCCTCCGCCAAGACAGCCGAGGATAAGGGAGCGAAGTTCTACGAATGGCCGATCCCGGAATCACAACCGGATCTCGTCGGCAATAATGAAACCCTGATCCGCCTAGTGACGAGCTTCGCCACGACCGAGGCCGATGTGGCGAACTTCCTCGCCTGCTTGGCGTGACACATATGAAAAAGAGCGCCGGAGCCGGCTTAGGCCGGACGGCGCTGAAATGGCGACAACGAGGGTTAGTTTTGATTCCGATGGGCGAACATTGCAAAGTTCGATAAATCATCGCGATCGGACGCGGGCTTATGATGAACGATCATCGTCATCGCCACGACGCAGGCTACAAGTCCGGAAATGAAGATGGCACCATATATCATCGAGACGGATATTCCCCCGCAGTTCACCCATCGCCACCTAGGATAGCAGCAGAAGCTGACTTTGAGCTGAATCTTGGGCGTCGCAAGGCGCGGCGCGCGCAGAAAACGACAGCCGGCAAAGGAAATTCCAGAAAACTCCCAGCGCTATCCGCATGATCCGCATTGCCTTTATCGCGAGGCCGCGAGCGGCATCATCCTCAGTTTGATCTCGGCCCTCGGACCTTTGTCAGAATGTCTTCCGACAGGGCGTTGATCAGGAGTTGACTGGCGCCCTTGCGTGGCACCAGCACGAATTCGACATCCTCCAGCGCCGGCAGCCAGCCCGGCGCAATTTCGCTCAGGCCGGCTGGGGCCATGCTCTGCGGCTGGACGAGAACGCCCATGCCCGCGCGGGCAGCAGCTGTCAGCCCGCTGAGGCTGCCGCAGGTACAGACGATTCGCCACGGCACCTGCTGCCGGCGCAATGCCTCCAGCGCCACCGCACGGGTGACGCTGGGCGCGGGAAAGGCAATCAACGGCAAAGGTGCCGCAAGCCGGCGAATGCGCTCCGGATCGCGCGCCAGCCAGACCAGCGGCTCGCGATAGACGAGCTTGCCCCTCGCATCACCGAGCCGCCGCTTGGCAAGCACCAGATCGAGATCGCCATTGTCCTGCATTTCATAGAGCGTCCCGCTGAGCGCAACCGTCAGCTCAAGATCGACGGACGGATGCGAGCGCACGAATTCCTCCAGCACATCGGGGAGCTGGCTGGTGACGAAATCCTCGGAAACGCCGAGCCGAAGATTGCCGCGCAGGCTGTTGCCGGCAAAAAGCTGCCGCACCTCCCCTTCGATCGACAGCATCTGGCGCGCATGGCCGAGCAACACCTCACCGTCATCGGTCAAAACGACGCGATGTGTGTCCCGCGCCAGCAATTTGCGTCCGATCTCCGTCTCCAGCCGCTGTATATGCTGGCTGACGGTCGATTGCCCGAGACCGAGCCGCTCCGCCGCCAACGTGAAGCTACCCATCTGGTCGACGGCGACGAAGCTGCGCAACTGGGTAAGGTCTAGCATCCCGCTTATCCTATATTACGATAACTGTTATTCCTTGCATCGTGGATCAGGATAGGTCTATCTGCAAGGAGTATCATCAAGACTTGTAATTGCGATTGGGGTAGGCACGATGCGCCGCTTTCTTCCTGACACCTTCACCATGCTGTTGGTGCTCACCGTCCTGACGGCATCCTTCTTTCCGGTGCAGGGGGCAAGCGCTCATTATTTCGGCATTGCCACCAACTTCGCCATCGGGCTCCTGTTCTTCCTGCACGGCGCGCGCCTGTCGCGCGATGTCGTCATCGCCGGCATGCTGCATTGGCGGCTGCACCTTGTCATCCTTTTGACGACCTTCGGCATCTTCCCGCTGCTGGTACTGGCCATGGGCCATATCGTCCCGAACAGTATCCTACCCGTATCGCTCTATACCGGCATGCTGTTCCTGAGCGTGCTGCCCTCGACGGTGCAATCCTCCATCGCCTTCACTTCGATCGCCGGCGGCAATGTGCCCGCCGCCATCTGCGCCGCGTCGGCTTCAAACATCTTCGGCATGTTCCTGACGCCGCTGCTCGTCGGCATCCTGTTTTCGGTCGGCGGCCAAGGCGGTGGCTTTTCTTGGGATGTCCTGTGGCAGATCATGCTGCAGCTGCTCGCTCCCTTCATCGCCGGCCAGCTGCTACAGCCATGGATCGGCGACTGGATCCGCTCGAAGAAGAAGATCCTGATGCCCGTCGATCGCGGCTCGATCCTCATGGTCGTCTATTCGGCCTTCAGCGAGGCCGTGGTCGAGGGGCTGTGGCACACCTTCTCGGTGATCGACATCGCCACCGTGATCGTCGCCAACATGGTGCTGCTTGCCATGGTAATCTGCATCACCATGTTTGGCAGCCGCGCCCTTGGTTTCTCGAAGGTCGACGAGATCACCATCACTTTCTGCGGCTCGAAGAAGTCGCTGGCGAGCGGCGTGCCGATGGCCAACGTCATCTTCGCCGGCCAGGGTATCGGCGCTATCGTGCTGCCGCTCATGCTGTTCCATCAGATCCAGCTGATGACCTGCGCCGTGCTTGCCCAGAAATATGCCGATGCCGCCAAACGGCGCGAGGCTGCAAAGGCACAGGCGGGCGCAAAGTCCGGTGAAGCCACCAACGCGGCCTGAGTCCTTCGACATAGCGGCAAAACAAAAGCGGCGCCCCGATGGAGCGCCGCTTCGTTTTGATCTTGGGAGGATCAAGGGCATGACGTTCTAAGTCCGTCAGCCCGGGCATGACGGCTCAAGTCCGTCAGCCCGGGCATGACGGCTCAAGTCCGTCAGCCCGGATATGACGATCGAGAACCGTCAGCCCGCATTAGTTGATGTGAGCCTCGATGGACTTCGGAGCATCGACCTGTTCGGCCGCAATGGAGATGCGGCGGGGCTTCATGGCTTCCGGAATGTTGCGCAGCAGATCGATGTGCAGCAAACCATTCTTCAGCGAAGCAGCCTGGACCTCGACATGGTCGGCGAGCTGGAAACGACGCTCGAAGGCGCGCTTGGCGATACCCCGATAGAGATATTCGCTGGCTTCAGCCGGCTCCTCGCTCTTTTCACCCTTGACCTGAAGAACGTGGGCGTGAGCCTCGATGCTCAGTTCCTTTTCATCGAAACCGGCAACGGCCATGGTGATGCGATAGGTGTTTTCACCGGTGCGCTCGATGTTGTAGGGCGGATAGGTCTGGGCCTGATCCGGCTGGGCAAGGCTGTCGAGCATGGTGAACAGACGGTCGAAACCGACGGTGGAACGGTAAAGGGGAGAGAAGTCTACGTGACGCATGGAGTCCTCCTGTGAGCGACAATTGCGATTCAAGCTTTGCCCCACGGCCCCACTACTGGCGGCCTCGGGACGGTTCTGCGAGCCCGTTTGGCACCCGCGAAAAAGAGATGGGGATCGCTTTTGCGGAGTTCAAGACCCCTGCGCCGATCGGGAAATTCCAAGGAAAAACCTGCGTGAACCGCAGATGAACGCGTGGTTCGGAACCCGTTCAGGCGGGCCGACCTATCGTCAAATCATCGGAACACCATCGTCCGATGACTGAAGTGTATCGTCCCTTCTTCTTCAGTCCTTGCTCGGCCGGCGAAGCGGATCTCTCTATCTCCGCAAGCCGGCCTTTTTTCTTTTGGGCGCCCAAGCAATTCCAGGAAAAGTGTGAAGCGGTTTTCCGTCCGGAATTGCATCGAAGCACACAGCTACCGCAGCAATTTCAGCGAGCCGGTCAGCGACTTCACCCACTTCGAAGGCCCCGCCAGTCCCAGCCCATCGATCGCCTCACCGGCGAGATCGCGATCGGGAAACGTTGCCTCATATTCCCTGTAATCGTGCAGCGAGCGGGCAAAGGCAGGAAAGGGAACGATCGCGCGGTCGTCTTCCACCGGCAAGGTCTTCAGCAACAGAGATCGTATGGTCTCGGCGTCCGCCTGCAGTATCGGAACGGGCATGCTCGAGCTGATGTCGATGGTACGCTCCTCCCTGTCGGTCAATTGCCTGGCCGCGAGCGCGGGAAACTTTGCACCCAGTCCGATCGAAATGGCGCCGGCGGTGTTGGCGATCAGACCGAGCGGCAATGCCGGATTGATGACGATGGCAAGACGAATATCGGGAAGCATGGAGACCTGCTGCTGTTGAGACTGATGTGCGCATAGGATATCCCCGAGATCCGGGATATTCTTACCTTTCGTTGTCGCGAATAATGCAATTATGGTAGATCCTACCAAATTCTGCTGAAATTGAGGTTGGACATGCCTGAGCCCCTTGAACCCGTCGATCTGCGCATCCTCGACGCGCTCCAGAAGGACGGGCGCCTGACGAATCAGGCGCTTTCCTCCGAAGTCGGGCTCTCGACATCGCCATGCTGGCGGCGCGTGCGCCAGCTGGAGGAAACAGGCGTGATCCAGGGCTATTCGGCCACGCTTGACCGACGTCGGATCGGCCTCGGCGTTCTTGCCTTTATCAGGGTGAAGATCGACAGCCACAGCGAGGCCGAAGCCGAGGAATTCTCGCGCGATGTCCTGAAACTCAGCGAAGTCGTAGCCTGCTACAGCATCGCCGGCGACGCCGATTTCCTGCTGCAAGTGGTCGCGACCGATCTCGACAGCTATGCGGATTTCGCCATGGCGGTCGTTCGCCGCTTGCCGCGCATCAAGGAAATGCAGACGACCTTCGTGCTCAAGGAAATCAAGCCTTTCAAGGGCCTTCCACTTGAGGTCGGCCAGCGATAACGGCACAACGCCTGGCTGCCACGTCTATCCTGCAAGCCCTTTACGTTTGGATAGAAGCCATCCTATTCTAGCTGAGTGGCAGCCCACCCCGGGGTATTGAATGTCGGCGCTCCCTTTTTCGAAGATTTCCGCATCGCTGAACGCGGTGCTCGCTGCAATCGGTCTGTTGACGGTGGCGGCACTCACGACGCCTGATATAACCGGACAGACCAGGCTCATCCTGCATGTTTTGCTCGCCGGCATCTGGGCCGTCTACGTTCTGCAACTCATCGAGACGCTGATCGTGCAGCGGACGAAAGACCTTCGCGGTAGCGCGCCGGAGATCGCCGTCGACATACTGGCTGTTTTAGTCCCTCTGGCCGCGTTCCTTCTGGTGCGCGGGCGCGACCAAAGCCTCTATTGCGCCATATGGCTCTTGAAGCCGCTGCGTGGCTCGACCTTTTTCCGGCTGCTGGGCAGGGTCCTCACCAAGGAAGCGCGCAACCTGATCGGCGTCACCTCGATCTTCGGCATCGTCCTGTTCGGCGCGGCGCTCATTGCCTATGTCATCGAGCGCGACGTCCAGCCGGACAAATTCGGCAGCATCCCGCTGGCAATGTGGTGGGCGGTGGTGACGCTGTCGACGACGGGCTATGGCGACGAGATTCCGCAAAGTTTCGCCGGTCGCGTCCTTGCCGGCCTGGTCATGATGAGCGGAATCGGCATCTTTGCGCTCTGGGCCGGCATCCTCGCCACCGGCTTTTATGAAGAAGTCCGTCGCCAGGACTTCGTGCGCAATTGGCAGCTGGTTGCGGCGGTGCCGCTCTTCCAGAAACTTGGTTCGGCCGCGCTCATCGAGATCGTGCGGGCGCTGAGACCGCGTGTCGTGCCGGCGGGCGGCATCATCTGCCGCAAGGGCGAGGCCGGCGATCAGATGTTCTTCATCGTCGAGGGCCGCGTCAGCGTCGCCACGCCGAACCCTGTGGAGCTCAGCACCGGCAGCTTCTTCGGCGAGATGGCCCTGATCAGCGGTGAGCCACGCTCCGCGACCGTCAGTGCCGCAACCGAGGTCTCCCTGCTGTCGCTCTATTCCTCGGATTTCCAGATGCTGTCGAGCAGTAGCCCGGAGATCGCCGACATCATCCGCAAGACCGCGCTCGAACGACGCGGCGCGACGCCGAAGACCTGAAGCCGACGACCTTCGCGCGGAAGGAGATCAAGCCCTTTCCAAGGGCTTTCCTCTTGATATCGGGCAACCATAGGCGGGGAGAGCACGGCTGTCGCGTCGGCCCTCGCGCGCACCGTTCCGAGAAAAACCATAAACCTGTTGCAATTCGCTCCACCTGCGCTATCCCCTTGAGATGAACCATTTGTCAGCGAGGCGCGACATCGTTATGGATTCGGTCCTCTATTCCACGGCAGACAATCCGGTGCCGGAGAACCGCACTGAAGGGTTTTTCGAGAGCTTCGACGGGCGCAAGCTGCGCTACGCCATCTTCCGTTGCGAACAGCCGGTTGCCAAGGGAACCGTGGTTCTGCTGCAGGGACGCAACGAATTCATCGAGAAATATTTCGAGACGATCCGCGACCTCACGGCCAAAGGTCTCTGGGTCGCGACCTTCGATCTGCGCGGCCAGGGCGGATCGGAACGGTTGCTGAAGGATCCCTTGCGCGGCCATATCCGACACTTTTCCGACTATGAACGCGACCTGACGGCCTTCCTCGACAAGATCGTCCTGCCGGATACGCGCCTGCCCTTCTTTCTGCTGGCCCATTCGACGGGCGCGCTGATCGCGCTGTCGGCTGCACCGGGGCTGGCAACCCGCATCGACCGCATGGTGCTGTCTGCCCCCTTCATCGGCCTGACCGGTCACGGCGTATCGCCGGCCTTCATCCGCTTTCTTTCCGGCACGGTCAGCGGCATCGGTCTTGGCCGGATGCAATTCAGCAAGAAATTCAAGGAGAGACCCTTCGCCGACAATCCGTTGACGACGGACGAGCAGCGCTATCGGCGTAATATCGGCATCGGCACCACCTATCCGCAGCTTTGCCTGGGGCCGCCGACGGCGCGCTGGCTGTCGCAGGCCTTGCGGGCGATCGAACGGGTCAACAGGCCCGAACACCTGTTTTCGATTCACGTTCCCACTGTCCTGCTCGCGCCGACGCGGGACGGCGTGGTGCCCTATGCCGATCAGGAGCGGTTGTCGCGCTATTTCCGCGCCGCTCAGCTCGTACCCATTCATGGCGCCAAGCATGAGATCCTGCAGGAGCGCGATGTCTACCGCAATCAGGCTCTCGCCGCGATCCACGCCTTCATTCCCGGCAGCGATGCCGAAACCAACGCCTACGAGATAGAAGCGGAAGCCTGAGTAATTTACAGGGACAGAACCGCCAGAGCCTGCTCGTAAACTGCGCGGCTACCGGCTGCGATGATCGTTCCACCCATCTCCGGCCGGCCGCCATCCCAGGTGGTCATGATGCCGCCGGCCTGCTCGACGACGGGGATGATGCCGCCGACATCATAGGGTTTCAGCGAATTCTCGATAACGAGATCGACATGGCCCGCGGCCAGCAGCGCATAGGCATAGCAATCCGTGCCATAACGGAAAAGCCGGACTTGGCTTTCTATCTCGCGATATCTCTCAAGCTCCTCGCCGACGAAGAGATGCGGCGAGGTGGTGAAGAGGATTGCATTCGAAAGGCTGCCGCAATCGCGGACCTGCAGCCGCTTTTCGCCATCCGGCCCCGAATAGGTGGAACCATTGCCATCGGCAAAATAGCGCTCGCCCGTAAAGGGCTGGTCGATCAGCCCCATGATGGCGCGGCCGTTCTTCTGCAGGCCGATCAGCGTTCCCCAGACCGGAACGCCCGAGATGAAGGCGCGCGTGCCGTCGATCGGATCGATCACCCAGACATGCTCGCGATCGAGCCCGACGCTGCCGTGCTCCTCGCCTAGAATGCCATGCTCCGGAAACTCGGCCTCGATCAAGGCGCGAATCGCCTCTTCGGCGGCGCGGTCCCCTTCCGTCACCGGATCGAAGCCCCTCGCTTCCTTGTTGACCACATCTATGCCGGCGCGGAAGCGCGGCAGGGTTTCAGCCTTAGCCGCCTCGGCCAGACGATAGAAGAACGAGCGATCGGGAAGCATGGTCAATCCACGTAGAGAACAGGATGGGCGATGTCATATCCCATATGGGCCGTGAAGCAAACCGGATGATGATACGGCAGGCGCCCTGCCCGCCAATCAGGCAGGATTTTTGAATCTGCCCAAATATTTTGCAGTGCAATAAAGTGCTTGACATTTGTGCAATGCGATATCAATATCCAGTTACAGTCTTCTGACTGTAAATACCCTCCTTGGGTGTTTCCTCCCTAGACTTAGCCGCGCCACAAGCGCGGTTCTTTTTTGGCGGAGTGATTCCCTCGCTCCACTTGCGGGGAGAGGGCCAGGTACTAAGCAAGCAACGACAAACACGTCTGACCATCACCATAGCCAAACGATTCGACGGATTCTGTTCGCTCTGAAAGTTCCGAGACAACCCCTCATCCGAGGCGTCGACATTTCGTCCTGCTCAATGTCTCCGCCCGATCTTCTCCCCTGCCTTTGCGGGGCGAAGGGGCTTTGCCTTATTCCGCCGCCAGCGCCGGATCGCCCGTATAGGATTCCACATGCTCGGCCATGCGCTTCATGAAAAGCGTAATGGCGGCGGCGACTTCGTTGAAATCGGGACGCTTCTCCAGCGTCGTCTCGTCGACATAGAGCGAACGGTTGACTTCGATCTGCAGAGCATGCAGCCCGCGGGAAGGACGGCCGTAATGCTCGGTGATAAAACCGCCGGCATAGGGCTTGTTGCGCACGGCGTTGAAGCCGAGCTCCTCGAGGATCTGCATGGCGGCGCGCGAAAGCTCAGCCGAAGCACTCGTGCCGTAGCGGTCGCCGAGGATGAAATCCGGGCGCATATTGCTGCCGGCGATCCGGATATTGCCCGGCATGGAATGGCAATCGACCAGCACGCCGAAGCCGAATTTGACATGGGTGCGCGCAATCAGCCGCCGAAGCGTCGCATGGTAAGGCTTGTAGATCGTATCGATGCGCTGCAGCGCATCTTCGACCGGCACACGCCGCGCATAGATTTCCATGTTTTCAGCGACGATTCGCGGGATCGTCCCGAGCCCGCCGGCGACCCTGAGCGAATTGATGTTCGCGTAAGGCGGCAAGGCGCCGTCGAACATACGCGGATCGAGCTCATAGGGCTCACGATTGACATCGATATAGGCGCGCGGAAAATTGGCAAGCAGCAGCGGCGCGCCGAGAGAACTCGCCGCCGAAAAAAGCTCGTCGACGTAATGATCTTCCGAGCGACGGATGGCGATGCCTTGCAGGCGGGACTGGGCGATGAAATCGGGGGGATAGATGCGACCACTATGAGGCGAGCTGTAGACAAACGGTATGGTCTGGGAGACAGGCTCCAATACCTCGAAAATCTCGAAACTACGCATTTCCGCGGACATCAACGTCTTTACCATGTCAACAACTTGTCGCAGCAATCATGTTGCCAGTTGCATGACCGCAAGTCCATAGTAACTTGACCGAAATGGCCTTAATCCAAAGCGCCGTATTCGAAATCTCCCGATGTCCGCGCAGCGGAAACGCAGGGCGTTTTCGCAGAACGAAGTCATGCTTTGAACAAAAGCGGGATTGGCGCGTTTTGGCCGACTATTCACGGCTTGTTTACGGCGTGGCGCTACCCTAAAAGCTGGACAAGTCCAACAAGACAAAGTTGATTAGCGATAGAGATGATGACCCAGAAGATACTTCTTGCCGAAGACGACAACGACATGCGTCGCTTTCTCGTGAAGGCACTCGAAAAAGCCGGCTACAAGGTCTTATCCTTCGACAACGGAGCAAGCGCCTATGACCGGCTGCGCGAAGAGCCCTTTTCGCTGCTCTTGACCGATATCGTGATGCCGGAGATGGATGGCATCGAGCTGGCGCGGCGCGCCACCGAACTCGATCCGGACCTGAAAGTGATGTTCATCACCGGCTTTGCCGCCGTCGCGCTGAACCCCGATTCGAAGGCGCCGAAGGATGCCAAGGTCCTTTCCAAGCCTTTCCACCTCCGCGAGCTCGTCGACGAAGTCAACAAACTCCTTGCCGCGTAAGGCTTTCGGCGGCGACGTCACAAAACCGAAAAAAAGCCTATTGACGGCCACCAAGGTTTTGTGATCTATGCGCCGCCATCGGATGGGCGTGTAGCTCAGCGGGAGAGCACTACGTTGACATCGTAGGGGTCACAGGTTCAATCCCTGTCACGCCCACCATCCGATCCCTTTGACCCAAAAAGGATTTTCGCCAAGTCGTTGATTGGTGAAGTTTCGACTTTCATAGAGTTGCCCGTTTATCGCCACAAACCATCGTTTGGTGGCGATAAGGAAGTCCGGGTTATGATGCCCGTAACTTTCCGGATCATTTATTCAGATGTGCCGGAAAAGGCGCCCCTCAAATCGGATCGCCGCGCTGCATCATGAATGTATGCTTAAGGATGTGTGGCGTAATATCCTCCCCAAGTCTTGGCAGCTCGCGAGCACGAGCAAAGCCTTTACGCTCCTTCACTACAAGCTGAGCGTGATGTTCCATAGGCCGAACGACTGTGATTCACCTCCAACGCTCGACGTAAGGAACGAGGCTTTCAGGAATCGGAACGGGAGGACGGCGCTTGTTCGTCTCGCGCTCGCCATGGCTACGTCGATACAGAATAGCGCTGACGAGATCGAGCCAGCCACCACTTGAGTTAACACCTCACCGCGGTTTGAGGATGGCTCATGTCTATCGTCGCCGAATAAACGGCTATCAGGATGAAGCGAGCGATATAATAGGATGGCCGAAACGTTGCCCCCCATTTGCCGACCGCCCGGCTCCGCGGTGGCTTCCTGTTATAAGTCAATGTGTTACAGCATTTGTTCGCTGCGAAACATCCAGCTTCTTTTCGACATCCATGAAGGACTCCTTGCCGAGGTCTAACAGGTGCCATACATTACAGGCAAATCAGTATGCGGAGCCTTACAGCCGCCTGTCTCGACCGACGTGATGCGTAACCGGAAAAATTGACCCTGACCAAGGAGCGGCGGAAGTTGGCTGATGTTCTTTGGAGCGCGTCCGATGCATGAGACCTTTGCTCGAATTGCAACACAGCTTCATAAGGTTGGCGCAAAGGCTGCGCATTATACGATTTTGGATTTGCCATAAATCGCCGATTTGGCTTTATGGGCGAACTTATGAAAGGAACTCGCGATGAATGAGCCGCTCAAAAACCTGCTGGAAGCAGCAAAGAAGGTCGCGCCATCTAAGACGGATATGGAAGTGCAACGCCGCAGCTTTGCCTATGGCAACACTCACTTTGAAAATTCGATGATCACACGCGAGATGGTCGACCGAATCGCTGACGATATGGCGAGCAAGCAGCAAAAATGAGTGACGAAACGCGCCGCCACAGCGTGGCATCTGAAGCCTATCTAATAACAGATCCTGCTCAGAGAGCCGAAGCAGAAGCCCGTAACGGGCTTCTGCAATTTGATGCGGCGTGCCATATGATTATTGATGCGATTGAAAAAGCTCCGAACTGGAAGCTGCGGCCATCGACGATCCTCGCGTTGCACCGTGAAGCGCTCCAGGGCATCAGCTCATATGCGGGTAACTTCCGTCCGGCGTCAGTTGAGATCCAGGGTAGCGCCCATAAGCCGGTAGATGCACATCAGGTTCCGGAGCTGATCGAAGACTTATGCGACTATGTGAACGCACACTGGAACGACAAGACGGCCGTTCACTTGGCGTCCTTCGTGATGTGGCGTTTGAACTGGATTCACCCCTTCAGCGACGGCAACGGCCGCACCTCGCGAATGGTGTCGTATCTTGTTTTGTGCGTTAAGTCGGGGTTTCTATTACCTGGTCGAAACACGATTCCAGATCAGATCGTCGACAATCGAAATCCATATTTCGCGGCACTGGAAGCCGCAGACAAGGCAAATTTCCAGAACGGTGCCTTGGATCTTTCTAAGATGGAAGAGCTAATCGAAGGCATGCTCGCGACCCAGCTGGCGGCAGCCTTAGAAACGGCGACTGGAAAGCAGTTTTTGTAAGCAAAGCGTGCCCAAGCGTCGCCTCCATTTATTATGCCCTCCAATTGATCAAGAATTCGCTATGAGCAGACTATCCGAGATCATACGACCACAAACGACGACGTGCGGACAATCAAGAGGAGCGCGGTCGATAAATTGAATGGTGTAGAATCCGGCAGGCGCATTGCAACGGAGATGCTTACAAAAGCATTGACCGCCGAAAACGACTAAATAATACAGACTAGATAATTGGGATGGTTGGCACTGAACCACTACCGAATTAAAGGCCTTTCGAGAAATCGAAAGGCCTTTTTAGTTTCGTCATCGACTTACAGAATCTCAAGTTTGCCTTGGAGCGGATCGGCCAAAGAGCCGAGCGGAAGGCAAATGAATTGCAGACGATCAGCGATCCAGAAAATGCCGGAACACCGCCGTCGTCGGATAGGCATAGACACCGCGATCGACAAAGCCCTGACGATAGAGGCAGGCTCTCAGTGCCAGCCAATACATCGTGCTGTTCGGATCCGGCGAGCTGCGGTACCAGGAATATGCTTCGGGCTCGCAGCGATTGAGAGCCCTGTCGTATTGTGCCAGCACCACCGGATCGCCGTCGGCGCGAATGCCGTGATAGGTCTGATAGTTTGAAGGCGCCTCACCTGCGGAGACGCATGCCAGGCTCAAAATCGCTCCCAGCGCTAACATCATTCTCATGTGCTTCGATCTCCAACTTGCCGCGTCTCGAAAATTCGAGCGCAGGTCGAGAATAGTAGTCTTTTGGAAGATAGCCAATCACATGCTGATGTTCGCGGCGATTGCGAGTTGCGCGCAGCCTGCGACACAAGTTCCCGCCAGAAGCCGCTTGACTTCCGGCCGCGCCGTCATCCTACTGTCATATCAGCGCATCGATCATACGGGAGGACGAGATGACGGTGATGAAGCGGCAGTTCTACAAGAACCACAAGCCCAATGGCGATGAATATATGTTCCACCTCGCCCGCGACACCGATAGCGGCGAAGTCTACGTCATCCGCCAGGCGGATTACGTCGTCGACGGCGGCAGCGAGAAAACCATGACCCTCTACGAATTCCTGGCCGGCGGCGGCAACCGCCAGAATGCGTTGCTGCAGCTGATCGGCTCGCTCGTCCCGGAGTCGGCCCCACACTGAAATTCGCACAACCCTGAGCGGTCGTTTCGCGATAGCGATGTGCTCCGGTCACGGGCCTGAAGCGCAATGAGCGATCGGATCGACCGGCGGCCGCTTTAAGCTTGCGCCCGCTTTGGGTTGACTGCCACATTTTGATCGGCGAACCTGTATGGGCTTGAAAGGAGCCCTTCTTATGCGATTCGCAGGCATTGCTTTTGGATTGACCGCCTTGGCCGCCACGTCGGCCGGCGCAGTGGAAAATTTTCCGTCGCAAGGCGTCACCGTCGTCAGTGGAAAATGTTCCAAACTCATGGTCGGCAAGCTCGATGCCTCCAAAGGGTGCAAGGCCGAAATCGCTAGCGTGACGGGTCCCGACGGCTCGGTGACCTTCATCTTCACCTCGGGCGGCAAGATGCTCGGCTTCCAGGGCAACGGCAAGGGCATCAAGCCCGGCAATCAGAACGGGACCGCGCAGCTCCCGATCGATGTCATCTCGACCGGGGCCGGCAGCAAGATATCCGGCCAAGTGGAGGCAAAGGGCACATGCACCTTTGCCAATCCCTACGCGGGCAAGCCGGTTGCCATCCAATGCTCGGCAAAATCCCCGGAAATGAGCTTCAACGGCAGCTTCACGTCCGACGGCAAGGCGCCCCGGCACAAGTAAGTATTGTCGCCGTACGAGGCGCGGCCTGGTTAATGCTGCGGCCCGTTCTTTCGCTTATGGCCGTGGTCGGCATCGGCCGGCGCTTCGCGCGAAAGATCCGTGCCGTTGACATGGGCTGGGACATGCACATCCTCATGTGTCACGGGATGCAGTGTCAAATCCACCTGATGTGGCGGCAGAACCTGGGCCTGGCGAAGCGTGTTCGGCCGAGCCTTCTTCTGCCGCTCCGTCAATTCCGGCTTCTGCGATGGTTCGTTGCGGTGAATGGGATCAGGGCTCATGGGAGCTTCTCCTGTCGATCGCTGTTTTGAAGGTAGCAGATCCGCCCGAGGGATCCGCGTGGCGGACGGCGCAAACATGCCTGAGGGCCAAACGCGGTCTTTTCTGTTTGGTTCCCCAATTCGCAATTATGAATTCGCAATTATTGGGAGCAACATCGGCGCGCACCATTTCAACTCTTGACCTGCGTCGCGACATCACTAGATATTGACTATCTCCGCGCCTTCCTGACATCGGCGACGGATTGAACTTTGGTGCCGGGCCCCTCTGGCGAGAGTTTTTACGGCGCTCTCGCGATGTCGGTACCGCCTGCAGATGAGCCGGCGGACTTCTTTCATGAACAGCTTGACCATGCCTCGCCCGCATGCCGTCCTCGGCACACGGCTGCCCGCTCCATCCGAAAATCATCGATCCCTTTGCGGCGAGGTGCGCCCATGACGCCGCCCGCCGCCTCCAAATCCGTGTTCGGCTATTTCGGCTGGGCCTTCGTCGTCACCATCGGCGGCCTTGCTCTCGGCGCCTTCCTGGGCTGGAACACCACCGGCACGATGGGTGGCCTCGCCACGGCCTTCTTCATCTGCGCGGTCCTCGCCGTGTTGGAGATTTCGCTCTCTTTCGACAATGCCATCGTCAATGCCAACAAGCTGAAGGAGATGACGCCGGTCTGGCAGCATCGCTTCCTGACATGGGGTATCATCATCGCCGTCTTCGGCATGCGCATCGTCTTTCCGCTGGCAATCGTCGCGATCGCCGCGTGGATCGATCCGTGGGAAGCGCTGAAGCTCGCCGCCACCAGGCCGGAGCAATATGCTGAGATCATGCAGAATGCGCATCTGCCGATCGCCGCCTTCGGCGGCACCTTCCTGATGATGGTCGGCCTGACCTATTTCTTCAATCACGAAAAGGATGTGCACTGGATCGGCTTCATCGAGAAGCGCATGGCGCATTTCGCCACCGTCAAGGGCGTTGAAATCGCCTTCGTGCTGATTCTCGTCCTCATCTTCAGCTCCCTGCTCGACGGCGAGGATTCGACGACCTTCCTGCATGCCTCCATCTATGGCCTCCTGACCTTCCTCCTGGTGGAAGTCCTGGCCGGCTTCCTGGATGCGTCGCAGAAGACGATGAGCGCTGCCGCAAGGGGCGGCTTCGGCGCATTTCTCTATCTCGAAATCCTCGATGCTAGCTTTTCGTTCGACGGTGTCATCGGCGCATTCGCCCTGACGCAGAACCTGTTCATCATCGCCATCGGCCTTGGCATCGGCGCCATGTATGTCCGCTCCATGACGATCATGCTGGTGGAAAAGGGCACGCTTGCCCATTACCGCTACCTCGAGCACGGCGCCTTCTACGCCATCCTGATCCTCTCGGTGATCATGTATGTACAGACGCTATTCCACATTCCGGAAGTCATCACCGGCCTCGGCGGCGCGGCGCTGATCGGCATCTCGCTCTGGTCGTCGATCCGCTACAACAGGCGCAATGCCCTCAACGATGTGCCAGTGCACGGCGAGCAGCACGAAGAACGGCACGACAGGGCGGAAGCGTAGACAGCAACGCGCTGAAGGCTGCCGTTTGTGAACGAGCAATCCTGCATCCATGGCGGAGACCGTTTCGACGGCCTCCGCCTTTTCATTCGGGATGGTGCCTCCGACGGGTTTTCATCAGAGTTTCCAGGCCAAGATCGCCGAATGTTTACGCTGCCGGCATATTAGCGCTAGCGTTTTGCCGAAAAATATCGCAATGGCGATTGACGTTGTCGAAGGAGCATGGCGGAAAGCGCAGCGGTTGCGCTTCGGGCAGCCGGCTCTCGAAGGAAGTGTCTAGGAGAGGCAGAGTATGGCAGCAAAGATCGTTCCGGTGATTATGGCAGGCGGCAAGGGTACACGGCTATGGCCGCTATCGCGCGCATCCGCTCCGAAGCAATTCATTCAGTTCATCGGCGACAAGACGCTGTTTCAGAACACGCTGGAGCGCGTTGCCGATCCCGAGCTTTACGAAGCGCCGATCGTCCTCACCAATGAGGAATTCCGTTTCCTTGTTGCGGAACAGGCCCGCGAGCTCGATCTGAAACTGGCCGCCGTGCTGCTGGAGCCGGTCGCCCGCAATACCGCCGCCGCCGTCGCAGCCGCCGCCGCGCTCGTCACCGAGCTTTTCGGCAAGGACGCGATCATGCATGTCCTTGGCTCCGACTATGAGATCGACGCCAACGCGACCTATTACGATTGCGTGCGCCAGGCGCGCGACACGGCGCTGCAAGGCAAGCTCGTCACCTTCGGCATCAAGCCGACCGAACCGGCCACCGGCTATGGCTATATCGAAAGCGGCAAGGCGCTTTCGACCGGCGCCCATGCCGTCAAGCGCTTCGTCGAAAAGCCGGCGCTGGACAAAGCTCAGGAAATGGTGGCAAGCGGCAGCTTCTACTGGAACTCCGGCATGTTCATGTTCTCGGCCGCGCAGCTTTTGGACGAAATGAAGGAATATGCATCCGACGTAGAGAAGGCGACCAGCAAGGCCGTTTCCAAGGCGACTCGCGACCTCGATTTCACCCGCCTGGATGCGGACGCCTTCTCCAAGAGCCCCAACATTTCCATCGACTATGCGCTGATGGAAAAGACGGCGAATGCCGCCGTCGTTCCCTCACCCTTCACCTGGTCCGACCTCGGCAGCTGGGACGCGGTCTGGAAAGTCGGCAATCGTGACGAGAGCGGCAACGTGTCGGCCGGCGCCACGACACTGGTCAACACGAAGAATTCGCTCGTGATGACGCATAGCCTTCACGTCGCCGTGCAGGGTCTTGAAGACGTCGCCGTCATCGCCAGCGAGGACGCCGTCTATGTCGGCCACCTCAAGGACAGCCAGGAAGTCGGCAAGCTCGTGAAGCTGCTCGCAAGCGAGAAGAAGACGGCCAAGCTCACCGAGACGCACCCGACCTCCTATCGCCCGTGGGGCGGCTATACCTCGGTGCTGAACGGCGAGCGCTTCCAGGTCAAGCGCATCTTCGTGCTTCCGGGCAAGAAGCTGTCGCTGCAGAAGCATCATCATCGCTCCGAGCACTGGATCGTCGTCAAGGGCACGGCCGAAGTGACGGTCGGCGAAAACGTGCAGATGCTGCGCGAAAACGAGTCGGTCTATATCCCGCTCGGCGAAGTGCATCGCTTGTCGAACCCCGGCAAGATCCTGCTGGAGCTCATCGAAGTGCAGACCGGCTCCTATCTCGGAGAGGACGACATCATCCGCCTGGTCGACGAGTTCGGCCGAAGCTGATCGGAAGCGTGCAAACCAGGGATTTCAAAACGGCGGGCAAAAGCTCGCCGTTTTTGTTTCCGCGTTACATGGCAGGACTTCCCGAAGCGCTGAGAGACGCCTTGCTTTCTTTCGCTGCATTGCACACACTGCCTTCGGGAACAGCAATCACCGCACAACGATGCGGGCTAGGCGAAGAGACATATGGCGATCAAGGCAAGCATCTATCATCTCACCCATTATAAATACGACAATCCGGTTCGTCTCGGTCCCCAGATCATTCGCCTGAAACCCGCCTCGCATTCCAAGACGCGCGTGCTGAGCCACTCGCTGAAGGTCACGCCGTCAAATCATTTCGTGAACCTGCAACAGGATCCCTACGGCAATTATCTCGCCCGCTTCGTCTTTCCCGATCCGGTGACCGAGCTGAAGATCGAAGTCGATCTCGTCGCTGATATGACGGTCTACAATCCCTTCGACTTTTTCGTCGAAGAGGAAGCCACCAAATGGCCTTTCGATTATCCCGAGACGATCCGCGAGGATCTGTCCATCTATGTGAAGCCGGAGGAGCCCGGCCCCCGGCTGAAAGCCTTCCTCGCTACGCTCGATCGCTCGGAACAAAAGACCGTCGACATGATCGTCGGCCTCAATGCACGGCTGCAACGGGAGATCGGCTACGTCATCCGCATGGAGGCCGGCGTCCAGACGCCCGAGGAGACGCTGGAGAAAGCCAGGGGATCCTGCCGCGACACCAGCTGGCTGCTCGTGCAGGTACTGCGCCACCTTGGCCTCGCCGCCCGTTTCGTCTCCGGCTACCTCATCCAGCTCACGCCCGACCTGAAAGCGCTCGACGGCCCTTCGGGCACGGAGGTCGACTTCACCGACCTGCATGCCTGGGCGGAAGTCTATCTTCCCGGCGCCGGCTGGGTCGGCCTCGACCCGACCTCGGGGCTTCTGACAGGCGAGAGCCATATCCCGCTTGCCGCTACGCCGCATTACCGCAATGCCGCGCCAATCTCGGGCGGTTATTTCGGTGAGGCCAATACCGAATTCGACTTCGCGATGACGGTCACCCGCGTCGCCGAGCATCCACGCATCACCAAGCCTTTCTCCGACGAAAGCTGGGATGCGCTGAATGCCCTCGGCGACGAGGTCGATCGTATTCTCAACGAAGATGACGTGCGCCTCACCATGGGCGGTGAGCCGACCTTCGTCTCGATCGACGACTTTCAGTCGGAGGAATGGAACACCGCCGCCGTCGGCCCGACCAAGCGCGACATGGCCGATCAGCTGATCCGCCGCCTGCGCGAACGCTTCGCGCCCGGCGGCTTCCTGCACTACGGCCAGGGCAAGTGGTATCCGGGCGAAAGCCTGCCGCGCTGGACCTTCTCGCTCTACTGGCGCAAGGACGGCCGACCGATCTGGCAAAACCCCGCCTTGATCGCCGAAGAGACCGCAAGGACCGGCGTGGGCGCAGACGATGCCGGCAAGCTTCTCAACACGATCGCCAGGGAATTGGGCGTCGAGCCGGAGATGGTGCAGCCAGCCTACGAAGACCCGGCCGAATGGATCGTCAAGGAAGGCAGCCTGCCGGAAAATGTCGACCCGTCCAATTCGAAACTGAAGGACCCCGAGGAGCGCAGCCGCATCGCCCGCGTCTTCGAGCGCGGCTTGACGACTGCGACCGGCTATATTCTGCCGGTACAGGCATGGAACGCCCGCGCCGGTGGCACACGCTGGGTCAGTGAAAAATGGCGAACGCGCCGCGGCAAGATTTTCCTCGTCCCAGGCGATTCGCCGGTCGGCTATCGTCTGCCGCTCGGCACACTGCCCTATGTGCCGCCGTCGCACTATCCCTATATCCACACCGCCGACCCCTCCATCCCGCGCGTACCCTTGCCCGATGTCATCGTGCCGGCAGGCCGCGCCATGCCGGAAGCCTCGTTCCAGGCCGACGAGAGTTCGCAATCGCGCGTTGAGCAGACACTCGGTGAAATTGGCGGTGCGGTGCGCACGGCGATCTCCGTCGAACCGCGCGACGGCCGGCTTTGCGTGTTCATGCCGCCTGTCGAACGGATCGAGCACTACCTCGAATTGCTGGCCGCCGCAGAGAATGCAGCCGCCAATCTCGGGCTGCCGGTGCATATCGAAGGCTACTCGCCGCCGCAGGACGAGCGCATCAACGTCATCCGCGTCGCACCCGATCCCGGCGTCATCGAGGTCAACGTCCATCCCGCATCGAACTGGCAGGAATGCGTTGACATTACCACCGCGGTTTATGAAGAGGCGCGGCAAACGCGTCTCGGTACCGACAAGTTCCTGATCGACGGCCGTCACACCGGCACTGGCGGCGGCAACCATGTCGTCGTCGGCGGCGCCAATCCGAACGACAGCCCATTCCTGCGCCGTCCCGATCTGCTGAAGAGCCTGATGCTGCACTGGCAGCGCCACCCTTCCCTCTCCTATCTTTTTTCCGGCCTGTTCATCGGCCCGACCAGTCAGGCGCCCCGTATCGACGAGGCGCGTCACGACAGCCTTTACGAGCTGGAAATCGCGATAGCCCAGGTGCCCACACCCGGCCACGGCATCCCGCCTCTGCCCTGGCTTGTGGATCGCCTCTTCCGCAATCTTCTGACCGATTCCAGCGGCAACACCCACCGCTCGGAAATCTGCATCGACAAGCTGTTCTCGCCGGATGGACCGACGGGACGCCTCGGCCTCGTCGAATTCCGTGGCTTCGAAATGCCGCCGAATGCCCGCATGAGCCTTGCCCAACAATTGCTGGTGCGCGCGCTGATCGCCCGCTTCTGGCGCAACCCAATCGACGGAAAGTTCGTGCGCTGGGGCACGACGCTGCATGATCGCTTCATGCTGCCACACTATATCTGGCAGGATTTCCTCGACGTACTCGCCGATCTCCGCGAAAACGGTTTCGATCTGCGGCCTGAATGGTTCCAGGCGCAGCTCGAATTCCGTTTCCCCTTCTGTGGGGAAGTCGAATACGAAGGCAACAAGCTGGAACTGCGCCAGGCGCTGGAGCCATGGCATGTGCTGGGCGAAGAAGGTGCCATAGGCGGCACCGTGCGCTACGTCGATTCGTCGGTCGAACGCCTGCAGGTCCGTTTCGAAACTTCCAATCCATCGCGCTATACGGTGACCTGCAACGGCCGGCCCGTGCCGCTGACACCGACGGGAATTTCAGGCGTTTCGGTCGCTGGCGTGCGCTACAAGGCATGGCATCCGGCCTCGGGCCTGCATCCTGTTCTGCCCATTGATACGCCGCTGACCTTTGACATCTACGATACCTGGTCGCGCCGCTCGATCGGCGGCTGCATCTACCATGTTGCCCACCCGGGCGGCCGGAACTACGACACATTCCCCGTCAACGGCAACGAGGCTGAAGCGCGACGACTTGCGCGTTTCGAACCTTGGGGGCATACAGCGGGTGGCTACGCCTTGAGACCGGAGACTGCGTCGGTGGAATTTCCGCTGACGCTCGACCTCAGGCGGCCGGCAGGAATTTGAGACGGAACTGTGCATGGCTAGAAAACCGGCGACGGAACGACGGGATCAAATAAAGACCGGAACCGGCAAGGACCCGGCCTTTGCCTATCGTCCCTTGCCTGGCGTCGCCGATGAAATGGTCGACAATAAAGGCGCTGTCCGCCCGGTCTGGCAAAACCTCCTGTCGGCGCTGTCGCGCATGTCGGAACTGGAGCTGACGGAGCGCTTCGCCCGGGCCGACCGCTACCTGCGCGATGCGGGCGTTTTCTATCGCGCCTATGGGACGACTGGTGTCAGCGAACGCGGCTGGCCGATCTCGCATATTCCCGTCCTCATCGATGAACGCGAATGGCAATCGCTTTCGGAAGGGCTGCGCCAGCGCGCCGATCTGCTTGAAGAGGTCATGGCCGATATCTACGGCGACAGCCGGCTGGTCAGCGAAGGTCTGTTGCCACCGGCCCTGATCGCGGCCAATTCGGAATTCCTGCGTCCGCTCGTCGGCGTCAAGCCCGCGAACGGTCACTATCTGCATTTCCTGGCGTTCGAAGTCGGCCGCGGCCCGGATGGGAACTGGTGGGTGCTGGCCGATCGCGCGCAGGCGCCGTCGGGCGCCGGCTTCGCATTGGAAACCCGCGTCGCAACCACCCGCGCCTTCTCCGATATCTATGCGGAAACCAAGGTTCATCGCCTCGCCTCCTTCTTCGGCGCCTTTCGCGATGCCCTGCTGGGCGGCAAGCGCGGCGCCGAAGGGCGCGTTGCGGTGCTGACGCCGGGGCCTGCCAATGAGACCTATTACGAGCACGCCTATATCGCCCGCTATCTCGGCTTCATGCTGCTCGAGGGCGAGGACATCACCGTCGTCAACGATCAGCTAATGGTGCGCACCGTCGCCGGGCTGCGGCCGATCAGCGTGCTCTGGCGCCGCCTTGATGCCGCCTATACGGACCCGCTGGAGCTCAACCAACTATCCCATATTGGCACGCCGGGCATGATCGAAGCCTTGCGGGCGCAGACGGTGAGCATCGTCAATGCGCTCGGCTCCGGCATCCTCGAGACACGCGCCCTGCTCGCCTTCATGCCCACCATCTGTCGGCATTTGCGCGGCGAGGAACTGAAGCTGCCGTCGATCGCCACCTGGTGGTGCGGCCAGAAGACCGAGCGCGAGCATGTCGCCGCCAATATCGAGAAGATGGTGATCGGCCCCGCCTATTCCTGCATGCCCTTCTTCGACGATAACGGCCAGTCGGTTCTGGGCTCGACCTTGCGCAGCACTGCCCGCGATTCGATCGCGGACTGGCTGGCGAGCGAAGGTCACAAGCTGGTTGGCCAGGAGGTCGTCACGCTTTCGACGACACCGGCCTGGGTCAACGGCAGGCTGACGCCGCGGCCGATGAGCCTGCGCGTCTTCGCCGCCCGCACCGAAAACGGCTGGCAGATCATGCCCGGCGGCTTTGCCCGCATCGGCAGCGGCGACGATGTCGCCGCCATCGCCATGCAGGCCGGAGGTTCGGCCGCCGACGTCTGGATCGTCTCCGACAAGCCCGTCGAAGCCCATACGCTGCTGCCGGCCGAAGAGACCTTCACCCGCAACATGCCGGGCAGCCTGCCGAGCCGGGCCGCCGACAACCTCTTCTGGCTTGGCCGCTATATCGAGCGCGCCGAAGGCGCCTTGCGCATTCTGCGCGCCTGGCATGGGCGTTTCGCCGAAGCGGCGGATCCGAAGCAGCCGCTGCTTGCCGATGTCAGCGCCTATCTCGCCGCCATCGACATCGACACCCGGGAAGCGGTGCCCGAAAACCTGCTGCGCAACATAGACAGCGCGGTTTATTCGGCCAGCAACATCCGCGACCGGTTTTCCCCGGATGGCTGGCTGGCGCTGAACGACCTCGCCAAGACCGCCCGCCGCTTCAAGGAAAGAGTGAAGCATGGCGATGACGCCAGCCATGCCATGACGATCCTGTTGCGCAAGCTCGCAGGCTTCGCCGGCCTCGTGCACGAAAACATGTATCGCTTCACCGGCTGGCGCTTCCTGTCGCTCGGGCGCTACATCGAGCGCGGCCTGCATATGACGCGGCTGCTCGGCCATATGTCCGGCCCCGATGCGCCCGATGGCGCGCTCGACATGCTGCTGGAAATCGGCGACAGCGTCATGACCCATCGCCGTCGCTACAACGTCAATACGGCCCGCCTGACGGTGACCGATCTGCTGGCGCTCGACCCCCTCAATCCGCGCTCGATCCTCTTTCAGATGAACGAGATCCACCGAGAAGTGGAACAGCTGCCGAATGCCTTCGTCAACGGCCAGATGTCGCCCTTCTACCGTGAAGCCATGCGGCTGCATTCGGGACTGGCTGTCATGACGCCGGAAACCATGACCGTCGAAGTCTACCAGCAGCTGGCGCGCGAATTGGAGCGGCTTTCCGATCTGCTGGCACGTACCTATCTCGGATGACGTGATGCTCTACGACCTCTCGCTTCACATGGGTTATATCTACGACGTGCCGGCAAGCGGCGCGCGGCATATATTGCGCGTCATGCCGCTATCCCTGCCCAATCGGCAACGGCTGATCGCCGGCTCGGTGAAAATAACCCCAGGCCCGGACGAGCAATCGAACTTCACCGATTTCTTCCAGCATCCGGCAACCTCGATCCTGGTGCGCGATCCGCATGAAAGGCTCGACATCCGCATGCAGGCGCGTGTGCAGGTGGAAAGCCAGCCCGTCGGGGCGGACTTTTCGCCGCTGCTTGCCAAACTGCCCGAAGAAATCGATGATTGCTGGTCGGTCGATCCTTCCTCGCCCCACCATTTCCTCGGCAGCAGCCCACGTCTGCCGGAAACAAGCGAAATCACCAATTACAGTAGGCAGTGGCGATCGACCAATCTGACGACCCTGCAGATCGCCCATGCCGTCTGCGCGCAGATACACAAGGATTTCACCTACGACGCGAAAGCGACGACGGTCGACACCACGCCGAAAGAGGCCTTCCGTCTCAAGCGCGGCGTCTGCCAGGATTTCTCGCATGTGATGATCATCACGCTTCGCAGCCTCGGCATCCCCGCCGGCTATGTCAGCGGCTTCCTGCGCACCATCCCGCCGCCAGGCAAGGAACGACTTGAAGGCGCCGACGCCATGCATGCCTGGGTGCGCGTCTGGTGCGGGGAGACGGCAGGCTGGATCGAGCTCGATCCGACCAACAATATTCCCGCCGGCACGGACCATATCGTCGTTGCCTATGGCCGCGATTATTCCGATGTCGCACCCGTCATCGGCGTGCTCAAAAGCTATGGCAGCCAGAAGGCCGTTCAGGCAGTAGATGTTATTCCACTAAAATAGCAAAGTTTAAAATAGCAAAGTTTCGGCACAAATTTGGGGCTGATCGGGCAATTTGTTAAAAATCAACTTGCCGCTTAAACGCTCAACTAAGATTTGTAATTGATAGTTCCGTCGTTCTTGAGGATTTAGCTCTTTTCGATAGGCGGACATGATGATTGCCGGCTCTGATTTACTTTGCGCATTAAAACAACTTCTACGCGATAGAGCCGGAAACTTTGGCATCCTGACGGCGATTTCGATACCCGTATTGGTAGCGGCAGGCGGCTTGGCGGTAGACGTTACCAACATGTCGCTGTCGCACAGCGAGCTTCAGGAAGCAACGGACTCCGCCGCCCTTGCGGCAGCGACTTCGCTTGCCGATGGTAGCGCGACTACGACGACTGCCAAGGATCTCGCCAACAACTTCGTACTCGGCCAGATGTCGAACTATCTGCCGGGAGATGCTACGACAGGGAATGCGTTGAAGTCAGGGACGTCGACCACCGTAACATCCAGCAGCAATTCATCCGGCGGCACGAGCTATACGGTTACGGTCAACTCATCCTACGACATGTCAGTCAACGGCATGAGCCGCCTGCTCGGCATGACATCGATGACAATTTCGTCGTCGAGCTCAAGCACGAGCGGAACGGCCGTTCAAAAAACCGCCCTGTCGATGGAAATTGCACTCGATAAGTCCGGATCGATGCTGCTGAACACGAATGTCATCGACAAGACAAAAACCGGCTGCACACAATATTATACCAACGGCAACTATCTGTATCAGTATCCAAATCCGATAAGCCCTTGCTATATCAAGAAAATAGATGCGCTGAAGACAGCAGTTGGCAATCTTCTCGATCAGTTGGACGCTGCCGATCCCAACTCACAATATGTTCGCACAGCAGCCATTGCCTGGAGCAGCCAGGTCGACAGCTTCAGCAATCTCGATTGGGGAACGAAAACGACCCGTACCAATGTCGTGAGCGGATTGAACGCCGAAGGGGGCACCGAATCGAACGCCCCGATGAAAAAGGCCTACAACAGCGTTACCGCTACTGCCGAGGCAACTGCACAAAGCAACAACGGCAATAAGACCTTTCAGAAATACATAGTCTTGATGACAGACGGCGAAAACAACGACACAAGTTCCGATCAAAAAACGCTGAATACATGCAAGGCAGCAAAGGACGCCGGCGTGCAGATCTACACGGTCGCCTTCATGGCTCCGGCACGGGGACAGACCCTGCTCGCCGCCTGCGCCTCGAGCTCATCCAACTATTTCGATGCGCAACAAATGTCCGATCTCGTTGCCGCCTTCAAGACCATCGGCGCCCAGGCCGCCAAGCAAATGACGCTCCTGACCAAGTGACCGAACCCGGCATCCGCACTGAGCAACCATAGATGGACGGCAAAGAAAAAGCCGCGCGATGCGAGTATCGCGCGGCTTTTCGTTTGATCGATGCGCGAATAAGAGCCCGAAACATCATCGGAATCAAGTCTTTTCCCGCAAAGAGGAAATCTTTCGCGGCTATTTTCGCGTCCGTCCAACTCGTATGTTGCAACTGCTTTACATCAGTGCGTAAACTGATAGTGAAACGGAAAGGCAATTTGATTTATCAAGGCGTAACACCCTGAATATAAATCACAAATGGCGAGAGTTGATAATATGAATAACTTGACGACGGCCGATCTCCCCGTTCCCGCCCCACGCAGTTCCCGCCCCGAAATCCTTGCTGAAGAAATCATCGAGCGCCTGACCTATCGCATCGGCAAGGACGCCAAGGTGGCCAAGCCGCATGATTGGTTGACGGCAACGATCCTCGTCATCCGCGACCGCGTCATCGACAAGTGGATTGAATCGACCCGCAAAACCTATGAGACCGGCGCCAAGCGCGTCTACTATCTATCGCTCGAATTCCTGATCGGCCGCCTGATGCGCGATGCCATCTCCAACCTCGGCCTGATGGAGGAGATCACCAACGCGCTTTCCTCGCTCGGCGTCGACATCCGCGTCATCGCCGGCATCGAGCCCGACGCAGCCCTCGGCAATGGTGGCCTTGGCCGTCTCGCCGCCTGTTTCATGGAATCCATGGCGACGGTCGATGTGCCGGCCTATGGCTACGGCATTCGCTACGTGCACGGCCTGTTCCGCCAGCAAATGGCCGATGGCTGGCAGGTGGAGCTGCCCGAAACCTGGCTGGCGCACGGCAACCCGTGGGAATTCGAACGGCAGGAGAGCTCCTATGAAATCGGTTTCGGCGGCGCCGTCGAGACCGTCAACGGCCATGACGATCAGCCGCGTTACGTCTGGAAGCCGGCCGAGCGCGTCATAGCCACGGCCTTCGACACGCCCGTCGTCGGCTGGCGCGGCAAGCGCGTCAACACGCTGCGCCTCTGGTCGGCGCAGCCGATCGACCCGATCCTGCTCGATGCCTTCAACGCCGGCGACCATATCGGCGCGCTGCGCGAGAGCAACAAGGCCGAAAGCCTGACGCGCGTTCTCTATCCGGCCGATGCGACGCCCGCCGGCCAGGAGCTGCGCCTACGCCAGGAGTTCTTCTTCTCGTCGGCATCCCTGCAGGACATTCTGCGCCGCCATCTGCAGCAATATGACGATCTGACCAATCTCGCCGACAAGGTTGCGATCCAGCTGAACGATACGCATCCGGCTGTTTCCGTCACCGAGATGATGCGCCTGCTGGTCGATGTCCACGGTTTCGAATTCGACAAGGCCTGGGATATCACCAGAAACACCTTCGGCTACACCAACCACACCCTGCTGCCGGAGGCACTGGAAAGCTGGCCCGTGCCGCTGTTCGAGCGGCTTTTGCCGCGCCATATGCAGATCATCTACGCCATCAACGCCAAGATTCTTGTCGAGGCACGCAAGCTGCGCAACTTCAGCGATACGGAAATTCGCTCGATCTCGCTGATCGACGAGAACGGCGATCGCCGGGTGCGCATGGGCAACCTCGCCTTTGTCGGCTCGCATTCGATCAACGGCGTTTCCGCGCTCCATACGGACCTGATGAAGGTTACGGTCTTCGCCGACCTGCACAAGCTCTACCCCGACCGCATCAACAACAAGACGAACGGCATCACGCCGCGCCGCTGGTTGATGCAGTGCAATCCCGGCTTGACCGGCCTCGTGCGCGAAACCATCGGCGACGCTTTCCTCGACGATGCCGAGCAGCTGAAGCCGCTGGATCAGTTCGCCCGCGACAGCGCCTTCCAGGAGAAGTTCGCCGCCATCAAGCGTGCCAACAAGGTGCAGCTCTCCAACCTCGTCGCCAGCCGCATGGGCATCAAGCTCGATCCGAATGCGATGTTCGATATCCAGATCAAGCGCATTCACGAATACAAGCGCCAGCTTCTCAATGTCATCGAGGCCGTGGCGCTTTACGATCAGATCCGCTCGCATCCAGAACTCGACTGGCAGCCGCGCGTCAAGCTCTTTGCCGGCAAGGCGGCGCCGAGCTATCACAACGCCAAGCTCATCATCAAGCTGATCAACGATGTCGCCCGCGTCATCAACAACGATCCATCCGTGCGCGGCCTGTTGAAGGTCGTCTTCGTGCCGAACTACAATGTCTCACTCGCGGAAGTCATGGTTCCGGCCGCCGACCTTTCCGAGCAGATCTCCACCGCCGGCATGGAAGCCTCGGGCACCGGCAACATGAAGTTCGGCCTCAACGGCGCCTTGACGATCGGCACGCTCGACGGCGCCAATGTCGAAATGCGCGACAATGTCGGCGAGGACAATATCGTCATCTTCGGGCTGCGGGCCGATGAGGTCGCCAACCTGCGCAGCGATGGTCACGATCCCCGCGCCATCATCGAGCGTTCGCGCGAGCTCGCCCAGGCGCTGTCGGCCATCGCCTCCGGCGTCTTCTCCCCCGATGACCGCAACCGCTATGCCAGCCTGATCGACGGCATCTACAGCCACGACTGGTTCATGGTCGCCGCCGATTTCGACGCCTATGCCTCGGCGCAGCGCGAAGTCGATATTCTCTGGGCCAATCCGTCGGAGTGGTATGCCAAGACGATCAACAACACTGCTCGCATGGGCTGGTTCTCTTCCGACCGCACGATCCGCCAATACGCCAAGGAAATCTGGAGAGCCGGATGAAGAAGCCGAAAAAAGCCGGTGATGGCACCAGCTTGAGGGATATTTCGGCAGACGAGATCGCTGCAATTCTCAAAGGCACCCATTCCGATCCGTTTGCCATGCTGGGCGTCCACAAGACGGATGACGGCTATGTGGCGCGTTGTTTCATCCCCGGCGCAGAAGCCGTCACCGCCTTGGCGCTGGATGGCTCGGTCGTCGGCGAACTGGCCTGCCTCGATCCGGCGGGCTTCTTTTCCGGTGATGTGAAGCTCGGCAAGCTGCAACCGCTCCGTTATCGCGCAAGGCGCGGCGATGCGGAATGGGCAGTGACCGATCCCTATAGCTTTGGCCCGATCCTCGGGCCGATGGATGACTATTTCGCCCGTCAGGGTACGCATCTGCGCCTGTTCGACAAGATGGGCGCGCACCCGATAAAGCATGAAGGCGTCCAGGGCTTCCATTTCGCCGTCTGGGCACCGAATGCGCAGCGCGTTTCGGTCGTCGGCGATTTCAACAATTGGGATGGCCGGCGGCATGTCATGCGCTTCCGCTCGGACTCCGGCATCTGGGAGATCTTCGCTCCGGACGTGCCGGCCGGCGTGGCCTACAAGTTCGAGATCCGCGGCCATGACGGCGTCGTGCTGCCGCTGAAGGCTGATCCCTTCGCCCGCCGCAGCGAACTGCGCCCCAAGACCGCCTCGGTCACTACCATCGAGCTAAACCAGGTCTGGGAGGATTCGGCTCACCGCGAGCATTGGGCAAGCGTCGACCAGCGCCGCCAGCCGATCAGCATCTACGAGGTGCACGCAAGCTCCTGGCAGCGTCGCGACGACGGCTCGATGCTCTCATGGGACGAGCTTGCCTCGCGTCTCATCCCCTACTGCGTCGACATGGGATTTACCCATATCGAATTCCTGCCGATCACCGAACACCCCTATGATCCGTCCTGGGGCTACCAGACCACGGGCCTCTACGCGCCGACCGCCCGCTTCGGCGAACCGGAGGGCTTTGCCCGTTTCGTCAACGGCTGCCACAAGGTCGGCATCGGCGTTATCCTGGATTGGGTGCCGGCGCATTTCCCGACCGACGAACATGGCCTGCGCTGGTTCGACGGTACCGCGCTTTATGAGCACGAAGACCCGCGCAAGGGCTTTCATCCCGACTGGAACACGGCGATATACAATTTCGGTCGCACCGAGGTGCTCGCCTATCTCTTGAACAACGCGCTCTATTGGGCCGAAAAATTCCATCTGGACGGTTTGCGTGTCGATGCCGTCGCCTCCATGCTCTACCTCGATTATTCGCGCAACCATGGCGAATGGATCCCGAACGAATATGGCGGCAACGAGAATCTTGAGGCCGTCCGCTTCCTGCAGTCCATGAACGCGCGGATCTATGGGGCTCATCCCGGCGTGATGACGATCGCCGAGGAATCGACCTCATGGCCGAAAGTGTCGCAGCCGGTCCATGAAGGCGGCCTCGGCTTCGGCTTCAAGTGGAATATGGGCTTCATGCACGACACGCTGAGCTATCTCTCCCGCGAGGCCGTGCATCGCAAGTATCACCATAACGAGCTGACCTTCGGGCTGATCTACGCCTTCTCCGAAAACTTCGTCCTGCCGCTCTCACATGACGAAGTCGTCCACGGCAAGGGATCGCTGATCGCCAAGATGGCCGGTGACGACTGGCAGAAATTCGCCAACCTGCGTGCCTATTATGCCTTCATGTGGGGCTATCCCGGCAAGAAGCTGCTGTTCATGGGTCAGGAATTCGCCCAATGGAGTGAGTGGAGCGAAGAGCGCGCGCTCGACTGGAACCTCCTGCAATACCGCATGCATGAGGGCATGCGGCGTCTCGTGCGCGATCTCAACTTCACCTATCGCAGCAAGCCGGCACTCCATGCCCGCGACTGCGAGGGCGACGGCTTCGAATGGCTTGTCGTCGACGATTTCGAAAACTCGGTCTTTGCGTGGCTGCGCAAGGCGCCGGGCGAAAAGCCGGTTGCCGTCATCACCAATTTTACGCCAGTCTATCGCGAGAACTATACCTTGCGCCTGCCAGCTGAGGGGCGGTGGCGCGAGATATTGAATACCGATGCCGATATCTACGGCGGCAGCGGCAAGGGAAATGGCGGGCGCGTCCAGGCCGTCAGCGCAGGCGGGGGCGTACAGGCGATAATAACGCTGCCTCCATTGGCGACCATCATGCTCGAACCGGAATTTTGAGATCACTACGGACAGGGAGGAATAAATGGTAGAAAAACGTTTCCAGCCGCTGGCGCGCGATGCCATGGCCTACGTTCTTGCCGGCGGGCGCGGGAGCCGCCTGAAAGAACTGACCGACCGCCGTGCCAAGCCGGCCGTCTACTTCGGCGGCAAGACGCGAATCATCGATTTCGCGCTGTCAAACGCACTCAATTCCGGTATCCGCCGCATCGGCGTCGCCACGCAATACAAGGCGCACTCGCTGATCCGCCACATGCAGCGCGGCTGGAACTTCTTCCGCCCGGAACGCAACGAAAGCTTCGACATCCTGCCAGCATCGCAGCGCGTCTCGGAGACGCAATGGTACGAAGGCACGGCCGACGCCGTCTACCAGAACATCGACATCATCGAGCCCTACGGCCCGGAATACATGGTCATCCTCGCCGGCGACCATATTTACAAGATGGACTATGAGTGGATGCTGCAGCAGCACGTCGATTCCGGCGCCGATGTCACCATCGGCTGCCTGGAAGTGCCGCGCATGGAGGCTGTCGGCTTCGGCGTCATGCATGTCGACGACAAGGACCGGATTATCGATTTCGTCGAAAAGCCGGCCGATCCGCCGGGTATTCCCGGCAATCCCGATTTCGCGCTTGCCTCGATGGGCATCTATGTCTTCCACACGAAGTTCCTGATCGAATGCCTGAAGCGCGACGCGGCCGACCCGAACTCCAGCCGTGACTTCGGCAAGGACATCATCCCCTACATCGTCAAGAACGGCAAAGCCGTCGCCCACCGCTTCGCGCAGTCCTGCGTCCGCTCCGATTTCGAGCGCGAGGCCTATTGGCGCGATGTCGGCACGATCGACGCTTACTGGCAGGCCAATATCGACCTGACCGCCGTGGTGCCGGAACTCGACATCTACGACAAGTCCTGGCCGATCTGGACCTATGCCGAAATCAGCCCGCCAGCCAAGTTCGTCCATGACGACGAGGATCGCCGCGGTTCGGCAGTCTCCTCCGTGGTTGCCGGCGATTGCATCATCTCCGGCGCCAGCCTTTACAACAGCCTGTTGTTCACCGGCGTACGCGCCAACTCCTACTCCAAGCTGGAGGGGGCCGTGGTGTTGCCAAGCGTGAAGGTCGGCCGGCGCGCGCAGCTCAAGAATGTCGTCATCGACCATGGCGTCACCATTCCCGAGGGCCTGATCGTCGGCGAGGATCCGGAACTCGATGCCAAGCGCTGGCGCCGCACGGAAAGCGGCATCTGCCTGATCACGCAATCGATGATCGACAAGCTGGATTTGTAACTTATGAAGGTTCTCTCGGTTTCGTCCGAAGTCTTCCCCTTGATCAAGACAGGGGGCCTGGCCGACGTGGCCGGCGCCCTGCCTATCGCACTGAAGCCCTATGACGTCGAGACCAAGACGCTCATTCCGGGCTATCCGGCGGTCATGAAGGCCATCCGCGATCCGGTTGTCCGTCTGGAGCTTCCGGATCTCCTCGGCGAGCCGGCCACTATCCTCGAAGCCGAGCACGCGGGCATTTCCTTCCTGGTGCTCGACGCGCCGGCCTATTACAGCCGCACCGGCGGCCCCTATGTCGATGCGACGGGCAAGGATTATCCCGACAACTGGCGGCGTTTCGCCGCGCTGTCGCTGGCCGGCGCGGAAATTGCCGCCGGCCTCCTGCCGGGCTGGCGGCCGGATATCGTGCATGCCCATGACTGGCAGTCGGCCATGGTGCCGGTCTACATGCGTTACTATCCGGCGCCGGAATTGCCGAGCGTGCTGACGATCCACAACATCGCTTTCCAGGGCCAGTTCGGCGCCGATATCTTCCCCGGCCTGCGCCTGCCGGCGCATGCCTTTTCGATGGAGGGCGTGGAATATTACGGCGATGTCGGCTTTCTCAAGGGCGGGCTGCAGACTGCGCATGCACTAACTACGGTCAGCCCTTCCTATGCCGAGGAAATCCTGACGCCGGAATTCGGCATGGGTCTCGAGGGTGTCATCGCCAGCAAGGCCTATAACCTCTACGGCATCGTCAACGGCATCGACGACGACATCTGGAATCCGGCGACCGATCCGATGATCGCCCAGACCTATAGCGCGGCGACGCTGAAGGATCGCGCCGTGAACCGCCACCGCGTCATCGAGCATTTCGGCCTCGACGACGATGACGGCCCGATCTTCTGCGTCGTCAGCCGCCTCACCTGGCAGAAGGGCATGGATCTTCTGGCAAGCGTTGCCGGCGAGATCGTCCACATGGGCGGCAAGCTTGCCATCCTGGGGGCCGGAGATGCGGCACTGGAGGGGGCGCTGTTTGCCGCGGCCGGCCGTCATCGCGGCCGCGTCGGCGTTTCCGCCGGCTATAACGAACCCATGTCGCATCTGATGCAGGCCGGTTGTGACGCGATTATCATCCCCTCGCGCTTCGAACCCTGTGGCCTCACGCAGCTTTATGGCTTACGCTATGGCTGCCTGCCGATCGTTGCGCGGACAGGCGGGCTCAACGATACGATTATCGACGCCAACCACGCCGCGCTGCAGGCAAAAGCCGCGACCGGCATTCAATTTTCGCCCGTCACCCCCGAAGGGCTGTTGCAGGCCATACGCCGTGCCATGCACCTCTTCCAGGATCGAAAGGTCTGGACGCAGATGCAAAAGCAGGGCATGAAATCCGACGTATCCTGGGGCAGGAGCGCAGAACGCTACGCCGCTCTCTACTCCAGTCTAGTCTCGAGAGGCGCTTAACCCGATGATTAAAACCCTACCCACCACCCCTTACGCGGATCAGAAGCCCGGCACCTCCGGCCTGCGAAAGAAGGTTCCCGTATTCCAGCAGCCGAATTATGCGGAAAACTTCATCCAGTCGATTTTTGATTCGCTCGAAGGCTATCAGGGCAAGTGCCTGGTCATCGGCGGCGACGGCCGCTACTACAATCGCGAAGTCATCCAGAAGGCCATCAAGATGGCCGCCGCGAATGGCTTCGGCAAGGTGATGGTCGGCAAGGGCGGCATCCTCTCCACGCCCGCGGCCTCCAACATCATCCGCAAATACAAGGCTTTCGGCGGCATCATCCTGTCTGCGAGCCACAATCCCGGCGGCCCGACCGAAGACTTCGGCATCAAATACAATATCAGCAATGGCGGCCCCGCGCCGGAGAAGATCACCGACGCCATCTATGAGCGCTCGAAGGTCATCGACAGCTACAAGATATCCGATTTCCCGGACATCAACCTCGATCGCATTGCCCGCGAGGATGTGGGCGGCATGATCGTTTCCGTCATCGACCCCGTCGAAGACTATGCGGCCCTGATGGAAGAGCTGTTCGATTTCGGCGCGATCCGCAATCTGATCAGCCTCGGCTTCCGCCTGAGCTTCGACGCCATGAGCGCCGTCACCGGCCCCTACGCCAAGGAAATCTTCGAGATCCGCCTCGGCGCGCCGGACGGATCGGTTCGCAACTTCCTGCCTCTGCCGGATTTCGGCGGTCATCACCCGGATCCGAACCTCGTCTACTGCAAAGAGCTTTACGACGACATGATGAGCGACGATGCGCCCGATTTCGGCGCGGCATCGGATGGCGACGGCGACCGCAATCTCATCATCGGCAAGGGCATCTACGTCACCCCGTCTGACAGTCTGGCGATTCTCGCGGCCAATGCCAATCTCGCTCCCGGCTATTCACACGGCATTGCCGGCATCGCCCGCTCCATGCCGACCAGCGGCGCCGCCGATCGCGTTGCCGAAAAACGCGGCGTCGGCATCTATGAAACGCCGACCGGCTGGAAGTTCTTCGGCAACCTGCTCGATGCCGGCATGGCCACCATCTGCGGCGAGGAAAGCTCCGGCACCGGCTCCAATCACGTTCGCGAAAAGGACGGCCTCTGGGCCGTGCTGCTCTGGCTGAATATCCTGGCCGTTCGTGGCGAGAGCGTCATCGATATCGTGACGCAGCATTGGGCCACCTACGGCCGCAACTATTATTCCCGCCACGACTATGAGGGCGTCGACACTGATGCCGCCAACGGCCTGATCTCGACGCTGCGCGAAAAGCTGCCGACCCTGCCGGGCACGAAGTTCGGCGATCTCACCGTTTCCGCCGCCGACGACTTCGCCTATCACGATCCGGTCGATAAGTCGGTCAGCCAGCATCAGGGCATCCGCATCCTCTTCGAAGGCGGCTCTCGCGTGGTCTTCCGTCTCTCCGGCACCGGCACGACGGGCGCGACGCTGCGCGTCTATATCGAGCGCTACGAGCCCGATCCGACCCGCCACAATATCGAAACGCAGGAAGCGCTGGCCGACCTCATCATCGCCGCCCAGGATATCGCCGATATCAAGGGCCGCACTGGCCGTGACGCACCGACGGTGATTACCTGAATTTGCGACCTAAGCCCCTTCTCCCCACGGATGCGGGGAGAAGGTGGCCAGGAGCCGCCGAACAAGGTGAGACGGCGACTGGCCGGATGAGGGGCATTCTCAAAATTCGCCGCGACTGCACAATTTGCCGAACGCTCCGCCCCTCACCCTAACCCTCTCCCCGCAGGCGGGGAGAGGGAACAATCTCCAGCGATCCGGAAAGCCCCCAGCATGTCAGAGCCGACAACCCGCTGCCTTGGAGCGACCCTCACCGAAACAGGTGTTGAATTTGCCGTCGCATCCAAACATGCCGAGCGGATAGAACTGTGCCTGTTCGATGCCGAGGGTCACAAGGAAATCGCGCGTCTGCCGCTCACTCGCGACGGTGACGAGCACCGCCTCTTTGTGAAGGATGCCAAGGAGGACACGCGCTACGGCCTGCGCGCCCATGGCACCTATGATCCCGATCGCGGCCTGTGGTTCGACCCGTCCAAGCTGCTGGTCGATCCCTGTGCGAGGGAGATCGATCGGCCGTTTCGTTACGATCCGCGCCTGGGAGTCTTCGGTGCCGACACGCAGGATCTCATGCCGAAGGCGATCGTCTCGCGCGATGTCGCCGTCAAGCCGGCCAAGCCGTTGTTTCAGCCCGGCGGCCTGATTTACGAAATCGCCGTGAAGCCTTTCACGATGCTGCATCCGGATGTGCCGGCGGAGATAAGCGGCACGCTCGGCGCCCTCGCCCACCCTTCCATAATTGCCCATCTCAAGCGCCTGCAGGTCGACGCCGTCGAGCTGATGCCGATCACCGCCTGGATCGACGAACGGCACCTGCCGCCGCTCGGCCTTACCAATGGCTGGGGCTACAACCCGGTTGCCTTCATGGCGCTCGATCCGCGTCTCGTGCCCGGCGGCATGAAGGAGTTGCGCGAGACGGTCGCTGCCCTTCACGCCGAAGGGATCGCCGTCATCCTCGATCTCGTCTTCAATCATACCGGCGAAAGCGACCGCCAGGGCCCGACCTTGTCATTGCGCGGCCTCGACAATACAACCTATTTCCGCCACCTGCCAGACCAGCCCGGCACGCTCGTCAACGATACCGGCACGGGCAATACCATTGCCTGCGACCAGCCGGCGACGCGCAAGCTCATCATCGACAGCCTGCGCCATTTCGTCCGGACCGCCGGCATTGACGGCTTCCGCTTCGATCTCGCCACCGTGCTCGGCCGCAACGGCAAGGGCTTCGATCCGGAAAGCATGACGCTGCGCACCATGCTGGCGGACGAGGTGCTGCAGGATCGGATCATGATCGCCGAACCCTGGGATATCGGCGCCGGCGGCTATCAACTGGGGAATTTTCCCGCACCTTTTCTTGAATGGAACGACCGCGCCCGCGACGACCTGCGCCGCTTCTGGCGCGGCGATGCCGGCATCGGCGATCTCGCGACCGTGCTTGCCGGCTCCTCCTCCGTCTTCGGCCGCGACGGGCGCGCGCAGACGCGCAGCATCAATTTCCTCGCCGCCCATGACGGCTTCACGCTGATGGACCTCGTTTCCTACGAGAACAAGCACAATGAGGCCAACGGCGAAAAGAATCGCGACGGCCACAACGAGAACTTCTCCTGGAACAACGGCGTCGAAGGCAAGACGGACGACCCGTCGATCCAGCGCAAGCGCCGCAGCGATATCGAAGCCATGCTGTCGACGCTCTTTGCCACGCGCGGCACGATCATGCTGACATCAGGCGACGAAGCCGGGCGCAGCCAGCAGGGCAATAACAACGCCTATTGCCAGGACAATGCCATCACCTGGATGGACTGGAAGGCGCTGGACGAGGAACTGATCGGCCATACTGCATGGCTCGCCGGCCTGCGCCGCCGTTTCACCGCCTTCGGCGACATGGACTTCTTCAACGGCGATGGCGATGTGCTCTGGTTCTCAAGCGCAGGGACGCCGATGGCGGTGCCGGATTGGGAAGCGCCAAGTGCGGCCATGCTCGGCATGACGCTGCGGACGCAGGATCGCGCCACCGGCCGGTCGACACGGCTTGCCATCCTGTTCAACCGCGCGGCCGAAGAACTCCATGCCACATTGCCCGCCTCGGAAAATGGTGATTGGTCGCTGCTGACTATGGCAGGCGAAGCGACAACCGGTGAGCAAATCACCGTTCCCGCCCGCTCCGTCGCCTTCCTTCTGGAAAAATGATCGCGGTTGCACTTTCGGTCCCGATTCGCCAGAAAGGGTCAACAGCCACTTAGATTGACGAGGATGGAATGCCCGGCGAAATTTCGCTTGTTGAGATCATGAAGCTGACGGGAACGGAGATCGGCATTTCCGACTGGATCATCGTGGAGCAGACGATGATCGACACTTTTGCCGATGCGACGCTCGATCATCAATTCATCCATGTCGATCCCGAACGCGCCAAGGCGGAAACGCCCTATGGCGGCACCATCGCCCACGGCTTCCTGACGCTCTCGCTGCTCTCGGCAATGAACTACAGCGGCCTGCCGAAGATCCGCGAACAGACCATGGGCATCAATTACGGCTTCGAGAAGATCCGCTTCATGTCGCCGGTCAAATGCGGCGCGCGGGTGCGCGGCCGCTTTAAGCTCGCCGAAACGCGACTGCGCGGCGCCAACATGCTGATGCTGACCTATGACGTGACGGTCGAGATCGAAAACGAGCGCAAGCCGGCACTGACTGCGACATGGACGACCATATCGCAGTTCGATCCGAAGGATCGGCCGGAAGAGGCTTAAAGCCCCGCATCCTCCGCACCCTCGGCCAGAAGACCGAAGGCGTAGTCGGAGAAGGAGCGCCAGACTTCGACACGGAACGTCTCTTGATCGAGGCGCAAGATCACCACTTCCGCCTTGCCAAGGAGCGTGCGAGAGCAGCCGCCGACGGGGAATGCCCCTAAGGAAACATCCTGTGGGCAGCCGGCGGCAAGCGTTGCTTCCGCGCCGGGGCCGGAGACGATGACGGCGGTATTGCGATGCGAGACATCGGTCGCCGAATGCAGCACGCCGGACGATCCAGCCACGCCGACCAGATCGGCACCGTTCTCATCGATGACGAGCCATTCATCCGGGCCAAGCCACAGCGCATGACGCCCGTTGGCGCTGGCCGAGGTCTTCGGCCGGGTCGGCAGTTGCAGGCCAAGCGCCTGTGAAAGGCCGCCGACGGAATCGGCAGGCGCGCGCAGCGAAATGCGGCTTGCGGGGGCTGCGGGCGCCAGCCGGACGGTCGAGGAACCGCCGTGGCGGCCGGCGAGCGGCAATTTGCGGGTAGCGAGATCAGCCATTGATCCGGCCTCCTTCCTTGTCAAAGAACACCAGATCCGTCACCTCGACTGATATCATCTTGTCGGGCATCGGCACATAGAGCGTCTTGCCCATGCGCTCGCGCCCGCCGGCCACCAGCGCGAAGGCGATGGAGCGGCCGAGATTTTCGGACCAGTAGGAGGAGGTGACATGGCCGAGCATGGTCATCGGCTTCTGCTCGTTCGGATCAGCGACGATCTGCGCGCCTTCCTCCAGCACCACCTTCGGATCGCGAGTGACGAGACCGACAAGCTGCTTGCGCCCTTCCTTGACGAGATCCGGGCGCTTCAGGCCCCGGATGCCGACGAAATCGGTCTTCTTCTTGGAAACGGCCCAGGAAAGACCGGCGTCGTCGGGCGTGACAGTACCGTCAGTGTCCTGGCCGACGATGATATAGCCCTTCTCGGCGCGCAGAACGTGCATGGTCTCCGTGCCGTAGGCGCAGGCGCCCATCGGCTCGGCTCGAGCCCAGACGGCTTCCCAGACGGACTGGCCGTAATCAGCCGGCACGTTGATTTCATAGCCGATTTCACCGGTGAAGGACACGCGGAACAGCCGGGCCGGCACGCCGCAGACCTTGCACTCGGCCACGCTCATATGCGGGAAGGCCTCGTTGGAGAGATCCTGACCTTCGACGAGCGGCTCGATGATCTCGCGCGCCTTCGGACCCTGGATCGCGATGACCGCCCATTGCTCGGTGGTCGAGGTCAGCCACACCTTCAGATGCGGGAATTCGGTCTGCAGATAATCTTCCATGTGGTGCAGCACGCGCGGCGCGCCGCCGGTCGTGGTGGTCACATGGAAACGATCGTCGGCGAGACGCCCGACGACGCCGTCGTCGTAAACGAAGCCATCCTCGCGGGTCATGATACCGTAGCGGCAGCGGCCCGGCTTCAACGTATCCCAGGCATTGGTGTAGAGGAGGTTCAGGAATTCCGCCGCGTCTGGCCCGACGACTTCGATCTTGCCGAGCGTCGAGGCATCGAACACGCCGGCCACGTCACGCGCCGTGCGGCACTCGCGATTGACGGCCTGATGCATGGTCTCGCCGGCGCGTGGATAGAACCAGGCGCGCTTCCAGTTGCCGACATCTTCGAATACAGCGCCATGTGCCTCTTCCCAGGCATGCATCGGCGTCTTGCGGGCGGGATCGAAAAGAGGCCCGCGCGAATGGCTGATCAGCGTGCCGTAAGTGACGGGCGTATAGGGCGCGCGGAAGGTGGTGAGACCGACCTGCGGAATATCCTTGCCGAGCATTTCGGCAGCGATCGCCAGCCCGTGCATGTTGGAAAGCTTGCCCTGGTCGGACGCCATGCCGTTGGTGGTGAAACGCTTGATGTGCTCGATGGAATGCATGCCCTCGCGCACGGCAAGACGGATATCCTTGGCACAGACGTCGTGCTGGAAGTCGACGAAGGCCTTCGCATTCGTGTCCGGCCCTGCCCCTTCGGCAGCACCGATCATGCCGCCGGTCCACTCGAAAGCCTGCTCGGCATGAAGCTGGATCTTCTCTCCGCCATTGGTGCTACCCGTGGCGCGCGCCATCAGCTCGCCGGCGGCAAGCGATTCCTCGATCGCGGCTTGCAGTCCGTCGGTGCCGTTGCAGGCACCCACCGAAAGGCAATCCTGGACATAGGTGCCCGGCAGGAAGCGCTGCTTCTCGGTATCGAATTTCAGCTTGCCACGCGACTGCGAAAACATATGAACGGAGGGCGTCCAGCCCGCCGAAACCAGCAGAGCGTCGATGGCGATCTTGCGGGTGGCGGAGCTGCCGTTGCGCGTAACGGTCATGGAGGAAACGCGAAGCTTGCCTGAAGTATCGACGACGGCATAGTCGGTCATCACCTCGATGCCGAGCCGCTTTGCCTCTGCCAGAACCGCCTCGCCCGGACGGGCACGGCTGTCGACGATGGCGGCAACCGAAACGCCGGCACGCTTCAGATCGAAGGCGGCTTCATAGGCCGAATCATGCGCCGTATAGACACCGATCTTCGCGCCGACCACGACGCCGTAATGATTGAGATAGGCGCGCGCGGCCGAGGCGAGCATGATGCCTGGCCGGTCATTGTTCGGAAACACCATATGGCGTTCGATGGCGCCTGTCGCCAGGATGGCCCGCTTGGCGCGAACCTGCCACAGGCGCTCGCGCGGCAGGTCGCGGTCCGGCCTCGCCAGATGATCGGTCACGCGTTCGGCAAGACCGAAGAAATTGTGGTTGTAGTAGCCGAAGGCCGTCGTGCGGGTCAGCACCTGCACATTCGCCATCGCCTTGAGCTTGGCGAGGATAGCCTGCGCCCAGTGATAGCCTTCGACGCCGTCGATCTTGGTGCCGGTGTCAAAGCGCAGCGCGCCGCCAACCTCCGGCTGCTCGTCGCAGAGGATGACCTTGGCGCCGGTTTCAGCAGCCGCCAGCGCTGCGGAAAGACCGGCAATACCGGCGCCGACGACAAGCACGTCACAATGCGCATAACGGCTGGCGTAATGATCCGGATCTTCTTCCGTCGGCGCGACGCCAAGGCCGGCGGCGCGGCGGATGAAGGGCTCGTAAATGTGCTTCCAGGCCGCCTTCGGCCACATGAAGGTCTTGTAGTAGAAGCCGGCCGCAAAGAACGGCGACATGAGATTGTTGACGCCGCCGACATCGAAAGCGAGCGACGGCCAGCGATTCTGCGATTGCGCCTTCATGCCGTCGAAGACTTCCTGCACGCTTGCGCGCACGTTCGGCTGGCGCCGTGCGGCATCGCGGGAGATATCGAGCAGCGCGTTCGGCTCTTCGGCTCCGGCCGACAAGATGCCGCGCGGACGGTGGTATTTGAAGGATCGGCCGACGAGATGGACGCCGTTGGCAAGCAGCGCCGAGGCGACGGTATCGCCTTCGAGCGCGGTATAGCTCTTGCCGTCAAAAGTGAAGCGAGCGGTTCTGGCCGGCGTCAGACGTCCCTTGCCCGCGATACGATTGGCGCCGCTCATTCAGCAAATCCCTCTGCTTGTGCCGTCTGTTCTTGTTCGTCTTGATGCTGCGCAACGGGCTCTGCAGCGCCTGGCCGCAGCGTCGCGGGATCCGGCCTCGGCTCACCGGCCTTGTAGGTGCGATAGAAATGATCGCTCACCGTGTCGCGCGCCGCATTGAAGAAGCGGCCGCAGCCATGGATGTGCCGCCAGCGCTCGAAGATGAGACCCTTCGGATTGTCGCGCAGGAAGAAATACTCCTCGAATTCCTCATCCGAAATCCCGGCAATATTGGGCGGCCGCGCGATATGCGCATCGCCGGCGTTGCGGAATTCGAGTTCCGAACGCTCTTCCTCGCAATAGGGGCAGTAAATCAGCAGCATCGTTTTCTACCTGTGTTAAAGCTCGGAGCCCGAAAGGCTTGTGCCGGGAGGCTGGGCACAAAGCCGCCGTCCCATGGTGACGAAAGGTGTTATGCGCTTCAAAAGCGCCTCCAGCGATCCATAGGGTTTCAGCACGTCCGTAATCCCCATATTGACCAGGCTCATGCCCAAGAGATCCGTATCGAGCACGAAAGCGCGCGTTGCCTCGGGTTTCTGTTCCGGCAAGAAGTAAACGGCCGGCTTGTTCAGCACCTTGGCGCAGGCAAGCACGCCGCTTTCGGCTACAAAAGGCCATTCGGCCTCATCCTTCGCCTTGTGGATCACCTGCATGCGAAAATCCTCGGCCCCTGGAACGAGATCGTTGACTGCGGTCGCGATCGTTCCTGCCGGCAAGGAAAGCCCCGCCGCAAGAACGATCCCGACCGCCGCCGGCATCAGTGCGCCACGGCGGCCGCTGCCGCCTCGTCGATCAGGCGGCCAGTGCGGAAACGTTCCAGATTAAGCCCGGCATTGAACTTGTGCGGCTCGTCGCGGGCAATCAGATGGGCAAAGAGATTGGCCGAACCCGGCGTCGCCTTGAAGCCGCCCGTGCCCCAGCCGCAATTAACGTAGAGCCCAGGTACCGGCGTCTTCGACTGGATCGCCGAACGGTCCGGCGTATTGTCGACAATGCCGCCCCAGGAGCGCATCATCTTCACACGGCGGAACATCGGGAAGAGCTCGCAGATCGCATCCAGCGTGTGTGTGATGATCTGCAGGCCGCCGGTCTGGCTGTAGGAGTTGTACTGGTCCGTGCCGGCGCCGATGACGAGCTCGCCCTTATCGGATTGCGAGATATAGGCATGCACCGTGTTCGACATGACGACGCAGGGGAAGATCGGCTTCAGCGGCTCGGAAACGAGCGCCTGCAGTGGGCTCGATTGCAGCGGCACGCGCACGCCGGCCATCTGCATCACGACCGTGGTGTGGCCGGCTGCGGAAACGCCGACCTTCTTGGCGCCGATGAAGCCTTTGCTCGTGTCGACACCCGTCACGCGGCCATCCGGCCCACGGCGAATGCCGGTCACTTCGCAATTCTGGATGATATGCACGCCGCGATCGGAAGCGGCGCGGGCAAAGCCCCAGGCGACGGCATCGTGGCGGGCTGTGCCGCCGCGACGCTGCAGGGCGGCGCCATTGATCGGATAGCGCGCCGTCTTCGAAATATCGAGCGGCGGACAGTAAGCCTTGGCCTGTTCCGGCGTCAGCCATTCATTGTCGATGCCATAGAGACGGTTGGCATGGATATGCCGCTTGAAGGACTGCTGGTCGTGCACATTGTGCGACAGCATCATCACGCCGCGCGGCGAATACATGACGTTATAATTGAGATCCTGAGACAGCCCCTCCCAGAGCTTCATCGAATGCTCGTAGATGTGCATGCTCTCTTCATAGAGATAGTTCGAGCGGATGATCGTCGTGTTGCGGCCGGTATTGCCGCCGCCGAGCCAGCCCTTCTCGATAACAGCGACATTGGTAATGCCGTGTTCCTTGGCGAGATAGTAGGCGGCACCCAGGCCATGACCGCCGGCGCCGACGATGATGACGTCATACTCCTTGCGCGGCTCCGGCGAGGTCCATTGAGCCTCCCAGCCCTTGTGAGCCCGCATCGCTTCCCGTGCAACGGCAAAAACCGAGTATTTACGCATTCGCCCTCAACTCCTTCAGGCAAGACGCCCTTCTTGTGGGTCATACAAATCGCAAATCAAAAACCGACACAACGGCTCTTTTGCGACGCATTAGGGACCGTCTTTCGACACGGTTAAAATTGCCGCCTTCCCGGTTGACCCGCTTATGACCTCTTAGCAGTTTTATTTGCGCTGCAGATGGCAGACCTTCACCCGCCCGCCATGACCATCCCTACGCCAGACACATCCCTCTTTCCGCGGCTTCCCATTGTAAAGATAGATCCTCGCACGGTGCTTGTTGTCGAAGGTCTGATTGGAAAAGTCGTGGCCGCCGATGCGGACGTTCTTGCCGAGCCGCACTTCGCTGGCGGCGGCAGGCGCAAGCGCCGCGGCGAGAACCACGAGGACAAGCAATGGCGCTGCAAGCAATCTTCCAACGACGACGAAATCGAGCGATTTCATAAAGCGATTCTCCCTGGCTTCCGGCAATTGCCTGAATGCCGCAATTGCCATGCCGCACGAATGACTGTGATCCGGAATACTCACATGAGCATGTCAATGTCGCAAAGATCAGGGGCCGCCAATCCCTTATTCAACAGCTTCGATGAAGCGCCGCAGGCATGGCCGGCCCAACTCAGCACTCGACAACTAGCTTTTTCCTCTGCAAACTCACGATCTGGCTAGACTTTGACAAACCGATCTGTTATCTCGCCTAACCAATCGCAAGGCTGCGGCTGCGCGAACGTTATATTTTTGCCTCCTGGCGCTGCAGTCGCCGCTGGCATCAACCAAACCAAAGGAACGTGATTCTCGTGCAGGTACTTGTCCGCGATAACAATGTCGACCAGGCTCTCCGCGCTCTCAAGAAGAAGATGCAGCGCGAAGGTATTTTCCGCGAAATGAAGATGCGCGACTACTACGAAAAGCCGTCGCAGAAGCGTGCTCGCGAAAAGGCTGAAGCTGTTCGTCGCGTTCGCAAGCTTGCTCGCAAGCGCGCTCAGCGCGAAGGCCTGGTTGCCAAGTAATCGCCGTTTTTTCGACGTTTTCAGATGCATGTGTGGCGGGGGCGAGTCGTTCGCCGCCGCCTTTTTGATTTATTCTCTGGGCAAATCGGATTAAATCAGAACAGCCTGATATGACGCATGGGGAAAGCGACCCGATAATGGCAATGACGACTTCCGTAAAGTTCCGCACTTCGAACCTCTCCTTACTCGTTTCGAAGCGCGCCGCGGCGCTGCCTGCTTTGGCGATGCTTGCCGCAATCGGCCTCTCCGGCTGCCAGACCGCCTCCACCGATAACGTGATTCAGATCGACAAGGCGCAAGGCTCCTCGGGAAATATCGCGTCGCTGACTTCGGTCATCAATTCCAATCCGCAGGATCCTGAAGGCTACAATGTTCGTGGCACGGCCTATGGCCGCGGCGGCGATTTCAACCGGGCCCTCGGCGACTTCAATCAGGCGATCCAGCTCAATCCGAAGTTCTATCAGGCCTACGCCAACCGCGCGCTGATCTACCGCAACATGGGCAAGCTGCCGGAAGCGATCGCTGACTATAACGCCGCGCTGCAGATCAACTCCAATTACGACGTCGCCTATATCGGCCGGGGCAACCTTTACCGCCAGTCCGGCCGCGACAACGACGCCTTCAATGACTATTCGAAGGCGATCAGCCTCGGCACAACGGACGGCCGCGCCTATAATGGCCGCGGTGTGATCTTTCAGAAGCGCAATCAGCAGGACAAGGCGATCGACGATTTCTCGAAGGCCATCTCGCTGTCGCCGAATTCGCCGGAGCCATACAACAGCCGCGGCATCTCCTATCTCGCGCAGAACGACGACGACAACGCCTTCGCCGATTTCAACCACGCCATCGAGCTCAACAACAAGGTTGCCGAATCCTGGGCAAATCAGGCCTTCGTCTATGAGCGCAAAGGCGACAAGACAAAAGCACGCCGCTCCTATCAGCACGCGGTCAATCTCGATCCGAACTACCAGCCGGCCAGGGACGGCCTGGCGCGTGTCGGCGCCGGCGCCTGATACGAAGGTCGCATCGCGATAAGACATCCAGCCGCCGGCGTTTCCTTGCCCGGCGGCTTTTCTTTGCCTAGTCTCGGGCCATCCCCATCGGAACGAGATAGCGACATGCCCTCCCCTCAGAAGATCATCGTCATCGGCGCCGGCATCATCGGCGCGTCCATTGCCTGGCATCTGAGCCGCAAGGGCGCGTCCGTCACCGTGGTCGCGGAGCAGACCGGCGGCGTGGCGACGCCGAATTCCTTCGCCTGGATCAATGCGAGCTGGGGCAATCCGGAGTTCTACTTCCATTTCCGCCACCGCTCGATGCGCGAATGGTCGAGGCTTGCAGCCGAGCTTCCCGGCCTGCCGCTCTCCTGGTGCGGCGGTCTTTGCTGGGATCTCGCGGAGGCGGAGTTGGATGCCTATGCGGCCCGGCATCACGATTGGGGCTATGGCATACAGCCGGTCAATCGAGCCACCAGCGCGATGATCGAACCCAATCTCGCCAATCCGCCGGACTATGCGCTGCATGTCGCCGAAGAAGGCGCCGTCGAACCCGTTGCCGCGGCGGAGCTGCTGTTGAAAGATGCCGCCCGCCATGGCGCCATCCTACTGTCCGGTGTCGAAGTCAAACGCCTGCTGAAGCAGGGCGGGCGAATCATCGGCATCGAAACGAGCGAAGGTGAGATACGCGCCGACCACGTCGTTCTTGCCGCCGGCGCGGGCACAGCGCCGCTTGCGGCATCGGCCGATATTCACGTGCCGCTGGAAACGCCGCCAGGACTCATCGTTCATTCCCGCCCCACCCAAAAGCTGCTGAACGGTCTGGTGATGGCGCCGGAACTGCATCTGCGCCAGACGGCGGAGGGGCGGATCATCGCCGGCGGCGACTTCGGCGGCACCGACCCCGGCAATAATCCACAGGCGGCTGCCCGCGAACTTTTCGCCAAGGTCAAGGCAACCTTGAAGGGCGGCGAGGCGCTGGAGCTCGATTTCCATACCGTCGGCTATCGTCCGACGCCTAGGGATGGCCTGCCCATTCTGGGTGGCGTCGAGGGCGTGCCGGGCCTCTATCTCGCGGTGCTGCATTCGGGCGTCACGCTGGCGCCGCTGGTCGGCCTGCTTGCCGCAGAGACGATCATCGACGGCAAAGACGATGGTCAGCTTGTCCCATTTCGCCTTTCACGCTTTGCCTGACCCTTGCAAAAAGCATGGGCGGCGCAACTCAGGGGATGCATTGCCGCAGTCGTAAATACCCGAGATCGCTTATGATTTCGAAGCAATGACTTTTCAGATGTTGCAAGGCAATTTACCGAGCCCTAACATGGACGCTTCGAGAGCATGTAGCTCGGGACTGGGCACGGGGGCGCTTGGCATGATGACCAAAACCATTCTATTCGCGTTTGCCGGCGCTTTGGATCGTCATGGAGGCACGATCGGTTGATCGCCCCATGAGGAAGCCGCATTTCCCGAAAGCGTCGATTGGAGCCTATCTGATCGCCATAGCCCTGGCGATTGCCTTGCCTATCCTCGCCTTCGTCGCCCTCCTTCTCGTCCAGCTGGAAAACAACGAGCGTGATGCGCTGAAAGGCGATACGGTTCAGGACGCCCAGGCTTTGGCGCGCGTCATCGACCGCCAGCTGCAGGATATGGCGACGACGTTGCGGCTGCTGTCCTCTTCGCCCGAGCTCGAGCGCAACGATATCGCCACCTTCTTTGCCCGGACGGAAACGGTCCTGCGCACTGATTCCCTCTTCGTCCTGCTGATGGAAAAGGATGGTCAGCTCAGGTTGAACACCCGCTGGCCGCTCGGCAAGCCGCTCGGCAAGACCGGCAATATAGCCTCGCTGCAATCGGCGCTGACCTCCGGACGGATCGAGGCATCCGATGTTTTCATCGGTACGAATGCCCGCCGCTGGGTCTACAACGTCACCCTGCCGCTCGAGCACTCCCCAGCCGGTGCTGCCTTGGCGGTCACCCAGGATGCGGACGAACTCGCCAAGCTCGTGACCACGGAAGCCTTGCCGCCCGGCTGGTCGGCTGCCATTTTGGACAAATCCGGCCATGTCGTCGCCGCCGGCGGCCCGACGACCCTCGCGCCGGGCGATACATTCAAAAAGGACATCCTGCCGAAGTTGATCGCATCCAGCGGCGTTTACCAGGATGAAAAGATCCTGCCGAATGCGGTGCTCGGCTATGCGCAAATCTCCGGCTGGTCCTGGAAGGCCGTCGTCTGGGGGCCGATCGCATCGGCGCAGGCGTCACTGATGAGCACCTGGCGCTTTCTGATCTATGGCGGTGTGACCCTGCTGTTGATCGCCCTGATTGCCGTCTATGCCCTGGCGCGGCAGGTGCGCATCACGATTCAAAGCATTGCCGACATGGCCGACCGCATGGGCCGGGGCGAGATCGTATCGCCGATCGACACGAGTGTCGTCGAGGCGAACCAGGTGGCCGTAGCGCTTTCCAACGCATCGTTCGATCGCAGCGTCACGGAAGATCGGCTGCATTTCGTCATGCACGAACTCGTCCATCGCACCAAGAACCTGCTGGCGCTGGCCCAGGCGATGACCCGGCAGCTCGCGCGGCAGGCCGATAGCGTCGACAGCTTCCAGCGCGCCGTCGCCGACCGGCTGGAAGGATTGGCGCGTTCGATCGAGGTCCTGACCAGCGAACAATGGTCCGGCGTTTCGCTGCGCCGCGTGATCGACATCCACCTTGCGACCTTCCTGCAGGCACCCCAGCAGCTCGATGTCCTCGGCAATGATTTCCTGCTGAAGCCGGAGGCGGTGCAGAATCTCGGCCTCGTCCTGCATGAGCTCGCGACCAATTCAGTAAAATACGGCGCGCTTTCGGCGCCCGAAGGCAAGATCACCATCGAATGGACGACGGAGGCCGGCGAAAGCGGACCGATGATCCGCTTCGTATGGACGGAAAACGATGGCCCCCCGGTCAAGCCGCCAAAGGAAACCGGCTTTGGCACGACAGTGACGAAAACGCACGCCGCTGCGTCCTTCAGCGGTAGCGTCGAGGTCGATTTCCGCCCAACCGGCCTCGTCTGGATATTGATGGCCCTGCGCAGCACGATGGAGCGCGAGCGGGGCTAGGGGCATGTCGCGCAAAAGTGCGCAGCGGTTTTCCGTCCGGAATGCGTAGCAAAACAAGAAGATAGGGCATTTTCGCGATTCGAAGAAAAGCGGAAATGCTCTAATGTCTATGGCTGAATGTCGGGAGTATTGGCGCGAGCAAGCAACAGGGCTCGCTCCCTTTCATTGCTGGTCAATTCGGCGGCGCGGCGGAATTCCGTACGGGCTTCGGCCGTTCGTCCCAGCTTGGCCAGAAGATCGCCCCGCACAGTCGGCAGCAGATGCGATTCCTTCAGGCGCGGCTCATCTCTCAGAGCATGGACGATAGCAAGACCCTGGGCGGCGCCGAAGGCCATGCCGACGGCAACCGCTCGGTTGATTTCGACGATCGGCGACGGCGCCGCAAGAGCCAGCGCTTGGTAGTAGGCGGCGATGGCAATCCAGTCGGTATCGGCAGCCGTCGCGGCCCGGGAATGACAAGCCGCAATCATCGCCTGCAGCAAATGAGGACCGGGCATCGACGTCAGGACCATGGCGCGACCCAGACAGTCGAGGCCGCCCCGGATCAGCGACCAGTTCCATCGGCCACGGTCCTGGTCGAGCAGCAGGATCGGATTGCCCGTTCCGTCAACCCGAGCGGCAAAGCGCGAGGCATGTAATTCCATAAGGGCCAGAAGTCCCAGCACTTCAGGCTCTTCCGGCATCAGCGCCGCCAGAGAACGGGCCAGGCGCAATGCCTCGCCGCATAAATCGGCACGCAGCCAATGCGGCCCTTCCGTTGTCACATATCCCTCGTTGAAGAGCAGATAGACCACTTCCAGTACGGCGGCGAGACGCTCCCGACGTTCTACGCCACGCGGCGTCTCGAATGCTATGGCGGCATCGCGTAAGGTTCGCTTGGCGCGCACGATGCGCTGGGCAATGGTGGCTTCGGGCAACAGGAACGCGCGACCGATCTCGGGCGTGGACAGCCCGCCCAGCAGTCGCAAGGCAAGCGCGGCCCGTTGCTCGGTCGGCAGCATCGGATGGCATGCGGTGAAGATCAGTCGCAGTAGGTCGTCGTCTATATCTTCATCAAGCGCCGCCTCGATATCCGGTACCCCGCGTTCAAGTTCGGCAAAGTCGATAGCGAGTTCGCGATGTTTGCCGTCGATCAGCGTTGTGCGGCGCAGCCTGTCGAGTGCCCTGTTCTTGGCGACTTGCGTCAGCCAGGCGGCCGGGTTGCGCGGAACGCCATCACGAGGCCAGCGTTCGAGGGCCAGCACAAAGGCGTCTTGCGCAATCTCCTCAGCCAGGCCGACGTCGCGCAGCAAGCGGTTCAGCCTGGCGGCGAGCTTTGGCTGCTCGATCCGCCAGACCGCTTCTATGGTACCTGACGTGGTCACCCCTTCAGCTCATCGAAGCCTTCAGCCGCCCTCTGCACATCCTCCGGAAATTCGCTCATTTCAAAGATGCGGCGAACCTCGATGACGTCATTTTCCGATGCCGGGCAACGGCGCGCCCACTCGATGGCCTCGTCGCGTGAACGCACGTCAATGACCCAATAGCCGCCCAGCACTTCCTTGACCTCGGCGAACGGGCCGTCGACGACGGCAGGCTTTCCACCCTTGAAGCTCACGCGAGCTCCGGAGGACGGCGGATGCAGCCCGTCGAGCGCCAGAAGCACGCCGGCCTTCTTCAACTCCTCATTGTATTTCATCATCGCCTCGACCGCCTCCGCGCTGGGCATGGTGTCGGGAGTAGCGGAAGCGTAGCCGCCGGGGATCATCAGCATCATGAATCGCATGGGTCTTTCTCCTTGGTTGGTTAGAACATACCACACGACGAACCAGGCACCGCGGAATCGACGGGAGTTCGAAAATAAATTCATCTTCTTTATGCGGAGCACGAAGAAATAAGACAGACATAAGACCTGGATACCCAGCAACACTCACCTCGACCATCTTCCGGTCAAGGAGGTTTGTCGATCCGGCTTCAAACTCAGGCGAACTCCGATCGAATGCATAAGACGTTTCGACGTCTACTCGTTCATCGCCTTGACGATCTCCTCGGTCACCTTTTTGGCGTCCCCGAGCAGCATCATCGTGCCGTCCTTGTAGAACAGCGTGTTGTCGATGCCGGCATAGCCGGAGCCGAGCGAACGCTTGACGAAGAGGCAGGTCTTGGCCTTGTCGACATCGAGGATCGGCATGCCGTAGATCGGTGAAGTCTTGTCGTCGCGCGCTGCCGGATTAGTAACGTCGTTCGCGCCGATGACGTAGGCGACATCGGCCTGGGCGAATTCCGAATTGATATCCTCGAGTTCGAAGACCTCGTCATAGGGCACATTGGCCTCGGCCAGCAGCACGTTCATATGGCCAGGCATACGGCCGGCGACAGGGTGGATAGCATATTTCACCTCGACACCATGCGCCTTCAGCCTGTCGGCCATCTCGCGCAGCGCATGCTGGGCCTGGGCCACCGCCATGCCGTAGCCCGGCACGATGATGACCTTGGAGGCATTCGCCATCAGATAGGCGGCGTCCTCTGCCGAACCGAGCTTCACGGTCTTGTCGGAATTATCGGCGCCACCCGATGTCGTCTCGCCGCCGAAGCCGCCGAGAATGACCGAGACGAAGGAGCGGTTCATGCCCTTGCACATGATGTAGGACAGGATCGCGCCCGAGGATCCGACAAGAGCGCCGGTGATGATCAGCGCCAGATTGCCAAGCGTGAAGCCGATGCCGGCGGCTGCCCAGCCGGAATAGGAATTCAGCATCGACACGACGACGGGCATATCGGCGCCGCCGATCGGCACGATCAAAAGCACGCCGAGCGCCAGTGATAGCAGGACGACGGCCCAGAAGGCGAAATGGCTCTCGCTTGCCGCCAGGCTGATGATGAAGAACACGATCAGGACAAGCAGGACAGCATTGATGATGTGCCGGTTCGGCAGCAGGATCGGCTTGCCGGACATCCGCCCGTCAAGCTTCAAGAAAGCGATGATCGAGCCGGTGAAGGTCAAGGCGCCGATCGCCACGCCGATCGCCATTTCGATGCGCGCTTCCGTATGAATATGGCCGATTTCGCCGATGCCGAAGGAAGATGGCGTATAGAGCGCCGAAGCAGCCACGAGGACGGCCGCCAGGCCGACCAGCGAATGGAATCCGGCCACGAGCTGCGGCATCGACGTCATCGGAATGACGCGGGCGATATAGGCGCCAGCCCCCCCGCCGATGGCAAGGCCGAGAATGATCAGCACGAAGCCGCCGAAGGATGGCGTTGCCAGAACCAGCGTGGTGACGATGGCAATGCCCATGCCGATCATTCCGTAGAGATTGCCGCGCCGGCTGGTTGCCGGGTGCGACAGGCCGCGCAGTGCCAGGACGAACAGGACACCGGAAACGAGATAGAGGAAAGCCGCGATATTGCTCAGCATGCCGCCCTCACTTGTCCTTCTTCTTGTACATCGCCAGCATGCGCTGGGTGACAAGGAAACCGCCGACGATATTGACCGAGACGAGCACCAGCGCCGCGAAGCCGAAGCCCGTCGCGAGACCGCTCGCGGAGATGCCGACGGCCAGCAAGGCACCGACGACGATGACCGAGGAAATGGCGTTCGTCACCGCCATCAGCGGCGTGTGCAGGGCCGGCGTCACCGACCAGACGACGTAATAGCCGACGAAGATTGCCAGCACGAAGATCGCAAGCTGGAAGACGAAGGGATCGACCGCCCCGCCGGTTGCGGCGCTGGCGACCTGCGGTGCCTGCGCGGCGGCGGTCGTGACGGCGGTAACGGCATCATTCAGTTGCTGAAGTGCCTGGTCCATTGCTTGGCTGGCCATCTCAGAGATCTCCCTTGTTGACCGTCGGCTGGTCGGGGTCGACGAAACTCGGGTGCACGACCTCGCCGTCATCGGTCAGCATCGTCGCCTTGATCAGCTCGTCGAGGCGGTTGAGGCCGAGGCTCTTGCTATCCTTGTCGACCATCGTTTCCAGGAAGGTGACGAGGTTCTTGGCGTAGAGGGCCGAAGCGCTGGCCGCGATCCGGCCGGCCATATTGGGATAGCCGATCACCCGAACGCCTTCGACGTCGGCGACCTTGCCGTATTCGGCACCCTCGATATTGCCGCCGCGCTCGACCGCGAGGTCGACGGCAACCGCGCCCGGGCGCATCGCCTTCAGCATGTCGCGGCTGACGAGCCGCGGCGCAGGACGGCCGGGGATCAACGCTGTCGTGATGATAATATCCTGCTTGGCGATATGATCGGCGACGAGCGCCGCCTGCTTGGCCTGATATTCCCCTGACATTTCCTTGGCATAGCCGCCGGCGGTCTCCGCCGCCTTGAACTCCTCGTCCTCGACGGCGATGAATTTCGCACCGAGCGAGGCCACTTGCTCCTTCGCCGCCGGCCGCACGTCGGTCGCCGATACCAGCGCGCCGAGACGCCGCGCCGTGGCGATCGCCTGTAGGCCGGCTACGCCGGCACCCATGACGAACACCTTTGCCGCCGGCACCGTGCCCGCCGCCGTCATCATCATCGGAAGCGCCCGATCGTAGACGGCCGCAGCCTCGATGACAGCTTGATAACCGGCGAGATTGGCCTGCGACGACAGGACGTCCATCGACTGAGCCCGGGTGATGCGCGGCATCAGCTCCATGGCGAAGCTCGTGAGCCCCGCGCGTGCCATCACGGCAAGTGCGGCCTCGTTGCCATAGGGATCCATGATGGCGATGACGATCGCGCCGCTCTTGTAGCCGGCGATTTCCTTGGTCGTCGGGCGCCTAACCTTGAGGATGACATCCGCCGCCTTCGCATCCCTAACGGAGCCGATCCGCGCGCCTGCGGCTTCGTATTCCGCGTCCGGGATACGCGATGAGGCGCCTGCGCCGGCTTCGATCACGATATCGAAGCCGAGCCCCCTCATCTTTTTCACCGTCTCGACGGAGGCTGCAACGCGCGTCTCTTCCGTCACGCTTTCCTTGGCCACGAAAACCAGATTGCTCAACAGCTCCACCCCACATCAAACCGCAGCCCTGCTGGTTGCAGCGGGGCAAACACTTGCGAAATCAGGTCATAATTTCAGCAAAGGCGCGGGCCGGACGGCCCGGCGTCGGTCAACGGGACAATAGGAAGCCCAAGAACGAGAGAACGACGAAGATGATGAAGCCGCCCAACAAGCCGGCATGACCGAAAAAGCCTGCCGCCATCGCAATCAGCAAAGCAGCGACGATCGCCGATCCCAGCCTGGCCACGAACAGGAACCCGTTATAGGTTTTCTGATGTTCCCTGTAGTCCATGGCGGCGCCGGTTTCGACCGGTCCGGTATGATGTTCGGCCATTCAGAAGTCTCCCCTCAATCCTCTCCCCGACCGGCCATCCGGGCCGGCGGCTGAAGCTGTTCTCAACGGCTGAGGCATAGCAGATGCCGCAGCCGAATTTCCTCTATCGAGGGGTTACACAAAGCGAGGAAAAATGCAATGCACGAGAAGGTCGCACAGGCGCGCAGCCTGGAGCATGATGCCCAAAAGTCGATTTCGGACGACATCATGCTCCAGCTATTTGATTCCGGCGCGGATTCGGATTTAGGCCATTCGACCCAAAATCATCCGATGCTAGCCGAATTGCCCGCGAATTTCGCGGCGACCGCCAATTGCCAGCCGTGCCGTCGGCAGGATGGTCAATGGAGGCGAACCGTTATCCTCGTTGCGGGAAAACATCATGCGCCTTTCATAGGGCTCTGAATCGAAGAACGGATACCGTTGCATCAGCTTGCCCCGAATTTCCTTCGAACGCGACGCCAGCAGCGTCAGCTCGAAGCCATAGGTCTTGGTCATCCGCGGCGGCACGACCGTATCCGCGTAGAAGACGCGCTTGTAGAAGGCCGCATGCGCCGGGCGGATGTGCTGCATCACGCGATCGGTGTTGAAATAGACGGCGCCGACAATCGCGGGCCGCAGCGTCAAATAAGGCAGAGCAGGCAGCTCCATCTCGAAATCGGGATCGACGGCAAAGCGTGCGGGGTCGATCAACGTCATGCCGGCATCGAGGAAAGCGTGAACTTCCTCGGGGAAAATACCGGTCGACTGGCATACGCGATGATCCGGCGTGACATGGTGTATCCGCACCGTGCTCACCAGCTCCTCGTCATAATAGACCCCGAAAACATAAGCGTGATCGTCGAAATCGATGTCGTCGATCAAGTTTTTAGCCGCCACCGGCAAGACGTCGCGCGCCTTGTAGGCCTTGTAGCGTAGCCGCGCGACACCCTCCATGTCTTCGCTGCTTTCGATCCGGCGGTATTCTACGTGGTCGAGCACCTCCATCAGCTTGCCGGCAAAGCTGTCTTTCCAAGCACTCATATGAGTCATGATGAATGTTCCATGATGGTTAACGGAACATAATTGGTATTAACTCACAGTTTGATCAACATTTGATTTAACTTTTATTAACTATTAATTCCATTAAGGTTAATTTTTTTAACGAATACCGGTATAGGCCCGGTGGCGCGCTGCCACTAAGTTATCGTTGTTATGGCGTGGGAAATAAGCAGATTTGCCCGTCTATCAGAGCCGGACAAAACGAGCACGGATCTTCGATTTTACAATTCTCATAAGCAGCTTACGGCAGGATGATCGATTGGCCCGGATCATTATGGTGGCACGATACGATCGCCAGTTTCCGGATTATTTTAGCGTCAGCGCAATGATCCGCGTTCGCTCCTTACCTCAGGCGACATGATCCTCACGCGCGCCCGGCAGCCGGCGGCTGAGGCCACCCACCATCTCAACCACCTGTTCCCGTGCCACGGGTGCGGAAAATACATAACCCTGGATGATATCGGCCAGGTTCTTCTCAACGACGAGCGCCAGCTGTTCGAGCGTCTCGACGCCCTCGATCACGATATGGAGGCTGAGCGCGCGGGAAAGATCGACGATGCCGCACAATAGCTTGAAACGGCGGCTGTCCGTCGTGATGTCGCGAACGAAGGACCGGTCGATCTTGACGACATCCACCGGCAGGGAATCCAGATAGCTGAGGCTGGAAAAGCCCGTTCCGAAATCATCAATCGCAATCGTGATGCCTTTGGCGCGCAGATCGGCAAGGATGGAGCGAACGGTTGCCACCTCATCCATCAGGCAGCTTTCCGTAACCTCGAGATGCAGCCGCGACGGCTCCAATCCCGATGCCGCGAGCGCCTCCACGACAACAGCGACAATATCGTCATTGCGCAGATCCTGCGCCGACAGATTGACCGAGACCGCGAGCGGCGCCGGCCAGGAAACGCAATCCCGGCAGGCCTGGTTGACCATGAAGCGGGTAATGCCGGCAACGATGCCCATTTCCTCGGCGATCTGCACGAAGATATTGGGCGGGATCGAGCCCTTTTCCGGATGAATCCAGCGCGCCAACGCCTCGCAGCTGACAATGCGGGAGCCGTCCGGCGTAAACATCGGCTGATAGACGGCGTGAAGCCTGCCCGCCTCGACGGCTTCACGCAGGTCTTCCTTCAGCTTCTGGCGCTCGACGTAGCGCGCATCCATCTCCTCTTCGAAGGCGCTGCATCCGCCTTTCAAGCGCGACTTGGCGTCGAACAGCGCCAGATCGACCTTGACCTGCCATTCCTCGGAGCGGAACTCCCGGCTCGGCATGGTCACATATCCGCCGCTGAAGGAAATGCGGAAGCTATTACCGTCGACGTTGTAAATGCCTGTCATCGCAGCATGCAGCGCGCGAATGCGGCCATCGATCTCCGTCGCGTTGTCCTCGTTCGGAAAAAACAGGACGAATTGATCACCCACCAGCCGTGCCGCAAGCGCCGCCGTGCCCGCAAGCTCCTTCAGGCGTTCGGCTATGGCAACAAGAAGCCGATCGCCGGCCAGATGTCCCTTTGTATCGTTGACATGCTTGAAGTCGTCGACATCGAGAACCAAGATTCCGATCCGGCCGTCCCGCATGCGCGCCGCCAACTTTTCCTTGACCAACTCGATGAAATATTCGCGGTTCGGCAGCCCCGTCAGAGGATCATAGCGGACCATATGCAGGATCTTGCGCTCCGCCCGGATACGCACGGTGACGTCTTCGAAGATCAGAATGACGATGCCGTCGGCGCGGCGGCTGGCCGAGAATTCCAGAAATTGATCCTCGTTGAACTGAATGAGCGTGCGGGAAAGCGTGCCGCTGACGAGCTGCGCCATTTGCCGGTGGATGAGCCCGGGTAGGGATCCGTCGATGAAGGCATGCCTGGCGCCATAACGCAGAACGACGTCGAATTCGCAGTCCTTGAGCTGCTCCGGATGCGCGAAGTTCAGGAGTTCGCAAGCCTTGCGGTTGACAACGAGGATGCGGTTCTGGGCATCCAGCATGAAGAGCCCGTGCGTCATATTGTTGAGCGCGGTATCGAACCGGTCGGCGATCAAGGATATCTCGCGCGAGGCAATGACGTTCTTGTAGAGAAATTCGCGCACGCCGTTCGCCATCGCCCGCGTCGTCAGCCCGAAGGGAACGAGCATGATGGAGACGATCGCCTTGTAGAGCTGCTGCGACATCAGGCAGGCGATGATGATCGGCAGACAGCAGGCCAGCGTCTGCAGGTCGATCGCCTTCTGGGAGCCGTAGTTGCGGCCGACGATCGACACCATCGACGCCATCGTCACGGCGATGCAGATGAATTCCGCCAGCGGATCCTGCACGATCAGGATGGCATAGCCGCTGCCGATGCCGAGGATGGACGCCGTCGCGGCGGCGCCGATCACATAACGCGTTTCCCATTTGGCGATATCGGCCCGCGTGAAACCATGCTTGTCCGCCGCGTCGAATTGCCGGAACGAATACATCCGCAAGATGAACACGGCGCCGAAAGCCAGGCAAAGCGTGAGATAGATATCTGCGCGCGTGCTCAGAAAAACGACGACATAGGTGAGGATATGAACGAATACGCCCGTAAACAGCGTTTTACGGTTTCCGAAAAGCGAACTGACGAACGACAGATAAACATCCGTCGGCACAGTGTCCGGGCTTGGAGGCTTCATTCAGACTTCCCCTGATGCGGCGGACACCCTAGTGGAAACGTTTTAAAATTTGATTGCCCAATAGCACCTATCTGGACAGATTTATCAATCGTGTCGGTAACTTACATCGAAGTTAGGCTTCAGTCCGCATCGTATTAGTGCAATGACTCCCGGCTCACTCTACCGTGAATGTAATATTTGAATCACTAATGAATAAAACAAGATATCACTAAAGACTTATAGAATACGATCACAGCTTGCCCGCCCGCTGCTGGATCATCATAAAAGTATCGAAAGTATACTCCGAAAGCTGCATCCAAAGATACGCATCTTTTTTATAGGAAACCTGATCCTCGTAGATGCGCTTGAAATAAGTGTTGGATTTGGAAAGATCCGCATAGAGCGCGCCGGCCGCCTGGAAGCACGCCTCCATGATCTCCTGGCTGAACGGACGCAGCGTCACGCCCTGCTGCACGATGTCCTTCAGCGCCTGTGGGTTCTTCACATCGTATTTCGCCAGCATATTGGTATTGGCAAAGGCACAGGCATCCGTGAGGATCGCCTGGTAATTTTTCGGCAAGGCATTCCATTTCTCCAGATTGAAGAAGGCATGCACCACGGCGCCGCCTTCCCACCATCCGGGATAGTAGTAGTATTTGGCGATCTGCTGCAGCCCGAGCTTCAGGTCGTCATAAGGGCCGACCCATTCGGCCGCATCGACCGTGCCCTTGCTCAGCGCGTCGTAGACGCCGTTGGCCGGGATATCCTGCTGCGGCACCACGCCGATCTTTTCGATTACCTTGCCGGCCAGGCCGGCGATGCGCATCTTCAAGCCCTTGAGATCGTCGAGCGTATTGATTTCCTTACGAAACCAGCCGCCCATCTGCGCGCCGGTATTGCCCGCGGGCAGGCCCAATATGCCCTGCGTTGCATAGAATTCGTTCATCAGCTTGTTGCCGTTGCCCTGGTAGAACCAGGCATTGGTCAGCCGCGCATTGAGGCCGAACGGCAGCGCCGTGCCGATGGCGTAGGTCGGGTCCTTGTTCCAGAAATAGTAGGAACAGGTGTGCGCCGCATCGACGGTACCGGCACTCACCGCATCGGCGGCCTGAGCGCCGGGCACGATTTCGCCGGCTTCGTAAGTCTGGATGACGAAATTGCCGTTCGTCGCGTCGGAAACATGCGCGGCGATATCTTCCGCGCCGCCATAGATCGTATCCAGGCTCTTTGGAAACGATGACGTCATTTTCCAGGTGACCTTCGGATATTCCTGGGCCAGGGCTGGGCTCGCAAGCGTGGAGGCTGCAGCGCCTGCGCCAACGGCTCCTGCCCGCCTTATGAAGGAACGGCGATCCATCGAATTCTCCCATACAGACGGCATTGCTGGGAAACGGCGCGTTCCCCCATCATGGCGCAAGCGATGGAACTAACCACGCCGCACCCAGTCTTTCAAGTTTGCTCTCTCGCACCGCATTATGGCGATTCCTGTACATCCGCATGACGAAGGGAAACAAAGCCTTATGGAGGCCGCCGCACGTTGCCGCCTACGCCGTCTTCGCGTAAATTCATGACGTGGATAACACGCCTTTGGATCGACAACATGATCATCCAGAGGTCCTACCGCCTAGAGCCGGATGATTTCAGGTCGGTTCGACCTAAAATCTGAATCCGCTCTAGAATCAAAAAATGGAGCATGATGTCGTCCGAAATCCCCTGACACTTTTCGGCATCATGCTCAACCGTTTCGCATCCTTCGGAGCCCTGAATGTCCAGACCGATCATCGCCATCCCCGCCGATATCCGCGAATTCGACGGCACGCGCTGGCACGCGGTGCAGCTGCAATATGTCCGTGCCGCCGTGAAGGCCGCCGGATTGATGGCGCTGATCGTGCCGGCGCTAGAAGACGGCCCCGAAGACGGCAATGACGCGGATGCCATTCTGGACCGGGTCGACGGGCTGCTCGTTTCCGGTTCGGCCACCAATGTGCACCCGTCCCTCTACGGAAAGGACGCACTTGAGAGCGACGGTCCGTTCGATCCGGCGCGCGACGCAACATCGTTGCCGCTCATCCGCCGCGCCATCGACCGCGCCATTCCGATGCTCGCCATCTGCCGCGGCATTCAGGAGCTGAACGTCGCGCTCGGCGGCACGCTCGCAAGCGAAATCCAGGACCAGCCTGGCATCTGGGACCACCGCAAGCCTCAGGATGTCGATCGTGACACGATGTATGCGATCCGCCAGAGCGTTTTTGTCAAGGAAGGCTCCTGCATCGCCCGTGTCGTAGGGCCGGGCGAGGTGCGCGTCAACTCGCTGCATCGCCAGGCGATCGCCGATACCGCGCCGAGGCTGCAGGTCGAGGCTCTGGCCGAGGACGGCACGATCGAAGCCGTCTCCGTCATCGGAGCAAAGGCCTTTGCCGTCGGCGTGCAATGGCATCCGGAATATTGGGCGGAAACGGATTCGTCGTCGCGCAAGCTCTTCATGGCCTTCGGCGATGCCGTGCGCGACTATGCGGCGGGCAAGGAGCGACTCAAGGCCCCTCCCTATCAGCAGAAAGCCGTATGATCAGCCGCGCGGCTTGACCGGCGTTTCCGGCACCGGCGTGACAGGCCTGCCCTTTGCGAACCATTCGATGATATTGTCGGAGACCAGATCCGCCATGGCATCGCGCGTCGGCACCGAGGCGGATGCCACATGCGGCAGCAGCGAAACATTCGCCAGCGAGAGATAGCCGGCCGGGACATCGGGTTCGTCATAGAAGACGTCGAGGCCGGCAGCACCCAGCGTTCCATTGCTGAGGGCTGTTATCAGCGCGTCGTCATCGACGGACCAGCCGCGGCCGACATTGATGAACACGCCCTGCGGCCCAAGCGCCGACAGGATCTCCGCATTGATGACCCTATGCGTTTCCGGCGTCTTCGGCACGATGGAAATCAGCGTATCCACCGATTGCGCCATTTCCTTCAGGGTCGGATAGTAGTCGTAAGGCAGGGAGTCGCGCGGCGAGCGGGTGTGATAGCCGATCTTCACCTTGAACGGCTCCAGCCTTCTTGCAATCTCCAGCCCGATGCGACCGAGCCCGTAAATGCCGACGCGGCGCCCCTTCATGGAAAAGGGCGAGAGCGGAAAGGCGCCTTCCTTCGCCCAGCGCCCCTCGCGCAGCCAGGTCTCCGCCTTCGGAAACTGTCGCAGCGTATTCAAGAGCAGGGCGATCGCAGTATCGGCAACCTCGTCGTTCAGGACATCAGGCGTATTGGTGACGACGATCCCCTTCGAGGCGGCGTGCTTGACGTCGATCCCGTCGTAACCGACGCCGAAATTGGCGATGACCTCAACATTCGGAAAAGCATCGATCCAGATGGCATCGAACCCACCTGAGACAGCAACGCCGCGGATGCGGGCGGCTGTTTCCGCATCGATCTTCGGGCCGCCATCGCGTTCGACGGAAACAATATCGAACTGTTTCCCGAGCCGTTCGAGAACACGCGGGTGTATCTTCCCCGGAACGAGGATGGCGATGCGACTGTCGGACATGGATCTTTCCTCTTGAGAGACGGTTCGGCGCCGAACCGCTGCTAGCGAGCCTTGTAGGGCGCCGTGGATTGGCGGATGCGCATTTCCGGCTTGATAAGATGGATACCATCCGGCTCATGGCTTCCTGCCAACCTATCCAAAAGCGCCCGCGCTGCAAGCCTTCCGACTTCGGCCTGCCCGTTCCAGACTGTTGTCAGCGCCGGTGTCGCAATCGCCGCTTCTTCCAGATCGTCATAGCCGGTGACCGAAATGTCCCGTCCCGGCACGAGGCCGGCGCGTGAAATGCCGTTCATGAGGCCGATGGCGACCAGATCGTTCCAGCAGACCGCGGCCGTCGGCTTCTGCGGCAGCGACAGGAAATGCACCGCCGCTTCGAAACCGCCCTGTTTGGAGCGCGCGCCGGGAATACGCAGATTGGGATCGACCTCGATGGCAGCCTTGCGCAGCGCATTGACATAGCCCTGGTAACGGTCGCGCCCCGTCGAGGTCTGGTCGGTGCCGCCGATCATCGCGATGGAGCGGTGACCAAGGCTGATCAGGTGGTTGGTCGCAAGCGAAATGCCGTAGCTGTCGTCGCCGCGAAAGGTCGGCAGATCCAGCGCTTCGATCTGTCGTGCCACAAGGATGGCCGGCATGCCGTTTTCTTCCGCCAGCTCGAAATCTTCCGGCGGCGTTCCGATCGCCGGCGACATGATGACACCGTCACCGCCGAGCTGCAGCAGCGTCTCGATGAAAGTCCGCTGCTTCTCGACCGAATCATAGTGATTGGAAAGGATGAAGGTATGACGGCTGCGGTCGAGCTCGCTTTCGATCGCCTTCAGGATTTCCCCGTAGAAGGGGTTCATGATGTCGTGCACGACGACGCCGATAATGCCCGACCGCGATGTCCTGAGGCTCGCCGCGCGGCGATTGTAGATATAGCCCAGCGCGCGGGCCTGGTCCTTGATCTTCTCGCGGGTATTGACCGCGACCAATGGGCTGTCGCGTAAGGCCAGGGATACGGTTGCCGTTGAAATACCGAGCGTTTCCGCAATTGTAGAAAGCTTTATCTTTTGCGCCACGCACTCCCTCCCCCGTGAAACGCAGCCGTCAACATATTCCGTCGTTTTACGATTCCGGAATTTAAAATCTTTAATTAAAAGCTTTAATCACATCGCGCAACACGAATTCGCGGGGATTCTCAGAATTCCTCTTCGTCCTCGTCGTCGTCGCCAGCCTGAAGATTGCTTTCGATCGTCTTGAGGAGGCGCACGAGCGAGCGGATCTCCTTTTCGGAGAAGCCGCGGGTGGCCAGCTCATCACAGGTAGCGGCGGAACTTTCGATCTCGCTGACGCTATTGCGGCCGGTCTCGGTGAGATAGACCTTCGTCAGCCGGGCATCCTCGGCATCCGGCCGCCGTTCGACGAAGCCTTGCGCCTCCATGCGGCCGATCGTCCTCGTCATGGTCGGCGCCTTGACGCCGAGCTTCTGGGCCAGCGTGCCGGCCGGCAGCCCGTCATTTGCCGCGAGAGCCAGAATGACGCCGTCCTGCCCGGCATAAAGACCGCTGGCCGTCAAGCTGCGCGTCATCACCGTGCGCATGGACCGCGCCGCCTGCGTCAATGCAGGCGACAGATCGGCAAGCGTATAGTCCCGGTGATCCTTCTTTTTACCTGACTTACTTTTCTTTCCGACCTTGTTCTTCTTGCCCATCGTGATTCCATTGACCTTTTCGCCGCTAAGTCATCACGCTATGACATTGCGCAGGTTACTGACATAAACAAGAGGCACATCCTCCGATGGCGTATCCTTTGCCATGTTTCGATGACAATGATGAAACATTGACACCGCAGGAGCGATCAAAATGGATCGCCGTGCTGCCACTTGGCGCCTATGAGCAACACGGGCCGCATCTGCCGTTCGAAACCGACACGCTCATTGCCGAAGGAATCGTTTCACGTCTCAAGGTTGCTTTGCCGGTCAAACTACCGATTACCTTCCTTTCCGTCGAGGCCGTCGGCTACTCGATCGAGCACATGGATGTCGCCGGCACGAAGACGCTGACCTTCGACGAGGCCATCGGGCGCTGGCTCGGTATCGCCGAGCGGCTGAGCGGACTCGGCATCCGCAAATTCGTCATGCTGAATGCCCATGGCGGCAACTCACCGCTGATGACCATCGTCGCGACGGAGGCGCGCGTGCGCTTCGACATGCTGGCGGTCGCGACCAGCTGGACCCGCTTCGGTGTTCCGGATGGACTGATTACGCCTGATGACAAGGCCATCGACATTCACGGCGGCGATATCGAGACATCGGTCATGCTCGCACTCCACCCAGAGAAAGTGGACATGTCGAAGGCAGCGAACTTCCCGTCGCGCCAATCGGAGTTCATCAAGGGCTTCAAGCATCTGCGCGCCTATGGCCCACATGCCTTCGGCTGGAAGATGTCCGACCTGAGCCCGCAAGGCGTTGCCGGCAATGCAGGCGCCGCGACGGCGGCCAAGGGCGAGCGGCTGATCGCGCATGCCGTCAAAGGCCTTGTCGAACTGTTCGAAGATGTCGACGCATTCGATGCGACAACGCTGATACGGTCAGGATCATGAATCGGCGCCGTCCCAGACCTAATGTGATCTTATAACATATAAAAGCCTTTGAACTGACGTCTCCAACTCCTTATATGGAACCCGACCAATGTCTGCTCCCCGGGGCAACCTTCCATATTTCGAGGCTCCCATGACCGAAACAGCCACGCCAAAGCCCGTTCCCGTCACCGTTCTCACCGGCTATCTCGGCGCCGGCAAGACGACGCTGCTGAACCGCATCCTTTCCGAAAATCACGGCAAGAAATACGCCGTCATCGTCAACGAGTTCGGCGAGATCGGCATCGACAACGATCTCATCGTCGAGTCGGACGAAGAAATCTACGAAATGAACAATGGCTGCGTCTGCTGCACCGTTCGCGGCGACCTCATCCGCGTCGTCGAGGGCCTTATGCGCCGCCCCGGCCGCTTTGACGGCATCATCGTCGAAACGACAGGCCTTGCCGACCCGGTTCCCGTCGCCCAGACCTTCTTCATGGACGACGATGTCCGCGCCAAGACCGAGCTCGACGCCGTCGTCGCGCTGGTCGATGCCAAGCACCTGCCGCTGCGCCTGAAGGACAGCCGCGAAGCCGAAGACCAGATTGCCTTTGCTGATGTCGTCGTCATCAACAAGTCCGATCTCGTATCGCCTGCGGAACTGGCCCAGATCGAGGATATCGTCCATGCGATCAACCCGGCCGCCCGTGTCTACAAGACCACCCGCTCCGGCGTCGATCTCGCCCGCGTGCTGAACCAGGGCGCCTTCAACCTGGAACGCGCTCTCGAAAACGACCCGCATTTCCTCGAGCATGGCCATGAGGATCACGTCTGCGGCCCGGATTGCGATCATGACCACGATCACCACCACCATCATCATGACCATGATCATGATCATCACCACCATGATCACGACCATCATCACCATCACGCTCCTTCGCCGATCCACGACGTAACGGTGCAGTCGGTTTCGCTGCGCGGCGGCGAAATGAATGCCGAGCGCTTCTTCCCCTGGATCCAGAAGATCACGCAGACGCAGGGCCCGAACATCCTGCGCCTCAAGGGCATCATCGCCTTCAAGGACGATCCGGAACGCTATGTCGTTCAGGGCGTGCACATGATCATCGAAGGCGATCATCAGCGTCCGTGGAAAGATGGCGAAAAGCATGAAAGCCGCCTCGTCTTCATCGGCCGCGAGCTAGACCGCGAAAAGCTCGAAGCAAGCTTCAAGGCGTGCGAGGCATCCGCCTGATGCCGACTGTTGCTCCGCTTGATATCGACGGCCATGTTCTGGCCGTCGAATTTTTAGGTGATACCCCCTTCTTCGCCACCGCCGCCGGCGCGATCCACCGCCTCGAAGGCGGCGAGAAGGTAACCGAAGCCCATCAGGGCATGCTGACCTGCATCCGCGATCCCCATAGCGAGAGCCTGGTTTCGGGCGGCGAGGACGGCAAGGTTCTCCGGATTACCGCGGATGGCAGCGTGACGATGCTTGCCGAAGCGCCGCGCAAATGGATCAGCCAGGTTGCCGCCGGACCGCAGGGCGCGGTCGCCTATTCCTATGGCAAGAGCGCCTTCGTGCGCCTGGCCGACGGCACGACGAAGGAATTTGCCGAAGAGCGCACCGTCGAGGGCATCGCCTTCGCGCCCAAGGGCATGCGGATCGCCGTCGCCCGTTACAATGGCGTGTCGCTGCATTGGGTCGGCATGAGCGCCCAGCCGGTCAATCTCGAATGGAAGGGCGCCCATACCAGCGTTACTTTCTCGCCGGATGGCCAGTTCATCGTCACCACCATGCAGGAAAATGCCCTGCACGGCTGGAAGATGGATGCCAAGCCGGGCGCCGAAGCCAGGCACATGCGCATGACCGGCTATCCCGCCAAGGTGAAGTCGCTCTCTTGGTCCAGCAAGGGCAAGTGGCTTGCCTCTTCCGGCGCGCCGGCGGCGATCGTTTGGCCCTTCCAGGGCAAGGACGGCCCGATGGGCAAGGCGCCGCTCGAGCTCGGCACGCGCGCCAACATCATGGCGACTTCGGTGAAGTTCCATCCCGCGGAAGATATCCTCGCCATCGGCTTCATCGATGGTATGATCCTCGCGGTGCGCATCGGCGACGCCAAGGAGGCGCTCCTGCGCCGGCCCGGCAAGGGTGCGATCACGTCGATGAGCTGGAGCAAATCCGGCAAGCTGCTCGCCTTCGCCTCCGAAGCCGGCGATTGCGGCGTTATCGACATTTCCGCCTGAGAGTAATTCCAGGAAAAGTGCGTAGCGGTTTTCCGTCCGGGATTGTGTAAAAGCAAACACATAGAGTGGTTGAGCAATACAGTGAAGCGACCAACCACTCTAAACAGAAAGCAGGATCATGCCCCAGTCAGGAACGGCCGCCGCCGGAAATAATCCTGCCTCCGCCCAGAATGTCTGGGACGTGATCCGTTGCGAAGCCGCCGAGCTTGCGGCGCGCGAGCCGACGCTCGCCCCGCTGCTGCAGGCGCAAGTGCTCGCCAGCCGCTCCAATGCCGAAAACCTTGCCAACGTGCTGGCCGCACGGCTCTGCGTCGTCAGGATCGACCACAGCGATCTGCTTTCGCTGTTGTCCGACGTGCTGGCTCGTCATGACGCAATCCTGCGGGCAACGGAAGCCGATCTCGTGGCGGTGCGAACCCGCGACCCCGCCTGCACCACCTATCTGCATGCGCTTCTGAACCTCAAGGGCTTCCACGCCCTGCAAGCGCATCGCATCGCCCATGCGTTGTGGACCGAAGGCCGCACCGAAATTGCGAGCTGGCTCTCCAACCTCGTCTCGCTCGTCTTCGGTCCGGATATTCATCCGGCTGCTGAGATCGGCATATCGATCATGCTCGATCACGGCTCCGGCATCGTCATCGGCGAAACCGCCGTCATCGAGGATGAAGTGTCGATCCTGCAGAATGTGACTCTCGGCGGCACGGGCAAAGAGAGCGGCGACCGGCATCCAAAAATCCGCCACGGCGTCATGATCGGCGCCGGCGCCAAAATCCTCGGCAATATCGAAGTCGGCGCCTTCAGCAAGGTTGCGGCCGGCAGCGTCGTGGTGAAACCCGTTCCACCGCATTGCACCGTCGCCGGCGTCCCGGCCGTAGTCGTGCGCATCCATCGCGCCGACGAGATTCCGGCCGAGACGATGGATCAGAATATCTAGGTGTGTAGTCCCTGAGTGTAATGGTGCATCATCGATCCTGAGTCATCAGGAAGAGGATGCATTATGGGAAGTACTCTTCACGGCAGCGCCCGCACTACGCCGAGATCGCCGATGTCGTCGCCTTCCTGAAAACGCTGACGGATGGATATGATCCGGCAAGGGACAGCGCGAAGGCAACCAAATAAAAAGGCCTCTGTCCGGACGGGCTGAAGCCTTATGATACTTCGGGACGTTCGGGCGCTTTACGCAGCCTTTGCTATCGGCGGCTGGGCCAGCTTACGGCCGCTGGCGACGATCATGCCGGCGGCGCTGTCGAGCCAGCCTTCCTTGAGTTCGAGAGCCAGGAAACGCTCGCGTTGAAACGGGCCTGGCATGATAAGATGCCGCGTCTTTGCGGCAAAGAAGCCGAAGCGCTCATAGTAGGGCGCATCGCCGACGAGCAGGATGGCGCCATGGCCGCGCTTCTTGGCTTCCAGGACGGCAGCACGCATCAGCGCCGAGCCCATGCCCTTGCCTTCATAGGCGGGATCGACGGCCAGCGGACCGAGCAGCAGCGCATCGACCGGACGGGTCTCGCGATCGACACCGGCTTCGACATTCCATAAACGGACGGTGCCGACGACATGACCGGCACGATCGCGCGCGACCAGTGCCAAGCCTTCGGCCGGAACGCGGCCCTGGCGCAGCTTTTCCGACGACTTCTTGCGGCGGTCGGGACCCATGGCGCGATCCAGCAGGTTTTCGCGCGCGACGACATCGCCTGCGTTTTCCAGGTCGAGCGTGAAAGTAGAAGGCGCAAAGAATGCGCGGACAGAATCAAGAACAGCGGCCATCTCGGCCTCCCGTGCCCAATACCGTTATCAGCGGCGGTGACAGATTATTGTGAGGGTGCCGCCCCGGCTCTGGCTACGGGGGCAGCTTTGTCGAACTTCAGATCCCTACCGGACCTTAGATAATGTAGGCCTTCAGCGGATCGAAACCGTTGAACGCCACAGCCGAGTAGGTCGTGGTGTAGGCGCCGGTGCCTTCGATCAGGACCTCGTCGCCGATGGTGAGCGTCACCGGCAGCGGATAGAGGTTCTTCTCATAAAGCACGTCAGCCGAATCGCAGGTCGGGCCGGCAATGACGCAGGGCTCCGTCTCGTCGCCGTCGCGCACCGTGCGGATCGGATAGCGGATCGCCTCGTCCATGGTTTCGGCGAGACCGCCGAACTTGCCGATGTCGAGGAAGACCCAGCGCGCAGCATCGTTGTCCGACTTCTTCGAAATCAGGACGACTTCAGCCTTGATCACGCCGGCATTGCCGACCATGCCGCGGCCCGGCTCGATGATCGTGTGCGGGATCTGGTTGCCGAAATGGGCGCGCAGAGACGCAAAGATCGCCTTGCCATAGGCTTCGGCCGAGGGAACGTCGCGCAGGTACTTGGTCGGGAAGCCACCGCCCATGTTGACCATCTGCAGGTGAATGCCCTGCTTGGCGAGCGAAACGAAAACGCGCTTGGCATCGGCCAGAGCAGCATCCCAGGCATCGACCTTGGTCATCTGCGAGCCGACGTGGAAAGACACGCCGTAGGATTCCAGACCCAGCTGATGGGCATAGACGAGAACGTCGACAGCCATCTGCGGGACGCAGCCGAACTTGCGCGACAGCGGCCATTCGGCACCCTCGCCATCCGTCAGGACGCGGCAGAACACGCGGGCGCCGGGAGCGGCACGGGAAATCTTCTCGACTTCCTCATGGCTGTCGACGGCAAAGAGGTTGATACCGAGTGCATGCGCACGGGCGATATCGCGCTCCTTCTTGATCGTGTTGCCGTAGGAGATGCGCTCGGCGGTCGCGCCGGCATCCAGCGCCATTTCGATTTCAGCGACACTAGCGCAATCGAAGTTGGAACCGAGGCTTGCGAGCAGGCGCAGGACTTCCGGAGCCGGATTTGCCTTGACGGCATAGTAGATGGCGCTGTCCGGCATGGCATGACGGAAGGCGTGGAAATTGTCGCGGACGACATCGAGATCAACCACCAGGCAGGGACCGTCCGGACGTCGGGTAGCGAGGAAATCGCGAATACGTTGCGTGGTCATGTCAATTCCCTTTTCAATTCCAAAGGCTCCGGGAGAAAGACCCAGAGGACAAAGGGCGACGCTCATTCGCTCAGGAACCAGCCGGTGGAGACCCCAGTACCGTGCAAATGCGCGAAGCGCGGATAATGAACGAGTGCCGCAAGCGGCGCTAATTCGCTTTGTCTGCCATGGATTGGAGGGATAGTCCCAACCGCACTTCCGGCAATGAAGGTGTGCCTCTTCAGTAACCCCGGCTGATGGAAAGCCGGGAGAGAACAAAAAGGCCCGCACCGTCGTTGCTTCAGATGTCCTCGCATTTTTCGGTTGGCCGAAATAGCGACTGGAGGGGTTAGTTCCAGGTACCTTACCGATTTTCTCACCACATCGAGGATCGGCGGACACCCACGGGCACGTGCGACTTTGGGCTGACCCCGAAATAGGTGCATTCGCGGTCATAATCAAGAAATTTTTTCGTCGCTGTCCCAAAAAAATAATTGAACAAATCGGCGCGTTTTGTTCAACATCCGGAAACAGTTAACGGGGGCTAAACCATGGATACTTTGACCCGGATTCGCGCCTTCATCGACGTGGTGGAAGCCGAGGGATTTTCGGCCGCCGCGCGCAAGACGGGACGCTCCAAGGCGCTGCTGTCGAAATATGTCCGCGAGCTGGAGGACGAACTCGGCGCGCTGCTGCTGAACCGCACGACACGTCAGTTCTCCATGACGGAGGCCGGCCATACCTATTATCGTACCGCTTCCGACATATTGAAGGAGATCGACAATCTTGCCGACCTCGTGCGCGAGAACAACCAGCAGCTGAAGGGTCGGCTGCGCGTTTCGGTGCCGCGCACCTTCGTCGATGCCGACGTCGGGCAATCGCTGATCGACTTTGCCAAGGAAAATCCCGATCTCGCCTTGGAAATCTCCGCCGACGACCGTTTCGTGGATCTGATCGAGGAAGGCTTCGATGTGGCCGTGCGCATCACCAAGCTCGAGGATTCCGGCATGATCGCCCGCAAGATCTCGGACTTCCGCATCCATCTCTGCGCAACACAGGCATTCCTCGATCGCTATCCGACGCTGGAGCAGCCGGGCGATCTTGCCCGCGTGCCTTTCATCATCGATACCAACACGCGCTCTCAAGGTAATATTCGCTTCGTCGATGCCGACAGCACCACTTTCAACGTCGCCATCAACGGCACGCTCGAAGTCAACAGCCCGCACGCGACGCTGCGCGCGGCACTTTCCGATCTCGGCGTCGCCATCGTTCCGGATTTCATCGGCCGCAAGGCGATCGAAAGCGGACAACTGCTGACCTTATTCAATGATTACCTCCCCACCGACCGCGGCATCTATGCGGTCTATCCGCACCGGCGCTATCTGCCGGCCAAGGTGCGCATCTTTGTGGACTATCTGCACAATTGGTTCCGCAAGCACGGCTGAACGACCCGAGACGAGTGGGCCCGGTCCCAATTCCGTCTCATTTCCTGACCAGAAAACGAAGTGAATCAATGCTCGCGAAACCCATCGGACGCATGAGAAAATCCACGACCGCCTATGCTCTTGCCCTGACCGGCGGCCTGCTTCTCGTGCCGGCCGCAGCATCCGCGCATCCGCATATTTTCGTGGAAGCCCGCCTGGAAGTGCTGGCAGGCGCGGACGGGAGCGTGCAGGAACTGCGCAATGTCTGGCGCTTCGACGAGGTATTCTCCTCGTCCGTGCTGATGGATTTCGACAAGAACACCAATCTGAAGCTCGACCCGGACGAGCTGAAGGAGGTCGGCAAGACGGTGCGCGAGTCACTTGGCGACTATGATTATTATGCGAACCTGACGCTGAACGGCAAAGCGATCAAGGTGAACAAGCCCGACGTCATCAATGTCGATTATCGCGACGGCCAGCTCCTGATGTTCTTCGCCGTCAAGCCCTCCGAGCCGATGCCGCTCGCCAAGGGCAACAAGCTGAGCTTCGGCATTTACGACCCGACGCTCTATACTTCCATCGATTTCCCGAGCGACAATGAACTGGTGATGGAGGGCACTGCCTTCAAAAGCTGTGCGCAGAAAGTCGTCCGCCCCAATCCGGACGAGGTTATCGCCGAAAACAGATCGACATTGACGGATGCCTTCTTCAACGACCCGACGGGAACGACCATGTCGAAACTCTTCGCAACGCGGATAGACGTCGAATGCTGATTTCGAGACTAGGGAAGCTCGCTCCGGCTGCAGTGCTCGCCCTTTTGGCGGCTGCCGGTCTGGCGCATGCCGCGGGCTCCCCGCTCGGCATCGGCACGGCGGAACCGAGCTTCCAGCCGATCGGCGGTCCGCTTGCGCCGATCTTTCTCTACGTGAACTATGAGCAGCAGGCCTTCTATCGTGCGCTCACCAAATCCATCGAAGCCATGCGCCAGGATCCCTGGCAGCTCTGGACGCTGATCGGCCTCTCCTTTGCCTATGGCATCTTTCACGCCGCCGGCCCCGGCCACGGCAAGGCTGTCATTTCCTCTTACATGGTCGCCAACGAGATCGAGCTGAAACGCGGCATCGGGATTTCCTTCGTCTCCGCGCTCATTCAGGGCCTTGTCGCCGTCCTTGTCGTGGGCGCTGCTTATTTCGTCCTGCGCGGCTCCGGCATCACGATGACGATGGCGACCAACGCCATGGAGATCACCAGCTTCGTCATGGTCATCCTATTCGGCAGCTGGCTGCTGTTCCGCAAGCTGCGGGCGATGCTGCAGAGCCGTGCGCAGCGCCAGGAAATGCAGCTGGCGACATCGGCAGGCCCGGTCAGCCTCTCACTGTTCGAAGGAGCAGCGACGGGCACGGATTCGGCGAAAGGTTTCGCCCGCACCACGATGCCGGCAGCCAGCGGCTATCAATGCTATGATCCCGCTCATGCGACGGGCGACGGCGCTTTCTGCAAGACCTGCGGCCACGCCCATCTTCCCGATCCAAAGATGCTGTCGAACGAAAAATTCAGCGCTCGCGAAGCCTGGTCGGCCATTATTGCCGTCGGGCTGCGGCCTTGCTCTGGCGCGCTTTTGGTCATGACCTTTTCAATGCTGAACGGACTCTATCTCGGCGGACTTCTGTCCGTGCTGGCCATGTCGGTCGGCACGGCGCTGACCGTTTCGCTGCTGGCCATCATCGCCGTTTTCGCAAAAGGCACCGCCGTCCGCTTCACCGGCAAGGGCTCAAGGCTTTCGGCTTGGGTAGGCAATGGCATCGAGATTCTCGGCGCGCTGCTGGTCATCTGCACGGGCGTCATCCTCCTCGGCGCCTCGCTGCAGACCTGACGGCCGTTAAGAATCTCTGCGCCTCTGATAGCGGGCCCTCAGCCAGAATACGAAAAAGAAGGCGAGGATGACCAATACGCCGAAGCCGGTGCCGAGCCACGGCGAGATCGTTCCGAGCCAGACGATGACGTTCGGCATCAGGTAAAGCGCGACCGTCGCAACCACCAAAATAATGCCGGCGGCGATCGCCGCCGAGCGGGTGTCGCTTTTCTTGTCCATCAAATCGCCGGTCCCCAGCACACCATGAAATGTTCCGGCGAAGGCTTAGGCCAGCCGCCGCCGAAAGGCAACCGGCGCTACCAGTCAGAGCTGAACTTTGGCGCCCGCAACCGTCGCCTCGATATGGTCGACCAGGGCATCGGCCAGACCGAGCCTGCCGGCCAGCAGATCCAGATAGCCGCGCTCGGCCCGGGAATCCGGCTCGATCGCCAGGCGTGAAGCCGTATAGACCTGCACCCGCTGCTCCTCCGTCCCGGCCGAAGCGACGATGGCATCGAGATCGACGGGGTTGGCAAGCTCGCGCTGGAAGAAGGTTTCCGCCTCTGAACCGACGCCCGCCTCCTGTACCTTGCCGAGAATCCGCTGACGCTCGGCATCGTCGATATGGCCATCGGCGCGCGCGGCCGCGATCATGGCCCGGACCAGCGAAAGCGTAAAATCATTGCTGGCGACGGCCGGCGCGGTGCTGAAGCCGGAATCTGACGGCGGCGGTAGGAACTGCGGCTCGGCCTGCTGGGTCGATTGGGGTGCCGGCTGCGGCTGATTGCCATCGCGATAATTCTTGTAGGCCTGGTAGCCAAGCCCGGCTATGGCTGCAAGCCCGCCGAGCGCCAGGGTATTGCCCGCGATCTGCCGCCCGGTCTTGGTGCCGAGCAGGACACCTGCAATCGCACTGGTCGCCATCGGATTGTCCCTGGCAAGGTTGATGGCCTGCGTTGCCCTGTCTTTCACGGTTCCTTGCATTCCCGGAACCTGCGATCCCAGGAACTGGTCAAGAAGCTTGCGGGCGTCGATCATATGGATGGTCCTCCGTCCTTGTGATGGTGAAAGGGAGATAGGAAGCGCAACCGCAAATACAAATGCGCAGAATGCAAAAAGGCGCCCATGTCTCCATGAGCGCCCTGAAAATCGAATTGCAGTCTGTCTCAGCCTTTGAGTGCCGCAGCCTCGGCGGCAAGCTTGGTAATGCCAGCCCAGTCGCCGGTGGCAACCAGTTCCTTCGGCGCCACCCAGGAGCCGCCGATGCAGATGACGTTCGGCAGCGACAGATAGTCATGCGCATTCTTCAGCGAAATGCCGCCGGTCGGGCAGAAGATGGTGCCTGCCAGCGGTGAGGACAGGGCCTTGAGATAGCCAGCGCCGCCCGCCTGTTCGGCCGGGAAGAACTTGAGCACCGTATAGCCCTCTTCGCGCAGCGCCATGACTTCGCTTGCGGTGGCGGCACCTGGCAGCAGCGGCACATGCGAGGAGCGTGCGACATCAAGCAGTTCCTGCGTCGTGCCGGGGCTGACGATGAACTTGGAACCGGCTTCGACGGCCGCATCCCACTGGCTGACGTTGAGGATCGTACCGGCGCCGACTTCGGCCCCTTCCACCTCTTCGGCGACCGCCCGGATGGCATCGAGCGCGCCGGCCGTGCGTAGCGTGATCTCGATGGCCTTCAGGCCGCCGGCAACCAGCGCGCGTGCAAGAGGAACGGCCGATTTCGCATCATCGACGATCAGCACGGGTACGACCGGCTGCAGTTTCAGGATGGAAAGAAGCTTTTCGGTTTTCTCGCCCATGGTCGGTGCGCTCCTTTAAAACGATTGAAACCGGCTCTCGAATAACCTCCCCGAGAATGCTTGTCGAGACAAAAGCACGCTTTGGACGGGACGGGTAGGAATTCGTCCTGACATACTATAGTCTGCCGCGGTCTGTGCCGGTGGAGCATGTTAAACGCATGGCAAAAGAGATCGAGCGAAAGTTTCTGGTACGCGGCGATCACTGGCGTGATTTCGCTTCGGAGAAGCTGATCCTGCGACAGGGATATATCGCCTCCATGAACGACCGCTCCGTGCGGATAAGGCTGACGAACGAGACCACGGCGACCTTGACGATCAAGATCGGCAAGGCGATGACGAGGGACGAGTTCGAATACGAGATCCCCGTCGATGAGGCCGAGGAGCTTCTGGGAACGGCGATCGGCCTCGTTATCGAAAAGACCCGCCACAAGGTGCCCTTCAAGGGATTTGTCTGGGAGGTGGATGTCTTCCGCGGCGCCCATCGCGGTCTTGTCATCGCCGAAGTGGAGATGGAAGACGAAAGCGACGATCCGGAACTGCCGGATTGGATCGGCCGCGAAGTGACCGGCGAGTACCGCTATTCCAATCAGGCTCTCGCGACGCAGTTCGAACAGGAGTACGATGAGCTATCGCGTACGGCCTGACCGGGCTCTTGATGGCGAGGTGCGCAAAGCCGCCGCGCATCAACTCGGCAAAGCGATGGCTGTTCTGACGGATAGGCCTCAAGGCCTGCACGAAGCGGTTCACGCCGCGCGCAAGAACATCAAGCGCGTACGCGCGCTCTACCGCCTGATAGCGCCGATCGCGCGCGAATTTCAACAGCAGGAGAATGCCCGGCTTCGCGACATGGCCCGCTCGCTGTCAGGCGTGCGCGACGCGACTGCCCTGATAGAGGCCAACCATTACCTGCAAATGACGGCGAAATCCGAAGATGAACTGCGGGCGCTTACCCGCGTGACCGATGTTCTGACCAGCAGGCGCGACCGCCTCGCTGAGGCCGAGACCGACCTCGAAAACAAGGCGCAGCTGGCAGTCGCCACCTGCAACGAGGCACTCGAGGCGTTGAAGGATGCATCGTTTGAGAGAGGGCGACGCGATACGGCCCGCCTCATTCAGAAGAGCTGGCGCAAGAATGCCCGCAAGGCGATGCAGGCGCTTTCCGAGTGCCATGCGGAAGCGGCCCATGCCGAGTGCTTTCACGATCTGCGCAAGCGCAGCCAGGATTACTGGATGCATCACATGCTGCTGCGCGACGTCTGGCCCGCCGCCATGTATGCCAAGCAGCTTGAGGCAAAGATATTGGTCGATGTGCTCGGCCGCTATCTCGACATGTCGATATTGTCTGACGTCGCGGACCGCGAGCCGCATCTTTTCAACGGGAGTGATGATCACGCGCGCCTGCTGGAGGCGATCATTTCCCGGCAGCAAATGGCCCGTGAGGAAGCACTGAACCGAGCGCGCCGGGTCTTTGCCGACAAGCCCGAGCGCGAGGCGCGAACCATGAAGCGCCTCTGGCTGGAAGCTGCGGATTGAGGCGGACGAGACCCCTCACCCGCCCTCGTGCTTCGAGACTTCGGCCTGACGGCCTGCGCACCTCAGCGTGAGGGTTGGTCACCAGCGCCCGGCCCGTCATTGCGGCGCACTGTCTGAAGCTCAGAGGCCACTCCGCCCTCATCCTGAGCCCGTCGAAGGACGAGGGTGGCCCCGGTGGCTCCCCGGTCGCATAGTTTCAAAATACGAATCCCGATTGCCTGAAAGCTCACAAAATTGTATTTCCCCGCCATGATCGACATGCTTTCAGATCCACGGCGCGACGCGACCGGCGCATTCCTCGTTGCCGCGCTCTATCATTTCGTTTCCATTCCGCGCTTCGAAAGCCTGCGTGAGCCTTTGCTTGCGCTCTGCGAGGAAAATGGCGTCAAGGGCACGCTGCTGCTCGCGCATGAAGGGATCAACGGCACCATCGCCGGCACGGATGCGGCCATCGGCGCCGTTCTCGCCTTCCTGCGCGCTCAGCCGGAATTTGTCGGCCTGGAGCACAAGGAAAGCCGCGCGTCGAAAATGCCATTCGTGCGCATGAAGGTGAAGCTCAAGAAAGAGATCGTCACCATGGGCGTCGAGGATATCGACCCCACCAGGGTCGTCGGCACCTATGTCGCGCCGAAGGACTGGAACGCGCTGATCTCCGATCCCGATACCATCGTCATCGACACCCGTAACGACTACGAGACCGCCATCGGCGTCTTCAAGGGCGCGGTCGACCCGAAGACCAAGACCTTCCGCGAATTTCCCGAATGGGTGCGCGAAAATACCGGCCTGCACAACAAGCCGAAGATCGCCATGTATTGCACCGGCGGCATCCGCTGCGAGAAGGCGACCGCCTTCATGAAGCAGCAGGGTTTCGACGAGGTCTATCACCTCAAGGGCGGCATCCTGAAATATCTGGAGGAAGTACCGGCGGAAGAGAGCCTCTGGGAAGGCGCCTGCTTCGTCTTCGACGAGCGCGTCTCTGTCGAGCATGGTCTGAAAGAGGGCAATCACAAGCTCTGCCACGCCTGCCGCAATCCCATCACGGCCGAGGAAGTGACCTCACCCTTCTACGAAGCCGGCGTCTCCTGCAGCCATTGCCATCACGAGCGCAGCGAAGAGGATCGCGAGCGTTACCGCGAAAGGCAGCGGCAGATCGCACTCGCCCGCAAGCGCGGTCACGAACATATCGGCTGAAGCATTTCCAGGAAAAGCGGAAATGCTTTGAGCATGTCAGGCGGCGGCATGCTCCTCGTCCAGCTCCGCGGCCATCTGCACGGCGAGCCGCTTGTTGATCTCGGCCTCCGGCATCGGCTTGCCGTAGAAATAGCCCTGCAGCTCGTCGCAGCCGAAGCCTTCCAGCGCCCTTCCCTGCGCCTCGGTCTCGATGCCTTCGGCCGTAACGGGAATATCGAGCGAACGGGCCAATGCCACCGTCGCCTGCAGCATCTCGCGGGCGCGGTCGTCTTCCAGCACGTTCATGGTCAGTGAACGATCGATCTTGATGCGATCGAAGCCGAACTGGCGCAGATAGCCGATGGAGGAGAAACCAGAGCCGAAATCGTCGAGCGCCACCTTGACCCCGAGCCTCTTCAGCCGCTCGATCGACTGGCGGGTGCGCTCCGGATTCTGGATGATATAGCCTTCGGTGATTTCCAGCGTCACCCGCTCGGCCTCTATCTCCGTACTGTTCAGCACGCTGCGGACGTAATCGGCGAAGGCAGGATTGCGGAACTGACCCGGCGACACGTTGACGGCAATCCGAAGATCCGGCCATTGCCGCGCGGCCTCGCAGGCCTTACGCAAGACGAGCAAACCCAGCGCTTCGATCAGGCCGCTGGTTTCAGCAATAGGGATGAAGGCCTCGGGCGAAATGGGACCATGACCAGGACGGTTCCAGCGCACGAGCGCTTCGACGCCGGTCATTTCGCAGCTCGACGCATCGACCAGAGGCTGATAGGCGAGCGTCAGCTCCTCCATCTCGATGGCGCGGCGCAGATCGAGTTCCAGCGCGTTGCGCTCCTCGCGATCGGCATCCATGGCCGTGTCGTAGCAGGTCATGCGGGCGCGACCCGCCTCCTTGGCCTTGTACATGGCAAGATCGGCTCGCCGCACCAGTTCCTCTCTGTCGATACGGCCTTCCGGCGAGCTCGCTATGCCGATGCTGGTACCGACGACGACCACCCGCCGGCCGATTTCCAAGGGCTCGGACAGAAAATCCAAAATCTGTTCCGCCAGCTGCAAGGCAGGCGCGTCGTTGAGTTCCTTGGTCGGGAAGACGATGGCGAATTCGTCTCCTCCAACTCTCGCCAGCGCTGCCTGTGGCGGCACGAGCACGCTGAGGCCCGCCGCCACGGCGCGAATGAGCTGATCACCCGTGCCATGCCCATAGGAATCATTGATTTCCTTGAAGCCATCGAGATCGAGATAGAGAAGCAGGACGTTGGTGCCGTCGGAGCGTGCCCGTTCGACCAGCCGGTCCACATCGAGCCGTAGCCCCTCCCGATTGAGGAGGCCGCTCAACCGGTCGCGCAGCGAAACCTGACGCGCCTGAACCTCCTCCGACCGCAACCGGCGCCCTGCCAATGATCCCAGGATCAGCAGCACGACAAAGAACAGTCCGACAAGGCCGAGCGCGCCGAGAACCAGTGGGCGGACCTTTTGGTAGCTCATGTCGCCCGGTTCACGCGAGCTCCAGACCAGCCGCCCCAGCGACTTGCCCAGCGGATCGACGATGGAAACGGCGTAGCGAGCCACGGTTTCCGGCGGCATCAGCGTCAGGCCGCTGATGACATAGGTGTTGGAGAGCATCTTGATCCGGGCTGCGTCGAGATAGCGCACGAGGATCAGATAACGCCGCTGGCCTTCCGGCACCGGAATGCGGCCGGATCTTTCGCGGATCGTCGCGGCGCCGGCGGCGGCGATGCCATCCCTGGTCATGATATAGCCCGAGGCTTCCGGCACGCCGGTCACGCGCATGGTGCGCGCCTGATCGACCAAGGCCCATACGGCGGTACCGAGGACCTGCTCGATATTCTCCGTCAACGGCGCGCCGTCGTGATAGGCGATGATCGGTTTGTTATCGTCGTCGACGATCACGGCGGTATCGAACAGGGCGCCGTCGGAGGAAATGGCGCCGTAATTGCCGGCGATCCAGCCCCGGTCGTTCGTTCCGTAGACGCTTCGCGCCGCGTCGTTGCGCGCGGAATGGTCATGCAGCGTCGCTTCCAGCTGCCCCTGGAAGGTTTTCAGGGCGCCGACGGTCGTCTCCCAGGAGCGTTCGTCATCCAGCTTGTTGGAGTAATCGGCGACACGACCGATTGCGGTCAATACCATCAGGGTCACGACGGCAACCACGAGAGCAAAGGAAATCAAAACGGCCGTCACAATGGAATGACGACCGATCTGTGTCGCTTGCCGCAATGAATTGAAAACTGCTCCCACGCCTTTTCTCCTTGGCACGGAAGTCTGCCGTCAGGTCTTCAACAAACGGTTAAGGCGTGTCGGAGATTCCTACAGGAAATGGTTGCATATTTGCCGAAGCCGGAAAAATTCACGTGCTGGCGGCAATCGTTTGCGCGAAACGGCCGAGACTCGCGGATAGGAGGCCATTTCCACGCGCCTCCAGAAGCATGGCCGCCTGCGCGTCATCGCTCTTGCCCGCAATCGGCAGGCGCAGAAAAGCGTCAGCGACGATGTTCAGCGACATGGTCTGCAGGACCTCGGTCAGCTGCGCCAAAACGAGATCGCCGCGATGCGAGGCGTGGGCAAACATCAACGGCTTGAACGGCACCTCGTCCCGCGACACCAGCCAGTCCAAGGCGTTCTTGAAGCCGCCGGGGATACCATGGGCATATTCGGGGCACGACACGATCAGCCCATCGGCTTTGCAGATTTCGTCAGCAAATTTCTCGACCACCGGCGGCGTCCTCTCGCCCTCGTTGTCGGGATTGAAGATCGGCAGTTCGCCGATCAGATCACTGATGGTGATTGTAACGCCGTCAGGGCAGGCAAGCTGCAGCGCCTTGAGCAACCTGCGACTGGTCGAAGCCTGCCGCTGGCTGCCGCAAAGCGCATAAAGGAAAATCGGCCGCTGAGTCATACATGCTGTCTATCAGGCCTCGCCGATTCGAGCGACAGCCACCCTCCCCTTGAGGGGGAGGGTCGGACCATAGGTCCGGGGTGGGGTGACCCATTGCGCCACCGAAGATCACGCCATTCACTCGTTTCACCCAACCCAGCCCTCCACGCGAGAGGCCGAACCTCATCAAACCGCCTTGTGGTTGCCCTTCGGAAACTGGGAGGCAAGCGCCTTGTACCACTTGCCGCTCTTCTTGATCGTGCGCACCTGCGTCTCGTAATCGACATGAACGAGGCCGAAGCGCATGCGATAGCCTTCCGCCCATTCGAAATTGTCCATCAGGCTCCAGGCGAAATAGCCGCGCATCGGGTAACCGTCCTTGATGAGATCGGCGACGACCCCGAGATGTTCGATGTAGTAGTCGAGACGCGGCTGGTCATCGACCTCGCCATTGACGACGCCCGTATTGTAGCAGGCGCCGTTTTCGGTGATGTAGCACTCCGGCAGTTCGTAGCGCTTGTTGAGATCCTCGACGACGTGCTTCAGGCCCGGCGCATAGATTTCCCAGCCGATATCCGTCTTCACGTCGCTTGCCGGCGGCGCTTCCTTCGTCCAGGGGAAATCGCCGCTCTTAGACGCATCATCGAAGACGCGGCTCGGCATGTAATAGTTCAGGCCCCACCAGTCGAGCTTCTGGTTGATGGTCTTCAGATCGCCGTCCTCGATGACAGGCATGCGATCGCCGAGCGCCTCGACGAATTCCTTCGGATATTCGCCCTTGAAGATCGGATCGAAGAAAGCGCCATTGTGGAACTGATGAGCGCGCTCGACGGCGGCCAGATCTTCCGGGCGGTCCGAGCCCGGCAGGATGGAGGCCGCGTTGAGCACGATGCCGACAGGCACCTTCGGCGCAACGGAGCGGATCGCTTCGACGCCGAGACCATGGGCGAGGTTCATATAGTGCATGGCATAAAGCGCCGCCTGCATGTTGCGCTCGCCCGGTGCGTGAACACCGTAAAGGTGGCTCAGCCAGACGATGCACCATGGCTCGTTGAAGGTGGCGACCGAATCCAGACGGTCGCCGAGGCGGCTCATGACGGTCTTGGCATAGCGCTGGAAGGCATGTGCCGTCGATCGCGCCGTCCAGCCGCCGTCTCCGGCGAGTGCCAGCGGCAGATCCCAGTGATAGAGGGTGGCGAAGGTCTTGATCCCCCGCGCCTTGCAGCCATCGACCAGACGGTCGTAGAAATCGAGGCCGGCTTCGTTCACGGGGCCGGTGCCTTCGGGAATGATGCGCGGCCAGGCGATCGAGAAGCGATAGGCCTCGACGCCCATCTCCTTGATCAGATCGAGATCCTGCTCCAGGCGGTTATAGTGATCGCAAGCGACATCGCCATTATCGCGCTGATAGACGCGGCCCGGCATGTTGGCGAAGGCATCCCATATGGAGGGCTTGCGGCCATCGGCCTTGGTGGCGCCTTCGATCTGGAATGCGGCGGTGGCAACGCCGAACGTGAAATCGCCTGGGAAGCGATCGGCAAGAAGCTTCGGATCGATCATGATGAAAATCCCGTCTGTTTTGGCTTCGTTGGCTGCGGTTTAGCCAACCCGGCTGGCAAAGTACAGTGTCGAATTGAGGAAACTGCAACGTTACAGATGCCAAGAAACGCAGCCGGCTAACGGCGTTATCCGGCGGCTTCCTCGCGGCGCGATAACATCAATGTCAACAGTCGTGACTTGTCTTTTCGAGGCGGATCAATTGAGGGTAGCACTCAAACTTGACAGCGAAAGGATAGAAATGCTCGCTCTGCTCCATACCCTTCACCCCTATCTGCTGAGCCTTCTGCGCATCGTCGCCTCGCTTGTGCTGTTCAGCTATGGAACGCAGAAAGTGCTGCATTTCCCGGCCGCCGAGAATGTGCCTGATGTCGGATCGCTCCCATGGATCGCCGGCCTGTTAGAGCTGACCCTCGGCTTCCTCGTCCTGATCGGCTTCCAGACGCGGATCGCGTCTTTCATCCTGTCGGGCCTGATGGCTTTCGCCTATTTCCTGCGCCATGCGCCGCAGAGCTTCTATCCCGCGCAGAACGGCGGCGTCTCCGCCATCCTCTTCTGCTTCATCTTCCTGTTTCTCGTCGGCGCCGGCGGCGGCCCGCTGAGCGTCGATGCACTGACGAAGCGCAAGCAGGAAGTCGCTGCCTGAATGAAAGGCCCGAAGCGGTTTCGCTGCCTCGGGCCTAACCAAAGATTAGAGCTTGACCCAGGCGCCATTGCGCTTCGAGGAGGCAACGCAGGCCTCGACGAACGCCACACCCTTCACACCGTCATCGACGGTCGGATAGACCACGGCCGGATCGATCGCCACGCCCTTCTTGCGGGCGTTGATGGCGCGCGCAGCCTCGGTATAGATCGTGGCGAAGGCTTCCAGATAGCCTTCCGGATGGCCCGAAGGAATGCGCGAGACACGCGCCGCGGCGGCACCCGAGCCGGCGCCGTTGCGGGTAATCAGCCGCTTCTGATCGCCGAACGGCGTGTACCACAGATAGTTCGGATCGGCCTGCGTCCACTCGATGCCGCCCTTGGTGCCATAGACACGGAGCTTCAGGCCATTCTCATGGCCCGGCGCCACCTGGCTGCACCAGAGCATGCCCTTGGCCGGCTTTTCCTTGCCCTTCGCCTTGAAGCGCAGCAGCACATGGCCGTTGTCGTCGAGGCGACGTCCCTCAACGAAGCTATCGAGATCGGCGGCAAGGCTGTCGAGTTCGAGGCCGGTGACGAAGGACGCGAGATTATAGGCATGTGTGCCGATATCGCCCGTCGAACCCCCAGCGCCGGATTGGGCGGGGTCGGTACGCCAGGCCGCCTGCTTTTGGCCGGACTGCTCGATGTTTTCGGTCAGCCAATCCTGCGGATATTCCGCCTGCACGATACGGATATCGCCGAGCTCGCCATTCTCGATCATCTCGCGCGCCTGGCGGATCATCGGATAGCCGGTGTAATTATGCGTGAGGATGAAGAGCGCGCCGCTTTCATCGGCCACCTTCTTCAGCTTCTTGGCATCGGCGAGATTGGACGTCAGCGGCTTGTCGCAGATGACATGGATGCCGCGGCGCAGGAATTCCTTGGCAGCATCGTAGTGAACGTGATTCGGCGTGACGATCGAAACCGCCTCGATGCCGTTCTTCAGCTTCGCTTCGCGGATCGCCATGTCGCGATAGCTGGAATAGGTGCGCGAGGGATCGAGACCGAGATCGCGGCCGGAAGCCACGGCCTTTTCCGGCGACGACGAGAGCGCGCCGGCGATGAGATCGAACTGATCGTCAATGCGCGCGGCGATGCGATGTACAGCGCCGATGAACGCCCCGGTGCCGCCGCCCACCATGCCAAGCCGGATGCGCGGCTCCCGCGTCTGTTCCGATGATCCTTCGATTGCCATTTTGTCCTCCTGAGAATGGAATTGTACTTCCCTTCTCCCCGCGGGGAGAAGGTGGCCCGAAGGGTCGGATGAGGGGGAAACTCAGCGGACGCTGCCTTTCGCTCGTCGCTCAAGGCACTCGTCGCGACGCTCCTCGTCCCCCTCATCTATCCTTCGGACATCTTCTCCCCGCGGGGAGAAGAGAAAAAGATTACAGCCCCAGCATGCGCCGGTTTGCCGCCTGGTCCGTGCCGCTGCCGGCAAAGTCGTCGAAGGCCTTTTCCGTGACGCGGATGATGTGTGCCTTGACGAATTCGGAGCCTTCGCGAGCACCGTCCTCTGGATGCTTCAGCGCGCATTCCCATTCGACCACGGCCCAGCCGTCGAAGTTGTTGGCGGTCATCTTCGAGAAGACCGCGCCAAAATCGACCTGGCCGTCGCCGAGCGAACGGAAGCGGCCGGCGCGTTCGACCCAGCCCTGATAGCCGCCATAGACGCCCTGACGCCCGGTCGGATTGAACTCCGCATCCTTGACGTGGAACATCTTGATGCGGTCCTTGTAGATGTCGATGTTCTCGAGATAATCGAGGCACTGCAGGACGTAGTGCGAGGGATCGTAGAGCATGTTGGCGCGCGGATGGTTCTTCACGCGCTCCAGAAACATCTCGAAGGTAATACCGTCATGCAGGTCTTCGCCCGGATGGATCTCGTAGCAGACGTCGACGCCGTTTTCGTCGGCATGGTTGAGGATCGGCGTCCAGCGGCGCGCAAGCTCCTCGAAGGCGGTTTCGACGAGGCCGGCGGGACGCTGCGGCCAGGGATAGATGAAGGGCCAGGCAAGCGCGCCGGAAAAGGTCGCATGCGCCTTGATGCCGAGATGCTTCGAAGCCGTCAGCGCCATCTTCACCTGCTCGACGGCCCATTCCTGCCGCGCCTTCGGATTGCCGCGCACTTCCGGCGCCGCAAAGCCGTCGAAGGCTTCGTCATAGGCGGGATGCACGGCGACGAGCTGGCCCTGAAGGTGGGTGGAAAGTTCGGTGACCTCGACGCCGTTGGCGCGGGCGACACCGGCGAATTCGTCGCAATAATCCTTCGAGGAGGCCGCCTTCTTCAGGTCGATGAGCTGGCTTGCCCAGGTCGGAACCTGCACGCCGATATAGCCGGCATCGGCAGCCCATTTGGTGATCGAATCCCATGAGTTGAATGGCGCCGCATCACCGGCGAACTGGCCGAGAAACAGGCCTGGCCCCTTGATCGTCTTCATCAGTAATTCCTCCCTAATCGCGTTCTGTAAACGTTTCCGATGCCTTTCCGACCCCCATCCGAGGCGGCATGGATGCCGGAACCTCAAAAACTATAGGGTCGTCGGGCTGAAAGTCGAATGCCCCGTGAACTAATCACGGCCTGCCGCTGGCGGCAAGAGGTACGTGCCGCAAAAATTGCCGCAGGATGCGAAACGAAGCGGCAGCCGCATAAAAAACGCCCGCCGAAACCGGCGGGCGCATCTGTCTGGATCAGCCGATCAGAACGGTGAATCGGCGAAGTAGAAGTCCTTGGCGTTGTCCTTCGTGACGAGCGTCGCATCGAGGATGTAATTGCCGCGGACCGGAACCTGATCGTAGAAATTGGCGGCAGTCAGCTCCATGGCGGTGCCGACCATTGCCGGCGGATAGAGCACGTCGACCGGGATCAGCTTGTCGCCATCCATGACCCTCTTGATCATGTCCTTCGAACCGGCGCCGGCGACGACATACTTGATGTCGGTGCGCTTGGCCTGGTCGATCGCCTGCAGCACGCCGACGGCCATGTCGTCATCCTGGCACCAGACGACATCGATCTTCGGGAACTTGGTCAGGTAATCCTGCATGACCTTGAAGGCGTCGTCGCGGTTCCAGTTGCCGTATTGACGGTCGAGAACCTTGACGTTCGAGCCGGCGATACCCTTGTCGAAGCCGTCCTGGCGCTGCTGGTCGATCGGGATCGGCAGACCGCGGATGACGACGACCTGTGCATCCGGCGTGTTCTTCTTGATGTATTCGCCCGCGACCTGCCCAAGCGCCGGATTGTTGCCGGCGACATAGAGGTCACGGACGGAATTATCGTTGTTGCTCGGCGCACGGTCGACGAGCGCCACGAACTTGCCCTTGTCCTTGACTTCCTTGATGGCGTTGACGAGCGGATCCGGATCCGACGGCAGGATCACGAGAGCATCGATGCCCTGTGTCTCGAGGTCCTGCACCGCATTGGCCTGGCTCGCAGCGTCAGGCGAAGTCTTGACGATGACGTTGAGCCCCGGATGCTCCGCCATTAGCAGCTTGGCAACGCGCTCGGCATGGAACACCACGCCCGAGGTCCAGCCGTGATCGGCGGCCGGAATGGAAACGCCGATCGTCACCTTCTTGTCCGCGGCATGTACCGTGCCGGCCAGAGCCGCCATCACGACAGCCACGCCCAATAGTCTTTTTCGCATGTTTCTTCCTCCCAGATAGAGACAGGGCCTTGTCACCAAGAACCGGGCGCCCCCTGACCCGGCTATTCACTATTTGCGAGCAAGCGAGCGCTGAACCAGCATGGCGATGATGATGATCGCCCCCTGGATGGCACTCAGTAGATACTCGCTGATGAAATTGGAAAGCAGCATGATGTTGCCGACCAGCTCAAGGATGAAGGCGCCGCAGATCGTGCCCCATACCCTGCCCGCTCCGCCCTTCAGCGCCGTGCCGCCGACGACGACGGCGGTGATCGCCTGCAACTCCCACAGGCTGCCGGTCGTCGCCGACGTCGAGCCAAGCCGTGGCACATAGAGGAGTACGGCGATCGCCACACACAGGCCCTGAATGACGAAGGCGATGGTGCGCACGCGATTGACCGCCACGCCGGAATAGCGCGCAACGTCGCGATTGGAGCCGACGGCAATGACGTGCCGCCCATAGCGGGTGCGATAAAGAATGAAGGCCGCAATGCCGGTGACGACAAGGATGACCAGGATCGGCACCGGCACGCCGAGCACGGAGCCGTAATAGGCGGGCTTGTAGAGCGCCTGCAGATCCGCCGGGCGCAAGGTGATGGCGCCGCCCTGTGACAGCCAGGTCGTCAAACCGCGGTAGACGCCCATGGTGCCGAGGGTCGCGATGAACGGCTCGATCTTGCCCATGGTCGTGATCAGGCCGTTGGCCAGGCCGCACAGGACACCGGCGACGATCGAAAACAGGACGGCCGCCGCCAGCATCAGGGCGGGATCGGCGATGACACCCGAGTTCATCAAGAGGATCATCAGGCTTGCGACGAAGGCGACCATCGCGCCAACGGACAAATCGAGATCACCAGCCGAGATAACAAAAGTGGCACCGACCGCGATGATCGCAATATAGGCGCATCTTGTCGCGACATTGGTGAGATTGGTGATGCCGATGAAGTTCGGGTTGACCAATGCGCCTACGATCAGAAGCAGCACCAGCGCTGCAAACGGCGCAACGGCCCTGAGATCGACATCCCGCCAGGAACGCCCTCGCCGACCGGCTTTTCCGCTGCTGTCTTCACCCACGCTCATAACCAAAACCAACCTCCCGTCCCATGACTGCTGGGAATTCGCTCTGCCCTGTGCTGCCCGTTCAGGCAGCGGTCTTTTTCTTCAGGCCCGCCGCATAACGCATGATTTCCTGCTCGGTGATCTCTTCGCCTTCGAGCACGCCGACGATCCGGCCCTCGCGCATGACCGCGATCCGCGTGCACAGCCCGATCACCTCGGGCATTTCCGAGGAGATCACGATGATCGAATGACCGTCACGCGCCAGCGCCGAAATGAAATGATAGATCTGCTGTTTCGTGCCGACGTCGATACCGCGGGTCGGTTCATCGATGATGATGATCTGCGGCTCGGTCTCCATGACCTTCGCCAGAAGCAGTTTCTGCTGATTGCCGCCGGACATGCGGCCGGCAACGATATTTCCGTCTCGCACCCGGATGTCGAAGCGACGGCGCGCCCGCGCCAGCGCATCCGCCTCGCTGGAGGCGCTCAGATAACCGAACTTGCCGTGCCGATCGAGCGACTGCAGGGTCAGATTGACGACCATGCCCGAATTCAGGAGCAGGCCCTTCGACTTGCGGTCCTTGGTCATATAGGCAAGCCCGGCGTCGATAGCCGCATGCACGTCATGCGACGGTACCGTTTGGCCGTTGGCAACGACGTCGCCGGCAGCGCGCGAGCGCAGGCCGACGATCGCCTCCATCAGCTCGGTACGGCCCGAGCCGATCATGCCGGAAAATCCAAGAATCTCGCCCTTGCGCAGCTCGAAGCTCGCATCATGGACATAACCAGTCGAAAGGGAGACGACGCTGAGCACGACCTTCTCGTCGACATCGGGCTCGTTCTTGGCGGGATAGAGGCTCGAGAGCTCGCGCCCGACCATCAGCTGGGCGATCGATTCGCCGTCAAGCAGCGAGGTCGGCGATGTCTTCACCCATTGGCCATCGCGCAGCACCGTGACCCGATCCGTCAGCTCCATGACCTCATCGAGCTTATGCGAGACAAAGACGAAACTCGTTCCCTGATCGCGCAGCTTGCGCACTTGCTTGAACAGGAAATTGGTCTCCTCGCGCGAAAGAACGGCGGTCGGTTCGTCCATGAAGACGATGCGCGCATCGCGGCTGATCGCCTTGGCGATCTCCACCATCTGCTTGTCGGCGATGGAGAGCGTACTGATTATGGCGTTCTCGTCGACATGCGAGCCGAGAAGGTCGAGCACACGGCGCGTCTCGGCGCGCATATATTTGCGGTCGAGCACGCCCAGCCGCGTGACTTCGCGGCCGAGAAACAGGCTCTCGGTGACGGTCAGATGCTCCGCAAGATTGAATTCCTGGTGGATGATGACGATGCCGAGCGCCTCGGCAGCGCCGTTCGGCGGCAGCTTCACCGGCTCGCCATCGAGCAGGATTTCGCCTGACGTCGGCTGCTCGAAACCGGACAGGACCTTGACCAGCGTCGACTTGCCGGCGCCATTTTCGCCCATGAGCGCATGGATCTCGCCGGCCCGAAGATCGAAGTTGACGCTGAACAGCACCTGCACGCCGTTGAAGGATTTCGATATCCCTCTCGCAGACAGCACGACCGTACCGTCGACGGCTTCCGAACTCATTGAATCCTCCCTGCGGTCCCACCCGCTTTCCCTGTTGTGTAAACCTTTACATAACCTGTGTAAAGGTTTACATCATTGGATATCGCATAATTTTTCGCGGTCACCTTTGACCTCCACCGAAGTCTGTGTAGTCTCCAGCCCCAGACGAGACCCAAGGCAGAGCGCAGTGTCGAATTCCACGCCCGCAACTATCGAAGACGTCGCCCGAATTGCCAATGTTTCGATAGCAACGGTTTCGCGGGCAATCCATATGCCGGAGAAAGTCGCCAATTCAACGCGGCTGAAAGTCAATCAGGCGATCGCCATCACCGGTTATACCACCAATGCCATGGCGCGCAGCCTCCGGCTCGGACGATCGAACATGATTCTCGTCGTCGCTCCCGATATCGGCGACCCCAATTTCTCCAATATTCTCATCGGCTTGGAGAATGAGGCGCGTTCGCACGGCTACGGTATCCTCATCGGCCATACGCAGAACGATGCGCAGCGCGGGCTCGAATATCTGAAGTTCCTGAATTCCAACCAGGCAGCCGGATTGATCCTCTTCACCGGTATCCTGCCCTTCGGACATCAGACGATGACCGCCAGGCTGCCGCCGAGCGTCGGCGTTTTCGAGCCGGTCTTCAACGGCGGCATCCCCTATGTCGGCGTCGACGACGTCGCCGGTGCGCGCAAGGCAATCGACCTGCTGATTGCCGAGGGTCATCGCAAGATCGCCTTCGTCGGCGATTCCCGCACCCGCCTTGCCTATAGCCGCCGGCGCATGGGCTATGAAGCCGGGCTGGACGCCGCCGGCATTAGCGCCGATCCCCGCATCGTGCTCGAAGGCGACGGCACCATCGAAAGCGGCCGGCTCGCCGTCGAGCAGCTCTTCATGCGCGACACGCTGCCGACAGCCTTCATGTGTGTCAACGATCAGACCGCGATCGGCGTGATGATCGGCCTGAAGGCGCGCGGCTACGACATCCCCGAGGATTTTTCGGTAACCGGCTTCGACGACGTCCCGCAAGCCGTCTTCATGACGCCGTCGCTGACGACGATCCGCCAGCCGCGCACCGCCATCGGCAAGCACGCCATGGCGCTGCTGCTCGAGCTCCTGTCGGATGGCGAGCCTGCGGAAACGGAAATCTTGCTGCGGCCGGATCTGATTGTGCGCAATTCGGTTGCAGCGCCGGCGCGCGCCCGGCGATAGGCAAGCGCAGCGATGCCGCTCGGCAGAATCACCCTCTACGTCCGTGATGTCGAAGCGACGGTCAGCTTTTACGAGAAGCATTTCGGGTTCAAGCCGCTCCGGCAGGAGGGTGATCGGATTGTCGAACTGCTGGCGCAGGATGGCGGCGCCAATCTGATGATCCATCCGGCAGGAAAGGCGCAGAAAATGGGCCAGGTGCTGGTAAAGCTGGTCTTCGACGTCGAACATGTCGAAGCTTTCCGCGCGAAATGCGCGGAAGACGGACTTGAGTTCGGACCCTTGCATAAAGCCGACGATTATGTCTTCGCCAATGCCAAGGACCCCTGCGGAAATTCCATATCTATTTCCAGCCGCGCATTCCGGCTGAAATCGGGAGGCGATGAACCACCGCCTCCCGAACCTATCGGTCAAACGTAGCGATTGACGATGTTTTCCAGGAGTTCCTGCTTGCCGGACTTCGGCTGCGGGTTGACGTCCTTGGTCTCGACCCACTGGGCGATCTGATCGAGCGAATATTCGCCGCGCAGCAGCTTCTGCCCTTCGGCTGAATCCCAGCCGGCGTAACGGTCGGCGAGCGGCTTGGAGAGTGCCTTGTCCTCGATCATCTTGGCGGCAGCCTTAAGGCCGCGTGCGCAGCAATCCATGCCGCCGATGTGGCCAATCAACAGGTCTGCGGGATCGAGCGACTGACGGCGCAGCTTGGCGTCGAAGTTCGTGCCGCCGGTCTTGAAGCCGCCGCCTGCCAGAACCTGGTAGTATGCCAGCGTCATTTCCGGAACATTGTTCGGGAACTGGTCGGTATCCCAGCCGGACTGGTAGTCGTTGCGGTTCATGTCGATGGAGCCGAAGACACCGAGCGCGTTGGCGAGCGCCAGCTCGTGCTCGAAGGAATGGCCGGCGAGGATCGCATGGCCCTGCTCGATGTTGAGCTTCACTTCGTTTTCCAAGCCATACTTCTTGAGGAAGCCGTAGACCGTGGCGACGTCGTAGTCATACTGGTGCTTGGTCGGCTCCTGCGGCTTCGGCTCGATCAGGATCGTGCCCTTGTAGCCGATCTTGTGCTTGTACTCGACGACGAGATTGAGGAAGCGGCCCATCTGGTCCAGTTCGCGCTTCAGGTCGGTGTTGAGCAGCGTCTCGTAGCCTTCGCGGCCGCCCCAGAGAACATAGTTTTCGCCGCCGAGCTTATGGGTGGCGTCCATGCAGGTCTTCACGGTCGCAGCCGAGAAGGCGAAGACGTCCGGATCCGGATTGGTCGCAGCGCCCGACATGAAGCGGCGGTTCGAGAAGAGGTTCGCCGTGCCCCAAAGCAGCTTCACGCCGGTTTCGGCCTGTTTCTGGGCGAAGTAATCGACGATCTCGTTGAGGTTCTTGGTGTTCTCGGCGAAGTTCTTGCCTTCCGGACGCACGTCGGCATCGTGGAAGCAGTAGTAGGGAGCGCCAAGCAGCGTGAAGAATTCGAAGGCCACGTCGGCCTTCAGCTTGGCGGCTTCCATCGTCTCGTTGAACCAGGGACGAAGGAAGGTCTGGCCACCGAAGGGATCGCCGCCCGGCCAGGTGAAGGTGTGCCAGTAGGCGACGGCGAAACGCAGATGGTCTTCCATGCGCTTGCCGGCAACGACTTCGTCCTTGTTGTAATAGCGGAAGGCCAGCGGATTGGTGCTGTCGGGACCTTCGTACTTTACCTTGCTGATGTCACCAAAAAATCCGGTGCTCATATCTCATCTCCTTGGGTTGGTGTTTCGGTATTGTTGTTCTGTCGGCAACGCCCCCTCATCCGACCCTTCGGGCCACCTTCTCCCCGAGGGGAGAAGGTATGGGCGGCTGCCGCAAACTCGGTTTCACCCTCTCCCCTCGGGGAGAGGGCAGGGTGAGAGGGTTTCACCTCAAGCTATGCTCAGCGGCTTGATCGCCGGATAGACCGCCCGGTAGCGCTTGTAGGCATCCGCATAGGCATCCGTCAGCGACGTCACGGGATCGATCGAGCCGGCCGTCTGCGGTGGCGTGCAGACCGCGACGGGATCGGCGCCGGTGGCGGCGATCAAACCCAGACGCGCGGCACCGAAGGCCGCTCCGAAATCGCCGTCGGCCGGCAAGTCGACGGGCACACCGAGCGCGGTGGCGATCGAGGCCAGCCAGTAGCGCGAGCGCGAGCCGCCGCCGATGGCGGTCACGCGCGTAATGTCGGTGCCAGCCGAACGCAGCGCCTCCAGATTGTCGCGAATGGCGAAGGATACGCCCTCGAGCACGGCTTGCGTCAGCACGGCGCGGCCGCTTTCATGGCCAAGGCCGATGAAGGCGCCGCGGATCGTCGCATCGTTGTGCGGCGTGCGTTCGCCCGAGAGATAGGGAAGGAAGGTGACGCTGGTCGGCGCCTTCAGCGTGTCACCAAGCTCGGTGGTGAGTTCGGCAGCGGATTTGCCGGTCACATGCGAATGCCAGTTGAGCGCATCGGTTGCCGAGAGGATGACACCCATCTGGTGCCAGGTGTTCGGCAGTGCGTGGCAGAAGGCGTGAACGGCGCTTTCCGGCTTCGGCAGATAGGAGCCGTTGGCCGCAAAGAGCACGCCCGAAGTCCCGAGCGAAACGAAAGCGGCGCCATGGCTGACCGTGCCCATGCCGCAGGCCGAGGCCGCATTGTCCCCTGCCCCGCCGGCAACCACGGCATCGCCGGCAATGCCCCATTTCGAGGCCAGCTCGCCGCGCAGCTTGCCGGCAACGTCGGTGCCTTCGACCAGGGTCGGCATCTGCTTCTCATCGAGATTGGTTGCCGCCAACAGCTCGGAAGACCATTTCCGCTTGCCGGTATCGAGCCAGGAGGTGCCGGCCGAGTCAGACATTTCCGACATGTGCTCGCCCGTCAGCCAAAGGCGCAGATAGTCCTTCGGCAACAGCACCCAACGCACCCTCGCGAAAATCTCCGGCTCATGCTTGGCGACCCATGCGAGCTTCGGGGCGGTAAAACCCGGAAAGACGATATTGCCTGTCAGCGCGCGGAAGCGTGTGTTGGCGTCAAGCGCGGCAGCCTCCTGATAGCTGCGGGTGTCGTTCCAGAGGATGCAGGGGCGCAGCACCTTGTCGTCGGCATCGAGCAGCGTCGCGCCATGCATCTGGCCGGAAAGGCCGATACCGCGCACGGCAGCCAGCTCTTTCGGATGCGCCGCCTTCAGCCCGGCAACAGCTTCCTCCGTCGCCCGGATCCAGTGGGCCGGATCCTGCTCGGACCAGCCGGGATGTGGACGCGACACATCGAGCCCGCCATTGGCCGAGCCGATGATCTTCTGATTGCCGTCGATCAGCATCGCTTTGACGCCGGACGTTCCGAGATCGAGACCCAAATACATCAGATGTAACTCCCTATACTCTGCCGCTTTCGAATGCTCAGGGCAGATTGTCCTTCAAGAAAATATCGAGGCGGATGCGCTCTTGATCGGCGATGACGGCCTGGCCGTCGGCGGTCGCCTTCATGACGCGGATGGCGCTGCGCACCTCGTGGCCAGCATCCTGGTTGAGAACGGCATCGACCGTACCGTCCACGAGCGCTGCGCGCGTATGCTGCGTCAGTTCATGCACGACGACGGTCAGTTCGCGCTCGGGCCTGACGGCTTTCAAGGCCGCGATCAGGCCCCGGTTGCCGGCACCGAGATTGTAGATGCCGATAATGTCCCGGCTTTGGGACAATGCCCTGGAAACGAGCGATCGGGCGAGTTCCGGATCGTCACGCCCTTCCAATACAGGCAGCAGCCGCAGCTTGGGAAACTCCTCGGCCATGACGTCGGAGAAACCCTGCAGGCGCTCGCGATGGTCACGCACCAGCATGGAACCGGCGAGAACTGTAATTTCACCCTTGTGACCACCAAGGAATCGCCCGAGCAACCGGGCGGCCGTGCGGCCGGCGGCGATGTTGTCGATACCGGCATAATGATGCCGCACCGAATCGGTCAGATCGGAAACAAGCGTGACGACGGGGATGCGCTCGGAGACCAGCCGGCCGACCGCAGCACGCACGTCAGGCGCATCGGTCGCCACCAGGGCGACCCCGGCGATATCCTGCCCCTGCAAAGCCTCAAGCGTCGCCACCAGCGCCGGCACATCGAAGGGTGGCACCTCGATGATGCGGATATCCGTGCGTTCTATGCTCGCCCGTAAGGTTGCATGATGCACCTCTGAACGCAGTCCGTGCATGAAGGAGTTGTCGCCTGTCGGCACGATGAATACGAGAGGATAGACACGGCCCTTGGCCAGATTGGCGGCAGCGACGTCGCGGATATAGCCGATCTCGCGAATAGCGGCCTCCACCTTCTCCCGCGTCACCAGCCGCACGCCAGGCCGCCGGTTCAAGACGCGGTCCACGGTGGCGAGGCTGACGCCCGCGGCGGCGGCGATGTCATGCACGGTCGGTCTCATCGGCTCCTCCTGCCGAAATCCTTTACCGCCATTTCTGATGTACGTAAATCAAAAATTTCCGGCCACTTAATTTTCCACTGATGGCCATGAATAAAAAAGGCCCCTCACGAGGAGGGGCCATGCCTTGGGAGCATTCTTTAGAGCGGGATGAATTTAAGCCCGTTCATAGCCAGCGTTTATGAAGTAGTTTGAGCATTCTTGTGGCGCAATGGTACGAAGGATGTCTCCAAGTACGTCGTAGATGGCCTGCCGGGTTCTGGCCTGGGCTTTGCGCAATTGGTGTTTGACCTTTGCGAAGAGCTGTTCGATCGGATTGAGGTCGGGAGAATATTGCGGCAGAAAGAGCAAGTGGGC